>NZ_DASZUF010000061.1:0-7892 GCF_035547795.1 Nocardioides sp.
CGAGCACCGCGCCGCTCACGCCGTCACCGCTGCCCGCCGGGCTGCTCGTCGTCGACCTGTCGGCGCTGTGGGCCGGCCCGCTGTGCGGCCATCTGCTCGGGCTGCTCGGCGCGCAGGTGGTCATCGTGGAAAGCACGCGGCGGCCCGACCCGACGCGGTCGGTGGCCCCCGCGTTTCATCGGTTGCTGCGCGCGGGGGCGACCCACGTCACCGTCGACCTGGACACGGCGGCCGGCCTCGCCGAGCTGGCCGACCTGCTCAGCGGCGCCGACATCGTCATCGAGTCGACCCGCCCGCGGGCCCTGCACCAGCTCGGCATCCACCCGGCCGACGTCGTAGCGGTCGCGAAAGCGTGCAGCTGGATCTCGATCACTGCCTACGGCCGGGCGCACAACCGGGTCGGGTACGGCGACGACGTCGCCGCCGCGGCCGGACTGCTCGGGACGGGCTCGGTCTTCGCCGGCGACGCGCTCGCCGACCCCCTCACCGGAGTCCACGCCGCGGTCACCGCCCTCGCGAGCGCCGTGGCCGGCCGGTGCGCCGTGCACGACGTCGCGATGTACGACGTCGCGCGTGCCGCGCGCACGCCGGCTCCGCAGGCGTCGGTCGTCGAGCGTGACGGCGTCTGGCAGGTCGACGACGGCCGCGCCCTCACCGCCGTGCGGCAGCCCGCACCCCGGCCCGCGCCGTGACCGTCATCCGAGACGCCGAGGTCGAAGGCCGGCGGGTCAACGTGCGCTTCGACCGGCAGCTCGTGCGCCAGGTCTCGCCGCACGCGATGGCCCCCCTGGGCAACGAGGAGGTGATCGAGGCGGGCGGGGGCGCGCTCCTGCCGGGGCTGCACGATCACCACATCCATCTGCTGGCGACCGCACGGGCGCGGACCTCGATCGACGTCAGCGGAGGGATCGACGCGCTCTCCGGCGCGCCGGCGGGCACCGGATGGATCCGCGCGGTGGGCGGCTCTGACGATCTCGACGCGGCAGCGATCGACCGGGTCGCCCCCGACCGCGCGGTACGGGTCCAGCACAGCAGCGGGGCGATGTGGACGCTCAACACGGTCGCGCTGATCGCCGTCGGCGCGGCCGACTCGAACGAGCCGGGCATCGAGCGAGACGGCCGGGGTCGCCCGACCGGACGCCTGTTCCGCCTCGACGACTGGCTCCGGACGCGGGTGAAGGACGAGATGCCCGATCTCGGACCGCTCGGCCGCGAGCTGTCCTCGTACGGCATCACCGGAGTGACCGACGCGACTCCCCGGATCGGTCCGGGCGGTGAGCACGTCTTCGCGGCGCCGACGCTGCCGCAACGTGTGCAGCTGCTCGCCGAGGATGCACCCGCGCAATGCATCGTCGGGCCGCGCAAGATCGTGATCGCCGACCACGACCTCCCCGACTACGACCAGCTGCGCGAGGAGATCGCCGACGCCCGCGTCCTCGGCCGGGCGGTGGCCGTCCATTGCGTGAGCCGCGCGGCACTGCTGCTCGTCCTCGCCGTCTTCGACGAGATCGGAGCGGTGCGCGGCGACCGGATCGAGCACGCCGCGGTCGCGGACGCGGACGCGGTGGGCCGGCTCGCCCGGCACGGCGTCGCGGTCGTGACCCAACCCGGCTTCATCTTCGAGCGCGGCGACCGCTACCTCGGCGAGGTGCCGGCCGACGAGCTCGCCGACCTCTACCGGTACGAGTCGCTACAGGCGGCCGGCGTCACGGTGGTGCCGAGCAGCGACGCGCCGTACGGCCCGGTCGACCCATGGACGGTCATGCGCGCCGCGCGGGACCGTCGTAGCGCCAGCGGCGCACGCGTGAACATGAAGGAATGGGTCAGCGCGAAGATGGTGCTCTCGGGCTACCTCCGGCCGCTCGAGGCGCTGAGCGCTCCCCCGCGCCGGGTGCGCGCCGGCGTGCCCTCCGACCTCGTGCTGTTGCACCTGCCGCTCGCCGACGCCCTCGACGACCCTCGGGCCGAGCTCGTCGCGCGCACCTGGCATGCCACCTACAGGTAGCTGATCCCGGCCCCCGCGCCCTGCAGCTCGGCGGGCTCGCCGACGAAGGTGACCGCACCCTTCGCCATCACGTAGCAGATGTCCGCGAGGCGAAGCGCGTAGCTGAGGTACTGCTCGACCAGCACGATCGTCGTCCCGTCCGCCTTCAGCTGCTCGACGGCGTCGTAGAGCATCTGGACCACCAGAGGCGCGAGACCGGCCGAGATCTCGTCCATCATCAGGACCTTCGGGTTGGCGAGGAACGCCCGGCTCATCGCCAGCATCTGCTGCTCGCCACCCGACATGGTGCCCGAACGCTGCTTCATCCGGGTGCCCAGCGTCGGGAACATCTCCAGCACCCGCGACAGCTGCCGGCGCCGCCAGGCCGCGTCGACCCCCTGCGCCGACTCGGCGGCCAGCTCGAGGTTCTCGCCGACGGTCAGGCCGGGGAAGATGCCTCGCCCTTCCGGGACGAGCGTGAGTCCACGCTTCGCCCGGTGGTACGGCGACAACCCGTCGATGCGCTCGCCGAACAGGCGGATCGCCCCACCGGTCGACCGCACCGTGCCGGTCAACGCCCCGAGGGTGCTCGTCTTGCCGACACCGTTCGGACCGAGCAGCGCAACGACCGCGCCTTCGGGCACCGTCATCGACAGGTCGTGGATGACGGTGACCTTGCCGTAACCGGCGGCAAGGTTCTCGACCTCGAGCGCGGGCCGGCTCATCCCGCCGCCGCCTCTGTGCCCAGGTACGCCGCGCGCACCACCGGGTTCGCCCGGACCTCGGCGGGCGTGCCCTGGGCGATCATCGCACCGAAGTCCAGCACGTAGATCTGCTTCGACAACGACATCACCAGCTCGATGTCGTGCTCCACCAGCAGGATGGTCAGGCCGAGGTCGGCGAGCGAGGTGAGCACCGCGTGCAGGCGGTCGGTCTCCGGGCCGGACAGCCCGCTGGCCGGCTCGTCGAGCAGCAGTACCTGCGGCTCGGTGCACAACGCACGGGCGAGCTCGACCAGCCGCGACAGCCCGGTGGGCAGCGACCCGGCGGGCCGGTCGGCGAGCTCGGTGATACCGACCAGCTCCATCGCCTCGCGCACCTGCCGGAGGACCTCGGGGTTGTCGGGGTGGCGCAACGAGAACAGGTCCCGCCAGATCCGGCTGGCCGACCGGCCTTCGACCGCAACCTGGAGGTTCTCGGCCACCGACAGGCCGGAGAACAGCTCGAGGATCTGGAAGGTGCGCGCCATCCCGGCTCGGGCGCGCTTGTCCGGCGACATCCCGCGCAGACTGCGCCCGTCGAGGATTGTCTCGCCCCGCTCGGGGGTGAGGATCCCGCTGATCGCGTGGAAAAGAGTGGTCTTGCCGGCGCCGTTCGGTCCGATCAGGGAGGTCACCCGGCCCGGCTCGGCGACCAGACCAACATCGTTGAGCGCCAGGAAGCCACCGAAGCGCACGCTGATCCCGCGCGCTTCCAGCACCGCTCCGGGCAGCCGCTGGGCGCTCACGAGAGCAGCCCCTTCGCGAACGGCGACGGCTCCAGATCGTGTCCCGGAGGCGGCGCGGTCTCGGCCCGGGCCCGGGCCGCGGCGAAGGCGCCCAGGCTCTGTTGCGCCGGCGAGGGACCGATGCCGTCGCCCCGCACGAAGCGCAGCACCGTGCCGATCAGCCCGCCGGGCAGGTAGCCGATGAACAACGCGATCGTCCCGATCACGATCAGGCTCGCGAAGCTGTGGCCGACCGCCACGTCGACCGCGATGTACACGATCGCGCCGAGGATCGCGCTGACCCGGTAGGACAGGCCGAACACCACGACGGCGCCGAACCAGTACAGGCCGAACAGTGGCGAGAACGGGCCGTCGGGATTGACGTTCAACGTGCCGGCCTGCTGCACGATCAGGCTGCCCCCGATCGCGGCGATGAAGGCACTCGCACCGAAGATCAGCAGCTTGTAGCGGCGCAGCGAGATGCCCACGCTGACCGCGCCGCGCTCGCTGTCGCGCATGGCGCCCAGCACCCGCCCCAGCGCGCCGCTTCGAAGGTTGCGCACCAGGAGCAGCACCAGCGCGAGCACCACGAGCTCGAAGTACAGGAACGAGCGCGGTCCGGACAACGACCAGCCGAACAGGTCGGGACGGCCGGTGTTGCGACCGCTGGTCCAGTCCGGCTTCTGGAACACGAAGGCGTCGACCACCTGGGCGAAGGCCAGCGTGATCAAACCGAGGATCAGCCCCCGGCGCCGAAGCGCGGGATACCCGACGATCACCCCGATCGGGATCACCACCAAGCCCGCGATCAGCATCGCCAGCAGCACGGGCACGTGCGGGATGGAGGTCGAGACCGGCAGCGGGAGCAGCCCGTTGCGCAGCCGCACCGTGATGTAGGCGCCGAGACCGGCGAAGGCGGCGGTCGCGAGCGAGAGGTGGCCGCTGTAGCCGGTGATCGCCACGATCGCGAGGAAGGCGACCGAGTACGCGACCACCTCCTGCGCGATCGCGAGGTTGCCGTCGGTGAGCAGCGCCGGGACGACCACCGCGACCAGCACCATCGCCAGCAACCCCTGCACGGTCGCGGCCGGGCTGCGCCGGGCGATCCGGCTGAAGGTCGCGGTGACGACCCCGGCCGTCCCGTCCCCGGTCGCTTCGTCGAGGCTGCGGTAGACCAGCAGGAAGACGATCGTGGTGAGGACCGGCACCTGGACGTCGATGTCCGCCGGAATGCTCGGGATCCAGGACAGCCACGACCAGTAGTGCGGGGTGACGAGCGCCGAGCCCAGGCTGCCGACCAGCCCGATCCCGAAACCCGCCGCCACCGCGACCCCGATGTTGCGCAGCCGCGCCACGACCGCCACGCCGATGATCTGCAGCACCTGCAACGCGAGCGCGCCGTTCTGCAAGCCGACGATCGGAGCATCGAGCACCCCGGCGAGCGCCGCGAACGCGGCCGCGATCGCCCAGGAAAGCATCGAGATCTTGTTGGCGTTGACCGCGTACAGCTCGGCGAGGCCGCGCCGGTCGACCACCGCCCGGACCTGGCGCCCGAGCGGGGTGTAGCGGAAGACCAGGAGCAGCCCGCCGGCCGCGATCACGATCGCCGCGACGTTGCCGACGACGCTCCAGGACACCGAGACCGCGCTGTCACCGCTGCTGAGCTGGAACGCCTGGCCCGCGGAGAAAACGTTCTTGGGCTGGTAGGTGGTCTCGCCGTAGATGACGCCCCCGATGCCGAGCAGCAGGATCAGCACCCCGAGGTTCGCGACGAGCTTCTCGGCGGTGCCGGCCGAACGGCGCTGCAGCGACCGGAAGACCACCAGGTCCATCAGCATGCCGATGGCCGGACCGGCGCCCAGCACGACGATGAGCAGGCCGAGCCAGACCGGCAGTCCGTTGTTCTGAGTGAGCTCGTACATGATGAACGCGCAGACCGTGGCGATGCCGGCGAACGCGAAGTTGAACACCCCGGTGGCGCGGTAGGCCACCACGAGCCCGGTTCCGCCGAGCGCGGCGATCGCACCGATCGACATGCCGGCGACGAACTGCTGCCCCAGGTAGGACCAGCGGCCGGGCGCGGCCGCCAGCACCCAGAGCACGAAGATGGCGCCGGCGTAGACGCCCGGATGCTGCAGCCGCCTGGGGACCAGGTCCACCAGACGGCGCCAGGCGTCGTACTCGCGGCGCGGAAAGCCGGCAGTCGGATCGAGTGTCATGCGAGGGTCAGGCAGCGTCCGGGTGGCACATCCGGCACGGCTTGAGGTTGCGGCTGGTCACCTCGCCGCGGCTGATCCCCACGGTGTCCTTGCCCTGCACCATCGAGCACTCCGGCAGGTGGTAGCTGGTGCCTCTGGGCACCGCGCGGAACGGCTTGCCGCCGCTGCTGGCCGCAGGCGCGGCAGCGACCGCGTCAGTGCGCGCCAGCAGCACCGCGTGCAGCTCGGCCACCATCTGTTCGAGCCGGTCGAGCCGGCCGGAGTCACGGCGCAGGTCGTTGGTCAGGAAGATCCGGTTGCCGATCGCGATCAGCACGATCCCGATCAGGCCGGCACTGGCGATGTAGGGAAGCTGCTTGGCCACCAGCGCGTTGCCCGACACCCCCCACCAGCCGACGAACAGCGCGATCAGCCCGGCGGCGATGAACAGGTAGCCGAGATACGGCCGGATTCCCTCGACCAGCCAGGCGAAGCCGACCGACGGGGTGACCTCCACCCGCTCGGGCTCAGTGTGGCTCGCCGGTACGGCGCGTGCCGATGCCATCGTGTGCAGTCCCCTCTCGACCTACTTCGGTCCGGGCAGCCGTGGCGGGGTCCGGAACCTACCAATCAATGCCAGCACGCCCAGTGCGAACAACGGGAAGAACCACTCCAGGCGCTCGCTGACGTTCTCGAGCTGGTCGGCGACGTTGCGCTGTCCCTGGGCGACCACCGGCGGCCCGCCGGAACTGGTGCCGCCGGTCTGGCTGGACCCGCCCGGCGGCAACGAGCCGCCGCCTTGCGGGAGGTTGGCCCCGCCGGGCGGCACCGTGCCACCCGGGGGCTGCTCGACGCCGCCGGGTGCCGTGCCGCCGAAGTTCTCGCCGGGCTGGGCCATGCTGACCACGCCGACCTGGCCGAGCGCGATCTGGCCGTGGTAGGCCCCGTCCAGGGAGAAGCTGACCCCGGAGCAAGGATCGGGCACCCCGACCGGGAAGTGGATCGGGCACGGCACGCCCGGCGGAAGCGCGACCGTGATCGGGTTGGTGCCCTTGACGTTGCGGTCGAAGGTGATCAGCAACCCGGACGCCGCCACCGAGTGGCCGCTGTCGTCGTCACCGCGGGTGACGCTCGCCAGAGCGACGTGCACTCCCGCCCCGGCCAGCAGCTGGTTGACCGCCTTCTCGACCTGCTTGACGACGTTGGCCGGCAGGCCGTTGCCGTTCAGGTGGATGCCCGACCCGTCGATCGTGGCGGCCAGTCCGGCGACCGTGACGTCGGACAACACCGTGGTCGTGGTGTCCTTCGGTGGCTTGCCGGGCCGGGACTCCACAGTGGTGCTGGAACGCACGTGGCCGATCTGGAGCAGCTTGCCCCCGAGGTCGACGTTCGACAGGTTGGCTACCGCGGTCGTCGTGAGCGCGTCAGCGGTCGCGGTCTGCGACGTCGTGGTCCGCGCCGCGCCGATCGACACCACGCCCGCGATGTCGAGGTTCTGCGCGCGAGCGACCGTCGACGCGTCGTACTGATGTGCCTCGGCGTGCGACGACGCGGCGGCCAGTCCGAACCCGCTCTGGTCGACCGACACCGACGCCGGGCTCTTGCCGAGCACCGGCGCGCTGGCGCTCTGGTGCGCGGGGTACGACGCGTGCGCGTCGACCGGGTCGGGCGGCGGGAAGGACGGGATCAGGCCGGCGGTGATCTGCCCGATCGGGATCTGCGCACAGGTCGAGGCGCCGGCGGCGAGGCAGACCAGGCCCGGGATTCCGCCGAGGCCGTTGAGGTTCACGATGTGCCCGTCCGCCTGCGAGGTGCCGAAGCTGTCGAGCTTCGCCTCGGAGTGCGGCACCTCGACGTCCAGCGGGTCGGGCAGCGAGGAGAAGTCCGGGTTGCGCTGCAGCGTTACCTGGGCCCCGATCGCGGTCACCGCGCTCGAGTACGTGTAGTCCGGCGGCGCCGGCGCGTTGTCGGCGTTCGCCGACCCGGCGTCGACCGCTCCGAAGACCGCCAACCCGGTCGCCGCGAGCCAGGCCAAGGGTCGCCCCGGTCGGCGAAGCCGGCGGCGGATGGCGGACACCTTGCTCCCTAAAACTGGGGCATTGCAGCCTCAGGGTCGCTGGACTTGCCTTGTGGCGAGGCTCACAATATCGGATCATGCCGCGTCTGACATCGATGTCTAGCCCGACACTCCAGGCCAAGTCACGGCCAGGTAACGGCCGCTCCT
>NZ_DASZUF010000062.1:0-6876 GCF_035547795.1 Nocardioides sp.
CGCCATCGGCTGACGGCCCCCGGCACCGCGGAACTCGGTGAGGTCGCCGTCGGCCACCTCCTCGACCGCCGCCGCGAGCGCCGCGGTGAGACCCCGCCCGGTCAGCGGCGCGGTGACGCCGGAGCTGGGCGATGCGGCCGCCCAGCTCAGGGTGGTGTGGGCGCCATGGCCGACAGAGGCGGCGACGGCGTACCCGCCTCCGGCGAGTACCGCCACCGCGGCAGTGGCGCCGACGGCGGCGAGCACCCGGCGCCGGCGGCGCAGGGCCAGCCCCTGCCGGCGGGAGCCGTCGAGGAGGGCGGGCAGGTCGGCGGAGACGTCGGCGACCGCGTCGGTGAGGGAGTCGTGCAGCTTCATCATCGTGTCCTCGCGGGTCAGGCCTGGTCGGCCAGGTCGGGGAAGTGGAGACGCAGCCGGGCCAGCGCGCGGGAGGCGCGGGTGCGGCACGCCGCATGGCTCAGCCCGAGCTGGTCGGCGACCTCGGGGTAGGGCAGGTCCTCGAAGTAGCGCAGCACGAGCAGCGCCCGGTCCTGCGCGGACAGCGTGGCGAGGGCGTCCAGCAGCGAGAGCCGCAGCGCCGGGTCGACCGGGGCCGCGGCCACGTCCGTGCCTGCCGTCCAGGCGACCTCGCCGACGCGCCTGCGCCGCCGGTCGGCGAGGAACACCCGGGTCAGGATGGTGCGCACGTAGGCCACCGGGTTCTCCGCCTGGGCTACCAGCCGCCACCGGGCGAAGGCCTGGGCGTAGGCGCTCTGGACGAGGTCCTCGGCCTCGTGCCGGTCACCGGTGAGCAGGACGGCGGTGCGCAGCATCCGGTCGCCGGTCATCGTGACCAGCTCCTCGAAGCTCCCCACGCGCGTCCCGGTCACGGGCTCCTCTGCCACATCGATCGTCACACCCTTCCAGATGGCGGTGGCCGCGGAAGTGTGACAGCGGGCTTCAGCGCACCGGGACCGAGCGGACCGTCCCGGGACGTACGGCGGCGGCCCGGCGCACCGCGGCCGGGGCCGTGGAGCGGGCATGGATGTTCTGCAGCAGCCCGATCGCCAGCAGCCCGGCGAACATCGAGGAGCCGCCGTAGGAGACGAACGGCAGCGGGACGCCGGTGACCGGCATGATGCCCAGGCACATGCCGATGTTCTGGAACGTCTGGAAGCCGAACCAGCACGCGATCCCGGCGGCCGCGACCCGGCCGAAGAGGTCGTCGGTGCGGGCCGCGATCCGCAGCGCCCGCCACAGCACCACGCCCAGCAGCGCGATCAGGAACGCCGAGCCGACCAGGCCCAGCTCCTCGCCGGCGACGGTGAAGATGAAGTCGGTGTGCTGCTCGGGGACGAAGTGCGCGCGGGTCTGGCTGCCGTGGAAGAGGCCCTGCCCGAACAGCCCGCCGTTTCCGATCGCGATCCGGGCCTGCTGCACGTTGTAGCCGGCCCCCTTCGGGTCCAGCGACGGGTCGGTGAAGGCCATGAACCGGTGGATCTGGTACGGCTTCAGGAGGTGTCCGAGCACGACTCCGGCCGCCGCCACGACGCCACCGGCGGCGAGCAGCGCCAGCCAGCGGCGCGGCGTACCGGCCGCGGCCAGGACACCGAAGACCGTCGCGGAGAGCACCAGCATGGTGCCGAGGTCGGGCTGCAGGATGATCAGCACGGCCGGCACCGCCGCGACCAGCAGCATCGCCACCACGTCGCCGCCGCCGATCCGCGCGCGCCAGCGGCCCTCGGTGCGCTCGGCGAGCACCAGCGCCATCCCGATCACCACGGCGAGCTTGGCGAACTCGCTGGGCTGGATGGACATGCCGGCCAGGTCGATCCAGGACTTGGAGCCGTTGATGGTGCTGCCCATCGCGAGTACCAGCACGAGGCCGACCAGCGAGGCGAGGTAGACCACCGGCGTCACGATCCGCACCCAGCGATGGTCGGTGGCACACACCAGCGCCATCAGCACCACGCCGATGGCGATGTTGACCACGTGCCTGCGCATGAACGCCGTCGGGTCGCCGCCGGGGTCGACCGGGTGCGACGTCGCCGACCAGACCAGCAGCGTGGAGAGCACCAGCAGCGCCAGCACCGCCAGCATCAGAACCCAGTCGAGCCGGGCGAGCCTGCTCATTCGTCACCACCCTTGCGAGCCGGCGGCAGGATCGAGCCGTCCTGGGCGAACGTGGGCAGCGCCTTCGGCGGGGTCACGCCCGGGATCGCCGCCTTCGCGGGGTCGACGGTCTGGGTGGAGTCCTCCGCGCCCTGGACGCCGTACAGCGACTCCCAGATCTTGCGGACCGCGGGGCCCGACGTGCCCGAGCCGGTGCCGGCCTGGGTGACGACCATCAAGACGACGTAGTCCTTGTTGTACGTCGCCACCCACGACGTCGACTGCTTGCCCTCCACCTCGGCCGATCCGGTCTTTCCGCGCACCTTGAGCTGACCCTCGGGGAAGCCGTTGAACTTCCAGGCCAGGGTGCCGTTCCAGCCGCTGTGCGGGACCATCGTGCCGAGTAGCGCGGTGTTGACGTAGTCGATCGCCTTCTTGCTGACGTGGACGTGCCGGACCACCTTCGGCTTGATCTGCTCGAGCACCTTGCCGTCGGCGCTGACGATCGCCTTGCCGACGGTCGGCTGGTAGAGCGTGCCGCCGTTGGCCAGCGCGCTGTAGGCGCGGGCCAACTGCAGCGGGGTGACCATGGTGTCGCCCTGGCCGATGGTGAAGTTGGCCGCGTCGCCCTGGCGGAAGTAGTTGCCCTGGAGGCAGAACTCGTGCGCGAAGAGCTTGAGGAAGGGCGTCTTGGCGGTGCCCTTCTCGTCCATCGTGCAGTAGTAGCCCTTCATCGCCCGGTAGTACGACGCCTTCCACTGCCGGTCGCCGACCCGGCCGCTGGCCTCGCCGGGCAGGTCGATGCCGGTCGGCTTGCCGAAGCCGAAGGTCTTGGCGGCAGCCGCCAACGGGTCCTTGGCGTTCGCGTTCGTCGGGTCCGAGCCGTACTTGTTCCAGAAGTGCAGACCCACCTGGTAGAAGAACGTGTCGCAGGAGACCTGGAGCGCCTCGGCGAAGGTGATCGAGCCGTAGGACTCCGACTCGTAGTTCTTGAAGTAGCGGTTGCCGATCTGCAGGCCGGGTCCGCAGGTGAAGTGCTGGTCGGTCGGCAGTCCGTCGGTGATCGCGCCAGTGGTCATGAACGGCTTCCACGTCGACCCGGGGGCGAACTGACCCTGGGTGGCTCGCGACAGCAGCGGGTTGTTGGACTTCTTGGCGTAGAGCTGGTCCAGCTGCTTCTGGCTGATGCCGCCCACCCACTCGCCGGGGTCGTACGTCGGCTCGCTGGCCATCGCCACCACCCGGCCGGTCTTGGCGTCCATCACCACCACGGCGCCGGAGTCGGCGACGTAGTTCTTGTGCGTGACCGGGTCGTAGGTCGCGCGCGCGGTCTGGATGGCGTTGCTGAGCGCCTGCTCGGCGGTGCTCTGCACCTTGGCGTCGATGCTGGTCACCAGGGTGTCGCCGGGCTGGGCCGGCACCTGCTTGGTGTCCCCCAGCTCACGGCCGAGCGAGTCGACCGCGACCGAGGTGTAGCCGGGCATCCCCCGCAGCCACTTGTCGTACTCCTTCTCCACGCCGGAGCGACCCACCTCGGAGGTGGCGTTGAGGGACTGGTCGTGGTCCTGCTCGGCCGCCTTGTACTCGTCGGCGGTGATCGGGCTGAGGTAGCCGAGCACGTCGGCGGCGTTGACGCCGTAGGGATGCGGGTAGTCGCGCACGCTCTCCTGGTCGGCCACCACGCCGGGGTAGTCCTCCGGCTGCTCCAGGATGCGCAGCGCGACGTCCTGCTTCACGTCCTCGGCGATGGGCACCGGCTGGTACGGCGAGCCGTTCCAGGTGCTCAGCGTCTTCTTGATCGTCGCCACCTTCACCCCGACCGCGTCGGCGACCCGCGCGAGCAGGGTGGCCTGGTCGGCCTGGCTGAGCTTGCCCAGGGAGGTCTTGTCCACGCTGACCACCCAGGCGGTGCGGTTGGTGACCAGCGGGCGGCCCTCGTCGTCGACGATCAGGCCGCGGGCCGGCTGCTGCACCACGTCGCGCACCGACTGCGAGGCCGCCTGAGCGCGGTAGGTGGAGCCGTGCGCGACCTGGACGTAGTAGAGCCGCACCGCGAGCGTGCCGAACAGGGAGAACACCAGCGCCTGGATCACGAACAGGCGCAGGCGGCTGGTGCGGTTGGGCGAGGTCATCGGCGGCTCATCGGGCTCGCTGGGGCTCCAGGCGGGCGAACAGGGCCAACAGCGGCGGCAGCACCAGCGGGGTGAGCAGCACGTCCCAGACCAGACCCACGCCGATCACCTTCACCACCTCGCCGAAGCCGACGGCGGGGTCGCGCAGCACCAGCCCGGCCAGCGCGTAGACGCTGGTGGCGACGAACGAGCAGGCCGCGACGGTGGCGACCACGGCGGTCGCGCTGGGCCGGTCGGTGTCCTGGCGCACCCGGCCGGCGACGTACCCGGCGACGAGCAGGGCCAGCGCCCAGCGGCCGGCGACGTGGTCCGCGGGCGGCGCCAGGTCGAGGAGTACGCCGGCGGCGAAGCCGAGCACCATCCCGAACTGACCGCCCCGGCTCAGCGCCCCGGCGACCACCACCATCAGCACCAGGTCGGGCACCACGCCGTCCCACGCGAACGCGGAGAACAGGCTGACCTGCAGCAGCAGCGCCACCGCGACCAGCAGGGCGCAGACGGTCCACAGTCGTGCGTTCACTTCAGATTCCCGTCGGCGTCGATGACGGCCCGGTCGCTCTTGGTGCCGCTGGGCACCACCACGCCGACCAGGTCGAGGGCGCCGAAGTCGACGTACGGCTTGACCTCGGCGGTCTTGGAGGAGTCGCGGACGCTGGAGTAGACCGAGGTGACCTGGCCGATCGGCACGCCGGAGACGTACGGCGCGTCCTTGTCGCTACCCCAGGTGACCACGGTGTCCCCGGCGCTCGGGGTGGCGGTCTGGTCGGCGAGCTGGAGGTCGAGCGGGCCGTCGGCGAGGTCACCACCACCGCGCACGAATCCGACCTTCATGGTCGAGCCGACCCGACCGCCGACGACCGAGTCGCCGTCGACGATCAGCAGCACGGTGGCGGTGGTGCTGGTCACCCTCAGCACCCGGCCGACCAGGCCCTGGGCCGCCACCACCGTCATGTCCGCCTGCACCCCCGAGGAGGATCCGGCGTCGATGGTGACGGTGCGGTGGAAGGACTGGCTGGGTCCGAGGGCGACCACATGGGCCGGGACGACGGCGTACCCGATGTCCTCGGCGGTCTTGGTGAGCCCGTCGTACTCGGCGAGCCGATTGCGGTCGTAGCCCGAGGTGCGCACCTGCTGCTCCAGCTTCGAGTTCTGCGCGCGCAGCGCGGCGATGTCGTCCTTCATCGCGCTGCGGGTCTTGAACCATCCCGGGATCGACGTCACCGGGCGGGTCGCCGCCGAGACCGCCGACTCGGCCGGGCCGAAGACCTCACCGACCACGCGGCGGGCCGGGTCGAGCACGCCGGCGGTCTGGTCGAGCGTGATCAGGGTGGCACAGGCCAGCACCAGCGCGATCGCGGTGGCCCGACGCGGCGCCCGCGGGTCGCGCGGCTCCAGGCTGCCGCGGCGGTTGAGTCCCTCGCGCATCCGTCTCACCAGCGCCGGGTCTCGGTGACGAGGACCTTCTGCAGCGCCTCGAACTCCTCCACGCAGCGGCCAGCGCCGTGGGCGACCGAGGTGAGGGGGCTCTCGGCGACGTGCACGGGCATGCCGGTCTCGTGCCGGATCCGCTCGTCGAGGCCCTTGAGCAGCGCGCCACCACCGGTGAGCACGATGCCGCGGTCCATGATGTCGCCGGCGAGCTCGGGCGGCGTCTGATCCAGCGTGGTGCGAACGGCGTCGACGATGCCGCTGATCGGCTCCTCGAGCGCGGCCCGGATGTCGGCGCTCGAGACCGTGACGGTGCGGGGCAGGCCGCTGACCATGTCGCGGCCTCGGATCTCGGCGTCCGGCTCCTGGGCGGCGGGCCAGGCCGAGCCGAGGGTCATCTTGACCTCTTCGGCGGTGCGCTCGCCGAGCAGCAGCGCGTGCTCCTTCTTCATCCACTGCACGATCGCGTTGTCGATGTCGTCGCCGGCGGTGCGCACGGACAGGCTGGTCACGATGCCGCCGAGGGAGATGACCGCGACCTCCGTCGTACCGCCGCCGACGTCGACGACCATGTTGCCGGTCGGCAGGTGGACCGGCAGGCCGGCGCCGATCGCGGCGGCCATCGGCTCCTCCACGATGTAGACCCGGCGGGCGCCGGCCTGGTAGCCGGCCTCCTTCACCGCACGCGTCTCGACGGCGGTGATGCCGCTGGGCACGCAGATGACCATCCGTGGCTTGGCGAAGTAGCGCCGTCGGTGGACCTGCTGGATGAAGTAGCGGAGCATCTGCTCGGTCGCCTCGAAGTCGGCGATGACGCCGTCCTTGAGCGGCCGGATGGCGGTGATGTTGTCGGGTGTGCGGCCCAGCATCCGCTTGGCCTCGTGGCCCACGGCGAGCACCTCGCCGGTCGTCTGGTTGAGCGCGACGACGCTCGGCTCGTCGACCAACACCCCGCGACCGCGGACGTACACCAGCGTGTTGGCGGTGCCGAGGTCCACGGCCATGTCACGGCCGATGAAGCTGTTCGCCATAGGTCTGCCTCGCTTGGGCCCACAGGGGCGCTGTGCCGGGGAAGGAGCACGGGCAGACACCGGTACGGCGCCACCCGACCATGAGGCTAAGTGTTGTGACTGGTGTTTCTACTGAGGCACGCCGGGCGGAAGTGACAACGTCGAGGAGTCACTTACGGCGCGTCGAGAGGTCACCTTTGGCGCGTCGAGTGTCC
>NZ_DASZUF010000063.1:0-12670 GCF_035547795.1 Nocardioides sp.
GGTGGTGCTGGCAGACTTCACGTCAGCCTCCTCGCTGCTAGACCCAGTGGGGAGGCACCCTCTTTTCGGTGCCGGGACGCATCTGTCAGTCAGCTCACTGATCGGCGTTCCCAGCCGGTGACCTACCCGGCCTTGACGCACAGCCCTGTCGACGATCACGGCGTCCCGGGTGTCCGCCGGGCCCTGCAGAACTCATGCTGGACCTCTCACGGTCGAGCGAGCAGGGCAGTGACCCGACGGCACCTGGGGTGCATCAGCGGCCCATCCAGGACCGCCGACGCGAGGAAGGTAGTCCAGTGAGCGACCTTGTCATCCGGGCTTCCGGGATCGTGCGGGAGTTCGTCGCCCGTCGCGACACGGTGCATGCCCTGGGCCCGATCGACCTCGAGGTCGAGCGCGGTCAGTTCGTCGCCATCGTGGGGCCGTCCGGTTGCGGCAAGTCCACGCTGCTGCGGATCGTCGCCGGCCTGGCGGCGCCGTCGGCGGGTGAGCTGGAGATCGACCGGGTCGAGCCCTCCACGCCGCTGTGCTCGATGGTCTTCCAGGACTACGGCATCTTTCCGTGGAAGACGGTGTTGGCCAACGTCCGGCTGCCGCTGGACATCGCCGGCGTCTCGCGTCGCGAGGCCGACGTGGTCGCCCGCGACTGGCTCCACCGTGCGGGAGTGGCCGGGTTCGAGGCGGCATACCCGGCGACGTTGTCCGGTGGCATGCGGCAGCGCGTCGCCCTGGCCAGGGCCTTCGTGGCGAACCCCGAGATCCTGCTGATGGACGAGCCGTTCGCCGCCCTCGACGCCCAGCTCCGGCTGGTCCTGCAGCAGGAGCTGCTGCGGGTGTGGGAGGCCAACCGGCGCACCATCTTGTTCGTCACTCACTCCATCGACGAGGCGCTGCTCCTGGCCGACCGCGTCGTCGTCATGTCCTCGCGGCCCGGCCGCATCCTCGACGACTTCGAGGTCCCCTTCCCGCGGCCCCGCACCCGCGACGCCCGTTCGGCGCCGGAGTTCGGGGCGCTGGAGGAACACATCTGGCGTCTTCTGAAAGGTGAGGTGGAGCAGCGTGAGCACGCTGATGACGTCGCGTGACGAGGTGACCGGCGTCCAGACCATCCGTCGGGTACCGGGCTCGGAGGAGCGGACCCCGCGCAAGCACGCCCGGCGCCGCCGGGCGGTGACACTGGCGCTCGCCTGGGGTACGCCGGTGGTGTTGTTCGTCCTCTGGGAGATCACCGCCCGGCAGAACTGGATCGACACCCGGTTCTTCCCCGCGCCCACCACCATCTGGACCGCCGGCATCGACGCCTTCCGCGAGGGTGTGATGACCGACGCCGTCCTCGACACCGTGAAGAAGCTCGTCATCGGGTACGTCGTCGGCGTCGTGAGCGGTGTCCTGCTGGGCCTGCTGCTCGGCATGTCCTGGGTGGCGCGGGCCGCCCTGGAGAACACCCTGATCGGCCTCTACACCCTGCCGAAGCTGGCGCTGTTCCCGCTGTTCCTGCTCATCTTCGGGCTGGGCGACCTGCCCCAGATCGTGCTGGTCGCGGTGAGCGTCTTCTTCATCGTGGTGCTGGCCGCCACGGCTGCGGTGATCTCGGTCGAGCAGGGCTACAAGGACGCCGCCGCCGTGCTCGGGGCGAACGGTCGCCAACTGCTGCGCCATGTCGTCATCCCGGCGGCGATGCCAGCCATCGCCACCGCCATCCGGCTCACCGCCGGCATCGCGATCCTGGTGATCGTCGGCATCGAGATGGTCTCGGGCGACAGCGGCCTGGGCTACCTGATCTACCAGCGCTCGCAGGTCTTCGACCCGGCCACGATGTACGCCGGCGTCATCATCGCCGGTCTCATCGGCGTCATCTTCACCGGCCTGGTGAGCCTCCTGCTCAACCTCCTCATCCCCCAGCAGCGACCCCGATTCCGGCGTTCCTGACCACGCCCTCACGCAACCCAGGAGAAGAACCCATGACCAACCGAATGATCCCGCGCGCCCTCAGCGCGGTGGCGGTGGCAGGCATGCTCGTGCTGGCCAGCGCCTGCGGCTCGGGCTCGGCCCAGTCCGCGGGCTCCGCCGGCGCCGACGCCCACCAGGTGTCGACCCTGCCCGCGGGCGTGAAGCTGTCGGGGGCGCCCAACACCCCGGCCGCCAAGCCGCTGCCGAAGAAGGAGACGCTGAAGGTCGGCATCCCCTCCAAGCTGGAGCTCGAGGCGCCGGCGCTGCTCGCCCAGGCCAAGGGCGAGTTCGCCAAGGAGAACCTCGACGTCTCCTTCGTCACCGACACCGTCCCCAACCTGCTCACCCTGCTGGGTCAGAACAAGATCGACCTGACCTACGCCGGCGCCCAGGCGCTGGTCTTCAACGCGCTGCGGAACAAGGTGCCGATCAGGTGGGTCTCGGGCGTGGCGTCCTCCGCACCCGACAGCGGCCTCTACATGTCCAGCAAGTTCGGTACGGCGCAGACCTTCAATCCCGCCAAGCTCAAGGGCACCACGATCGGCGTCAACCCGGGCGGCCTGGCCGCGCCGTCGGAGTACGGCCTCTACGCCGCCATCAAGCAGGGCGGCCTGAAGTCCAGCGACGTCAACATGAAGGTCTTCAACGACATCGGCTCGATGGTGCAGGCGCTGGAGAACGGCAGCCTGGACGGCGCCACCTTCGGCCCTCCGTTCACCGCGAGCCTGAAGCCCGGCACGGCGTTCGAGGCGGCGGACGGCTACCCGCACGACATGCAGATCGCGGGCTACTTCGCCACCACGAGGCTGCTGGACGACAAGCGCGCCGCCGGCGTCGCGTTCTTCCGCGCCCTGGAGCGCACCGTCAACACCTACCTGGCCGGCGACTACCACCAGAACGCGGCAGTGGTGAGCCAGGTGGCGCAGCTGCTGGGCACCACGCCCGACGTACTGAAGGTCGCGCCCGCGCCGCCGTGGGACTTCAACGTGCCGGCCGTCTCGGTCACCCGCCTGCAGCAGATGTACTCCTCGGTGCCCGACACCCTGCGCTATCAGGGCACCGTCAAGCCCAGTGAGCTGATCGACCTCTCGCTCGTGGTCGATGCGGCGGAAGGGAAGTGACGCACTTGTCCAGCCACCATGGCGGCTCCCCTCGGGGGGACCTGCTCTCCGGCATCAAGGTGCTCGACGCGGCCACGGTCCTGGCCGGGCCGGTGACGGCGACGGTTCTCGGTGACTTCGGCGCGGAGGTGGTGAAGGTCGAGGACCCGCACGTCGGCGACTTCACCCGCGTGTCCGGTCGCTCCCCGGGCTGGCTCCAGGAGGGCCGGAACAAGAAGTCGGTCTCGCTCGACCTGCGCACCCGCGCCGGCCAGGAGGTGTTCCACCGGCTGGTCCCGCACTTCGACGTGGTGATCACCAACTTCCGGCCGCCCACGCTGGAGCGCTACCGGATGCTGCCGGAGCACCTGCAGCCGCTCAACCCGCAAGCGGTGCTGCTCTACCTGACCGGCTTCGGCCTGACCGGGCCCTACCGCGACCGCGGTGCCTTCGACCGGATCGCCAGCGCCTACAGCGGCCTGACCTACGTGACCGGCGAGCCGGACCGGCCACCGGTGCGCAGCGGCTACTCGGTCATCGACTACATGAGCGCCTACATGGCGGCGTTCTCGGTGATGGGCGCCCTCTACCACCGTGACGTGGCCGGTGGCCCGGGTCAGGTCATCGACCTGGCCCTGTACGAGGCAGCGCTGCGCGCCAGCGAGGACTCGGTCACGGCGTACGGGCTCGAGCACACGGTCCGCGAGCGGCTCGGCAACAAGAACCCGCGGATCGTCCCGGCCTCGGACTTCGACACCGCCGACGGCCGCCGGGTGTCGCTGCACGCGGGCACCGATCCGCTCTTCGCGCGGCTGGCCTCGGTGATGGGGATGTCCGAGCTGGCACGCGACCCGCGCTTCGCCACCAGGGAGAGCCGGGTCGAGCACCAGGAGGAGCTGTACCGCATCATCGACGGCTGGGTCGCCCAGCTGACCGCCGACGAGGTGGTCAAGATGCTCAGCGACGCCGACGTGCCCGCCTCGCCGATCATGAGTGTGGCCGACATCGTCAACGACCCGCACGCCAACACCCGCGGCTCGCTGATCACCGTGGCCGACGAGGAGTTCGGCGACGTGCCGATGGTCGCGCCGTTGCCGCGGATGAGCGCCACCCCCGGTCAGGTCCGCTGGGCCGGGCCGGCGCTGGGGGAGCACACCGCCGAGGTCCTGGGCGAGCTTCTCGGCCTGGACGCGGAGGGACTTGAGCAGCTTCGACGCGACGGTGCGCTGTGACGGCTCAGTACGATGCCAGCGCGCGGGGTGGCCCGACTCGCGGCCGAGGACGAGGAGACCGAGCCCAGGGGAGCGACATGGAGCAGGCACCGGAGGATCTGGCTCAGCGACGGCGCTCGCGAGACCGTGCCCGGACCGAGGCCGATCTCCTCGAGGCGACCTTCGAGCTGCTCGAGCGGGACGGGATCTTCGGCGGGGTCAACCTCCAGGAGGTCGCCGACCGTGCCGGGGTCAACCGGGGTCAGATCTACCAGTACTTCGGTGACCGGCGCTCCCTGCTCCGCTCGGCCGTCGCCCACTGGGCGAAGGCATGGGCGGCGGGCGCCAAGCGGCACTGGGAGGCGTCGTTCATCCAGCGCCGGCGGGCGATGTTCCGCGACGCGCTGGCCGACCCGCGGGTGACCCTCGTCGAGGCGCTGCTGGCGATGGACGGCGACCCCGACTACCACGTGCTCCCCGAGCTGGCCCGGACCCGGGCGGCCCTGGAGCGCGACCAACGCTCCGGTGACCTGCCCGCGGACGCCGACGCGGTGGCGATGCACGCGTTCACCGTCGCGGCGTACAAGGGCTACGTCATCTTCCGCGAGGCGCTGGCGCGCGACATCGGCGTACCCGTCGACGAGTTGGACCAGCGGGTGCTGGCGGTCTACGACCGGGTGCTCGAGTCGATGAGCCATGAGGGCTGAGCCGGAGCGCTGGCCACGGTGGGTCTACGACCTCGGTGAGGAGCCGGACTACCGGTTCTCCTTCGCCAACGAGCGCACCTTCTTGGCCTGGATCCGGACCGCGCTCGCGCTGGTCGCCGGCGGCGTCGCGCTCGATGCCGTGGGCGTCTCCACGTGGCCGGGGCTGCGGCGCGCACTGGTCGTCGTACTCGTCGGTGCGGGGGTGCTGTGCGCGGTGCTCTCGTGGTTCCGGTGGGCGCGTGCCGAGCGGGCGGTCCGCACCGGTACGGCGTTGCCCGCCCCACGGGCCGCCGCGGTCGTCGCCACCGCGACCGGACTCGTGGCGGTGGGGGTGCTCGCCGCCCTGGTCGGGACCTGAGGAACCGATGGCCGCACCACCGGGCCTGCAGCGCGAGCGGACGATGCTCGCCTGGGAGCGGACGGTGCTCTCCACGCTGGTCGCGGCACTCGCGCTGGGTCGCGTCTGGCTGTCGTGGTCGCTTCCGGCGGCGCTGGTCAGCGCCGTCCTGGCCGGCGCCGCGGCGCTGGCGGCCCTCCGCCGACGCCGCGTGGTCGCCGTCGGCTCGGCCACCGCGAGTGTCGCCCTCGCCGTGGTGGTCCTCGGCGTGACCCAGCTCGTTCTGCTCCTCCACCGCCCGTAGAAAGGACCGTCCCGATGTCACCCCAGACCCTCTTCGACGGATTCAGGTTCCCCGAGGGTGCCCGCTGGCACGGCGGCCGGCTGTGGTTCTCCGACATGCACACCGGCGAGATCTTCCGGGTCGACCCGGAGTCGGGCGAGCGGCCCGAGGTGGTCACCCGGATCGACGACCAGCCGTCCGGACTGGGTTGGCTGGCCGACGGGTCGTTGCTGATCAGCTCCATGCACCGCCGGCTGGTGCTGCGCGACGACCTCCGCGGCGACCAGCGGGTCTACGCCGACCTGTCCGGGCTGACCGACGCCCCGATCAACGACGTGGTCGTCGACGCGACTGGGACCGCCTATGTCGGCGGCTTCGGCTACGACCTGTACGGCGGCGCACCGCAGCGGCCGGGTCCGATCTTCGCGCTGACCGCGTCGGCCCCGCCGCGGATGGTGGCCGACGACATGGTGTTCCCCAACGGGGCGGTGATCCTGCCCGGCACCAGGACACTGGTCGTGGCCGAGACCTGGGCCGCTCGGCTGACCGCCTTCGAGATCGGCGAGGACGGCGGCCTGGCCGACAAGCGGGTCTGGGCGGAACTGCCGGAGGGCTCCACCCCGGACGGACTGTGCGTCGACGTGGAGGGCGGCGTCTGGGCGTCCTGCATCGGCAACGGCCGGTTTCTGCGGGTCGTCGCCGGCGGCGAGGTCACCGATGTCGTCGACGTGCCGGGGCGGGCGCCGGCCGACTGTGTGCTCGGCGGCGCCGACGGCCGCAGCCTGTTCCTGCTGACCGCCAACAGCTGGCAGCCCGCCGAGACCGGGGTCCGCGAGGGCCGGGTCGAGGCCGTCACCGTCGACGTACCCGGGCCGCAGTGACCCACCCCATCCCACCTCGAGCAAGGAGAATCTCCATGACCGACCCCGCGCGCATCGCGATCGTCACCGGAGCGGCCCGCGGCATCGGTGCCGCCGTCGCCCACCGCCTGGCCCAGGACGGCCACCGGATCGCGGTGCTCGACCTCGACGCCGCCGCCTGCGAGCCGGTCGCCGAGGCGATCGTCGCCGCCGGAGGAGAGGCGATCGCCCTGGGCGCCGACGTCGCCGACGAGACGGCGGTCCAGTCTGCCGTCGACGCCTGCGCCGAGCGGCTCGGGCCGCCCACCGTGCTGATCAACAACGCCGGCATCACCCGCGACAACCTGTTGTTCAAGATGACCACCGCCGACTGGGACAGCGTGATGGGCGTCCACCTGCGCGGCAGCTTCCTGATGAGCCGCGCCGTGCAGCGCTGGATGGTCCAGGAGGGATGGGGCCGGATCGTGTCGATGTCCAGCACGTCGGCGCTCGGCAACCGGGGTCAGGCCAACTACGCCGCCGCGAAGGCGGGGCTGCAGGGCTTCACCAAGACCCTGGCGATCGAGCTCGGCCGCTTCGGCATCACCGTGAACGCCGTCGCGCCGGGCTTCATCGCCACCGACATGCTGGAGGCCACCGCGGCTCGGCTCGGCAAGCCGTACGACGAGCTCCTCGCCGAGTTCGCCGCCGACATCCCGGTCGGCCGCACCGGCACCGTGGACGACATCGCCGCCGCCGTCTCGTTCTTCGTCCGCGAGGAGGCGTCGTTCACCACCGGCCAGACGCTCTATGTCGCCGGCGGGCCGCGATGCTGACCGGGCTGATGCAGCCCCGACCGCTGACCATCGCGCACCTGGTGGAGCGGCTGGAGCAGCTCTTCGCGCACAAGACCGTGGCCACGGCCGGCACCGAGCGGGTCACCTACGCCGAGGTCGCCGACCACGCCCGCCGACTCGCCACCGTGCTGGACGACCTCGACGTGCCGGTCGGCGCGCGGGTCGCCACCTTCGCCAGCAACAACCGTCGCCACCTCGAGCTCTACCTGGCGGTGCCGGCCACCAAGCGGGTGCTGCACACGCTCAACATCCGGCTCTCGGCGGAACACCTGGAGTACATCGTCGACCACGCCGAGGACGACGTCGTCTTCGTCGAACGCGCGCTGCTGCCGCGGATCTGGCCGAGCGCCGAGCGGCTCTCCCGGGTGCGGCACTGGATCGTGCTGCCGGACGACAGCGACGCGGCGGTCCCCGCCGACCCGCGGGTGCTCGACTACGACGAGCTGGTCGCCGGCGCCGCGCCGTACCGGGGTTGTCTGGAGGACGCCTTCGCGGCCGAGGAGGAGAACCTCGCGGCCGGGCTCTGCTACACCTCGGGCACCACCGGGCCGCCCAAGGGCGTGCTCTACAGCCACCGCTCGACGATGCTGCACTGCCTGGGCACGCTCGCCGCCGGCCTGGTCGGTATCGCGGAGAGCGACGTGGTGATGCCGATCGTGCCGATGTTCCACGCCAACGCCTGGGGACTTCCGTACGGCGCCATGCTCGCCGGCGCCGCTCTCGTCCTGCCGGGACCCTCGGCCGAGCCCGAGCACCTGCTGAGCCTGATGGCGCGAGAGCGGGTCACGCTTGCCGCCGCCGTCCCGACGGTGTGGACCAGCCTGCTGCCACGGCTGGACGACCACGACCTGAGCGGGCTGCGGATGCTGCTCGGCGGCGGTGCCGCGGTCCCGGCCTCGCTCTCGGAGGCCTACCGGGCCCGAGTCGGCCTGCCCCTCACGCACTCGTGGGGGATGACCGAGGTCAGCCCGGTCGGCGCCATCGGCGGCACCCGCAGCCGGCATGCAGGCGCGGCCGAGGAGGAGCAGGTCGCCGTACGCGCCGCTCAGGGGCAGCCGATGCCGCTGGTCCGACTGCGGCTGAGCGACGTCGAGGACGGCCACGAGCCGCCGCGCGACGGTCGCTCGATCGGCGAGCTTCAGGTCGCCGGACCGTGGGTGGCCAGCGGCTACTTCCGGGTCGAGGCGACCGACGCCTTCACCGAGGACGGCTGGCTGCGCACCGGCGACCTCGCCACCATCGACGGCGAGGGCTATGTCCGGCTGGCGGATCGGATGAAGGACCTGATCAAGTCGGGCGGGGAGTGGATCTCCTCGGTCGAGCTGGAGGCGGCGATCGCCTCCCACCCCGATGTCGCCGAGGTCGCCGTGGTGGCGCGCCCGGACCCGCGGTGGGGCGAGCGGCCGATCGCCTACGTCGTGCTCCGCGAGGGCAGCGCCACCTCGGCCGATGACCTGGCGCGTCACGTCTCGCCGCTGGTCGCCAGGTGGTGGCTGCCCGACGAGTTCGTCTTCATGCCGGTGCTGCCCAAGACCGGCACCGGAAAGCTGTCCAAGAGCGCGCTGCGGGCGCGGACCGCCTGAGAGCGGCACACGGAGAGGACGGGTCATGCCCGAGGAACGGATCGTCATCGTCGACGGCGCGCGCACGCCGATCGGCGGCTTCGGTGGTGCGCTGAGCGAGGTGCCCGCCCACGAGCTCGGGGCCGTCGCCGCCCGGGCGGCGCTGGCGCGCTCCGGGGTCGGCCCGGATGCGGTCGACGAGGTGGTGATGGGGTGCATCGGGCAGGTCGGTGCCGACGCGTTCAACGCGCGCCGGGTCGCCCTCGCCGCGGGGCTGCGCGAGCGGGTGCCGGCGTACACCGTCAACCGGCTGTGCGGCTCGGGCCTGCAGGCGATCTGGTCGGCCGCCATGCAGGTGCGCTGGGGCGGTGCCGACCTCGCGCTGGCCGGTGGCGACGAGTCGATGTCGCGGATGCCGTTCTACGACTTCGGGGCGCGCCGCGGCTACCGGCTCGGCCACCGGGAGCTGGTCGACGGCACCCTGATGATGCTCACCGACCCGTTCCACGACATCCCGATGGGCGTCACCGCCGAGAACGTCGCGGAGCGCTACGGCGTCTCCCGCCAGGAACAGGACGAGTACGCCGCGGAGTCGCAGCGCCGGTGCGCCGCGGCCCAGGCCGCGGGCGTCTTCGCCGAGGAGATCGTGCCGGTCGACATCGCCGGTCGCCGACCGCGCCGGGTCGAGGTGGACGAGCACCCGCGGCCGGAGACCACCGTGGAGACGCTGGCGTCGCTGCCCGCGGCGTTCCGCGACGGCGGCAGCGTCACCGCCGGCAACTCCTCGGGCATCAACGACGGTGCCGCCGCGGTCGTGGTCGCCCGCGAGTCCGTGGCACGCGAGCGCGGGCTGCGTCCGCTGGCGGTGCTGGAGGCCGTCGCCACCGCCGCGATGGAGCCGGAGCTGATGGGCTACGCCCCGGTGCTGGCACTGGGTCGGCTCTTCGCGACCACCGGCACCGGCCCCGCCGACATCGACGTCGTCGAGGTCAACGAGGCCTTCGCCGCGCAGGCGATCGCCTGCATCCGGGACGCGAAGCTCGACCCGGCGAGGGTGAACCCCTACGGTGGCGCCATCGCGCTGGGTCATCCGGTCGGGGCGACCGGCGCCATCCTGACCCTGCGGGTCGTCCGCGACCTCGTCCGCCGCGACCTCGAGCTGGGCGTGGTCACGATGTGTATCGGTGGGGGTCAGGCGCTGGCGGCGCTGCTGCGGCGGGTGTAGGTCAGCCGAACAGCCCCTCCGCCAGCGGCGTGGGGGAGCCGAAGCGGTGCGCGGTGATGGCGACGGCCTGCTCGTGGAGGAAGGTCAGCATCTCGATGCGTCCGGCCTCCACGGCGGGCTGGGCGTAGAGGGCGACGTCCGCGCGGCCCTGCGACGCGTCGGCGAACGTCGCCCGGGAGCCGCCGATCAGGCGCACCCGCCGCGGTGCGTCGGGGCCTCGCAGGGTAGCCGCCCAGGCGTCGGAGTCCTGCGTCACGACCGTCGCGCCGGCCTCGGCCAGCAGAGCCGACACCTCGGCGGGGAGCTCCACGCCGAGAGAGACCGTGACCGGGGCGCCCGCGGCCAGGCCGGCCGCGACCACCCGCACCACCGACGCCGCGTCGGGCGACTCCACTCGCACCGTGGCCGGCACCGGCAGGTAGCGGAAGACGTTCTTCTCCGCGAGCAGCCCGCTGACGTCACGGGCGACGCCGAACTCGTCGGCCCAGGCCGCGGCGTCGGAGCCGAGCGCACGGGACAGGAAGCCGTCGGCGTCCAGCCCCAGGGCGGTCGCCCCTGCCAGCAGGCGCGCGGCGGCACCGGCCACCGCCGCGGTCCGGCCGGCGCGGGCGGGCGCCCAGTCGGTGAGCCCGATCAGGTAGTTCGGGCCGCCGGCCTTGGTGCCGGCGCCGACCGCGGACCGCTTCCAGCCGCCGAAGGGTTGGCGGCGTACCACCGCGCCGACGGTCGACCGGTTGACGTAGGCGTTGCCGGCCTCGACCGCGGCGATCCACCTCTCGACCTCGGTGCGCTCCAGGGAGTGCAGGCCGGCGGTGAGGCCGTAGTCGGTCTCGTTCTGGATCGCGATGGCCTCCTCGAGGGTGTCGGCCTCGATCAGCCCCAGGACCGGGCCGAAGTACTCGGTCAGGTGATACTCCGAGCCACGCTTCACGCCGGTCTTCACCCCGGGCGACCAGAGCCGGCCCTCGGTGTCGAGCCGACATGGCTCGACCAGCCAGGACTCGCCGGGAGCGAGCGTGGTCAGCGCGCGCAACAGCTTGCCGCCGGCCGGCTCGATCACCGGGCCGACCTGGGTGGTCGGGTCCGAGGGCAGGCCCACCTTGAGCGAGGTGACAGCGTCGACGAGCTGGTTGCGGAAGCGCTCCGACTTCGCCACCGAGCCGACCAGGATGCCCACCGAGGCCGCCGAGCACTTCTGCCCGGCGTGGCCGAACGCGGAGTAGACCAGGTCCTTGACGGCCAGGTCGAGGTCGGCGTCGGGCGTGATGATGATGGAGTTCTTGCCCGAGGTCTCGGCCAGCAGCGGCAGATCCGGGCGGAAGCTGCGGAACAGCGCCGCGGTCTCGAACGCGCCGGTGAGGATCAGCCGGTCGACCTTCGGCGAGGCGACCAGCGCGCGGCCGGCGTCGTTCTCGGGGACGTGCACCAGATGGAGTACGTCGCGCGGCACCCCGGCGGCCCACAGTGCCTCGACCAACAGCGAGCCGCAGCGCGCGGCCTGCGGGGCCGGCTTGATGACCACCGCCGAGCCGGCGGCCAGCGCGGCCGCGACGCCACCGGTCGGGATCGCGATCGGGAAGTTCCACGGTGGGGTGACCAGCGTCAGCGCGACCGGGACGGCCCGGGCGCCGTCCATCGCGTCGAGCCCCTCGGCCAGGTCGGCGTAGTAGTTGAGGAAGTCGATCGCCTCGGAGACCTCGGGGTCGCCCTGGTCGAGCGTCTTGCCGCACTCGGAGCCGGCCACCTCCAGCAGGTCCGCGCGGCGGCGCTCGAGCTCCACCGCCGCCGCGCGCAGTACGGCGGCCCGCTCGGCGCCGGTCTTCGCGCCCCAGGCCGGCCCGGCCGCGGCCGCCTCGTCGACCATCCGCTCGACGTCGGCCACGGAGTCGACGGCGTACTGCCGCACCAGGTCGACCCCGAGCGTCGAGCCGGCGATGCGGCTCATGATCTCGCGGCCCCAGGCATGGTTGCCGGGCAGCGACGGGTCGGTGTCGGGGGTGTTGGCGAAGGAGGTCATCGGCGCGGCGGTGACCGGCCGGCGGCGGTCCTGGGTGCGGTTCGGGGTCGGCACGGAGCCGTCGACGGCCCGCAGCGAGGCGAGGAAGCGCTCCCGCTCGCGGCGGTAGAGCCCGCTGTCGGCGTGGATGTCGAAGACCGCCGACATGAAGTTGTCCTGGCTTGCGCCCTCCTCGAGCCGGCGCACCAGGTAGGCGATGGCGACGTCGAAGTCCCGCGGGTGGACGACCGGGACGTAGAGCAGCAGCCCGACGCCCTCCTGTTGCACGGTCTCGCGGACCGCCTCGGCCTGGCCCTCGGCCATGCCGAGCAGCATCTCGAACTCGACGGCCCCCGCGATCCCGCGGACGCCGCGCCTGCCGGCGAGCACCCACGCGTAGGCGACGTCGAAGAGGTTGTGTCCGGCCACGCCGAGCCGGACGTTGGCGGTGCGCTCGGGGGTGAGCGCGTAGTTGAGCACGTTCTTGTATGAGGTGTCCGACTCCCGCTTGGAGCCCCACGTCGCCAGCGGCCAGCCGTAGAGCGAGGACTGGACGCGCTCCATCGGGAGGTTGGCGCCCTTGACCAGCCGGACCTTGATCGG
>NZ_DASZUF010000064.1:0-40740 GCF_035547795.1 Nocardioides sp.
CTGCCCGAGCTGAGCCGGCCGCTGGTGCTCGACGCGGCCGCGGACCCCTACGCCCGCGCCCTGGTCACCCTGGTGGGCCGGGCGGTGCGCGCTCGCGTGCCGGTCCCGGCCGAGGAGCGCGCCGTGCTCGAGCTGGTCTCCGTGATCGCCACCGAGGGCCGGGTCGGGCTGCCGATCGCCCACCGGGCCGCTGCCCGGGCATTCATCGACGACCACCTGGCCGACCCGCGCCTCTCCGCCGCCGAGGTGGCGGCCGGCGCGGGCATCTCCGAGCGGCACCTGTCACGGCTGTTCGCCGAGGCCGGCACCTCCGTGCCGCGCCACATCCTCGGCCGCCGGCTCGACCTGGCGCACAGCATCCTCGCCAGCGCCGCGGACACCGACGTACGGACCGTGGACGTGGCCGTGCGCTGCGGGTTCACGTCGATGTCGCACTTCTCGCAGGCCTTCCGCCGGCGGTTCGGGATCACCGCCGGCCAGGCCCGCCGTCAGCAGCTGAGGTAGGGGTCCGCCCAGGCGCTGGTGATCCGGGCGGCGCGCTGGGCCTGGCCCGGCTTGGTGAGCAGGTGGTCGGAGCCCTCGAGGGAGACGAAGCTGCGCGGGTGGCGGGCCAGCTGGAAGATGGCGCTGGCATTGTCGATCGCGACGGTGTCGTCGGTCGGCGAGTGCATCACCAGCAGCGGCAGCCGCAGGTTGCGGATCGCCTCGTGCAGGTCGGCCCGGCGCACGTCCTCCACGAAGGCCCGCTTCAGGGTCAGCGCCTTGTGACCGCCGACCAGCCACTGCGCGGCCCCGTCGGCGAGCACCCGACCGACCACGGCGTCGTACTGATGCTCGACATGGCTCGGGTCCACCGGCGCCCCGACCGTCACCACGGCCCGTACGCCGGGCGCGCGGCAGGCCGCCGCGATCACCGCGGCGCCTCCCCAGGAGTGCCCGACGAGCAGGTCGGCGGGGGTGCCGCGATCGGCCATGAACTGGGCCGCCAGCACGGTGTCGTCGACCTTCACGGTGAACGAGCCGTCGCCCCAGTCACCCTCGGAGTCGCCGAGGCCGAGATTGTCGAAGCGCAACATGCCGATGCCCTCGCTGGCCAGCTGCCGGCAGATCCGGGCCGCGGCCGGCGAGTCCTTGCCGAGGGTGAAGCCGTGGGCGAACAGTCCCCAGCCTCTGACCTCTCCTTGAGGCAGGTCGATCAGTCCGGCGAGGGTCGGTCCGGTGGAGCTGGAGAAGTGCACGCGTTCGGCCACGGGGAGAATGGTGCCCGATTCGTGGCCGCACGCGAATCTCCGGTAATGTCTGCCCACGGCTTGGCCAGGTAGCTCAGTTGGTACGAGCGATCGACTGAAAATCGATAGGTCGGCGGTTCGACCCCGCCCCTGGCCACCACCCGTCGAACGCCCCCGATCCGTCGGGGGCGTTCGGCCTTCGTGGGCGGGATCAGCCGCGCCGGGCCTGGGCGTACCCGAAGGAGCCGTCGACCTGGACGGTCACGTCGAAGCCGGCCTCGGCCAGCCAGCCGCCGACCTCGTCGGCGGTGGCCGAGCGCCCCACCAGGTCGGCGGCGCGACCGGCGGCGAGGATCGGCCGGTAGCGCAGGCCCGCGTCCGAGCGCAGCCAGGTCAGCGCGATCCGGTCCCGGCTGACCCTGGCCAGCTCGCGTACGGCGGCCCGCGGGTCCGGGAAGCAGTGCAGCCCGGTGAGGCTGAGGCAGAGGTCGACGGAACGGTCCTGCAGCGGCAGCGCGGCCACGTCGGCCTCGAGGGTCTCGACGACGACACCGAGCCGGGCCGCCATCCGTGCCGTGCGCCGCAGCATCGCGGGCGCGATGTCCACAGCGACGTAGCGCAGTGGCGGCGCGCCCACCAGCCCGGACAGCGCCACCCCGCCGCCGCAGGGGACATCGAGCACCGTGCCACCGGCCGGTACGTCGCGGATCGCGGCGATGGCGTCGTACATCCCGGCGAGGTCGGTGCCGAACGCCACCCGGCCGACCGCACCGGCGAGCAGGCGGTGACGCATCCCGAACGTGTAGACCGTCGCCCACGGATGATCCAGTCGCCAGGTGTCGCTCACGTCGCTGCCGCGTCGCCAACCGGTCACGGGCTCAGGCTAGTTGCTCTCCTTTGTCCGCTGCGAACAAAATCCGGGACCCGATCCACGCCGTCTCCACAGGAAACCGCGGGTGAAGACAGCCAGCATGGGCTCACCATGGATCTCATCTACCCCGCGGTCATCGCCGCCGCCCGCGCCTGGGTGAAGCTCGGCGACGTCCGGATCGATCTCACCGGCACCGAGCGCATCCCCACCGAGGGCGGCGCCTTGCTGGCGATCAACCACCTGTCCTACGTCGACTACGTGCTGGCCGGCTACCCGGGCGCCGAGCGCGGTCGGCTGACCCGGTTCATCGCGAAGCGGGAGGTGTTCGACCACCCGATCGGCGGCCCGGTGATGCGCTCCTTCCACCACATCAGCATCGACCGCGCCTCCGGGCGGGAGGGCATGCAGACGGCGGCACAGAAGCTGCGCGAGGGCGAGCTGGTCGGGATCTTCCCCGAGGGCACCATCTCGCGCAGCTTCCTGATCAAGGAGCTCAAGAGCGGTGCGGTGCGGATCGCCGCCGACGCCGGCGTACCCCTGATCCCGGTCGTGCTGTGGGGCACCCAGCGCTTGCTCACCAAGGGCCAGAAGGCCGACTTCTCCCGGCACCGCACCATCGGCATCGAGGTGGGCGAGCCGATGCACCCGACCGCGATCGACCCGGCCGCCGAGACCGCCGAGCTCCGGGCACGGATGGAGGAGATGCTCGACCGGCTGATCCGCAAGCACCCGGCGCAGGAGCAGCCGCCGGGCTCGTGGTGGCTGCCGCAGGCCTACGGCGGCTCGGCGCCCACCCTGGCCGAGGCCGAGCAGATGTACGTCGAGGAGCGCCGGCTGCGAGCCGAGCGCAAGGCGGCCCGCGCCCGCGCCGGCCGGGGGTGATACGTCAGGCGATCGCAGCCCCCAGGTCGCGCAGCACCGCGCTGACGATGCGCTGCGAGGCACCCACGCTGTCGACGATCCAGGCCACCATCTCCGGGTCCTGCAGGGCCGGCACCTGAGTCAGCGCCTCCACGTGCTCGTCGTCGAGCGAGATCAGCAGCAGCACCAGCCACGGCCCACGGTCGAGAGTGCGTGCCGCCTCGATCACCATCGACATGACCTGGGGATCCAGCGTGGCCGGCACGTTGGCCAACGCCGGCAGCGTCTCGGCGGGCAGCTGGGACATGCCGGGGATGGCCGCCTCCCAGGCCCGGATGCGGTGCACCGTGTCGACGAACAGGTTGCGCACCGGCGCCTCCTGCTGCGCCACCTGGGCCAGGATCCGCGCCACGCTGGTGGTCGAGAGCGACTCGACCAGCATGACCGCCTCGTCCAGGTGCGCCGAGATCGCCATCGCCTGCACGAGCGAGCCGAGCCGCTCGTCGGGGAGCAGGTCGATGACCCGCTCGAGGTCGGCGGGCTCGTCGGCGTACAGCGCGATCTGGAGCATCTCCGCGCCGCCGATCAGGCCGACCAGCTCGGTCAGCGGCTCCAGGGCGACCACCGGAACCAGCCGTGCGGCGGTGACCCACTCGCGCCGCCGCAGCAGCAGCCGGCCGACGTCGACGATGAAGTCGTCGGCGAGCTGGGCGACCAGCGGGCCGATCCGGCGGGGGTCGAGGTGGGGCGCCATGTCCGCGATGAACTCGGGCTCCAGATGGCGGGCGATCTTCACCGCGTCCTCGACCGGCAGGACGCCGGCGACGCGGGCGGCGATCTGCGGGCCGAGCGCCTTCTGCGCGATCGCCGCGGTCACCGAGGGCGGCACCATCTTGCTGACGCCGGCCAGGCGCTCGAAGCGGGCCTCGTGCCGGCGGTACGTCGCCGCCAGCAGCTCGTGCCGCAGCTCACGGATCACGGCGGCCGGCACTTCGGCGAGGAACGAGAACTCGCTCGGATCGCTGCCGAGCACGTGCGCGATCTTGGCGACCTCCAGGCGCGATCCGGGATAGGACATCAGGCCTCCATCCCGAGCAGTCCCCGCGCCGCCCCGCGCACCGGCCAGGGCAGCGACTCCAGCGTCTCGCGGACGCCGACCTCGATCGCGTTGTCCTCGACGGCAACCATGGTGGCCACGGCGGCGTCGAGCTTCCACAGCTGCCCGGCGTCCAGCGACGCCAGGTCCGCCAAGCGTTCCGGATCCACCCCGAGTCGCCCGGCAAGCGAGGCAAGGACTTCTTCGTTCACGTTGGGCCTCCCTCCCAGACCGCTCATCGTGCGACGCCCGTCACACCTGAGACAAAGAGACACGGATACTTCTCCCTCGTGACACCGCCACGCTTCGTCCCGTTCGCCCGGCTCCGCCCGATCGCGCTGGTGGCAGAACCGGTCCAGACCACCAGCGACGGCCCCTGCCCGCAGCCGGCACCGTCGGCGGCGCTGGTCGCGTCCGGCATCACGGGGCGGGTCACCATCCGCTGGTCCTCGGGCGCCGACCACCTCGCCGCCTCGTACGCCGACGGCCTGGTCACCGTGGCGGTCACCACCGCCGGCCGCACCAGCACCCATCGCAGCCGCCGCCACGGCCGCGTCGACAGCACTCCCGACCAGCTCGCGCTCACCCTGACCGGCACTCACCTGACCGCGCTCACCCGCGCGAACGGCGCCTGGACCGCCCGCGCCCGGATCGACCTGGCCGATCGGATCGACACGCGGGACGAGTCCTGGCTGGCCGGCCTGGCGGTGAGTCACTCGGGTCGGGTCGACCGGGTCGAGGCGGGCGGGTTCGGCCAGCTGGGGCTACGGGACCTGCGGGTGGTCAGCCACGCGGACGGGACGCCGTACCTGCTGGAGGGGCGGGCCGTGCTCAGCGCCACCAGCGCCGGGCCGGGCTTCTTCGACACCGCGCACACCTCGGTCTGGACGCTCGACCCGGAGACGCTGGCGCTGGAGCACCGCAGCGACCTGTTCTTCCGGCGGCCCGACCGACCCGGCGTGTACGGCGACCACGCCACCCACCTGGTGCGCGACCCTTCGACAGGCTCAGGGCAGGCACGCTGGCTGGTCGCCACCAGCACGTGGGGCGACTTCGACCCCAACCGCCGGGGCGCGAGCGTGGGCGTGACGCTGGCCCACACGGACGCCGACCTGCTGGCCGGGCGGCACGTGCTGGACACCGAGCCGCTGGCGCTGCCGACCGACGGCTTCGCCTCGGTCGGGGTCTGGGACCCGCACCTGGTGCGCACCGACGACGAGTGGCTGGTGGGCTACGTCAGCGCCCGCCGGTTCTTCCGGTTCCACCCCGTGCTCGCGGGCGGGCCCAGCCTGGACCGACTCACCCTGCGCGGCGTCGACGCCCGGCGGCGCGCGACCGAGGGCACCACGCTGGCCCGCCTAGACGGAGCCTGGCGGGTGCTGGCGAGCGACGGCCGAGACGGTCGACGCGGACAGCGCGAGCGCTACCCGGTCTTCGACCTGGCCATGAACGAGCTCGGCGCGATCGAGGCGCCGTACCCGACGAACATCCCCTGGCCGACGCTGCTACCGGTCGGCGACCGGCTGCTGCTGGTCGGGTTCGACGGCACGCGGGCCGGCGGTGAGCTGCTGGGCTACGGCACCCACGGCGACGTGGTGATCGCCGAGGGCGCCGGCTGACGCCTCAGTCGCGCGAGGACCCCCGGTAGTCCGGCCACTCCTCGACCTCTTCGGTCTCGGTGTTGTCCGTGTCGCCATGCAGCTCACGCGCCAGCGCACCGAAGTCGGTGTCGTGAGTGCGGTACTTCAGGTCGCGTGCGACCTTCGTCTGCTTGGCTTTCGCTCGGCCGCGCCCCATAGGGTCCAGCCCCCTCGCACACTTGGCCGGGATAGCTCCCGGGACTGTCTCAAAGAGTTCTCGTGGGGCCAACGCTACCTGCTGACAGGGCGTTCCCGCACACTCGCGGCGCCAAAATGCGTTCGCGGGCGGTGAACGTCACGTCAGCGGCCCCGCAGAGGTCACCAGCCGGGGTGCTGGCCGACCAGCTCGACCCGCCCGCCCGGGGTCGCGTCGACCTCGCCGGCGACCCACGCGTCGACGCCGTGTTCGGCCAGCAGCGCGAGTGCGGCGTCCACGTCGTCGGGAGCGGTCAGGGCGACCATGCCGACACCGCAGTTGAGCGTCATCTCGAGGTCGGCCTGGGCGATGTCGCCGGTACGGCGCACCAGGTCGAAGATCGGCGCCGGGGTCCAGCTGGCGCGGTCGATCCGGACCGAGACCGTGTCCGGGAGGACGCGCTCGAGGTTGGCCGCCAGGCCGCCGCCGGTGACGTGGGACATGGCGTGCGTCCGGGTCCCGCGGGCCAACGCCAGGCAGGCCTTGGCGTAGATCTTGGTGGGCACCAGCAGCTCCTCGCCGAGGGTCCGGTCGAGCTCGTCGACCCGCTGGTCGAGGGAGTACGCCGGCAGCAGCACGTGCCGCACCAGGGAGTAGCCATTGCTGTGCAGCCCGCTGGCCGCCATCGCGATGACCACGTCGCCGGCGGTCACCCGCTCGGCGCCGAGCAGCGCCTCGGCCTCGACCACACCGGTCGTGGAGCCGGCCACGTCGTACTCGTCGGGCGAGAGCAGGCCCGGGTGCTCGGCCGTCTCCCCGCCGACCAGCGCGCAGCCGGCCTCGACGCAGGCCTCGGCGATGCCCTTGACGATCGCGGCGATCCGCTCGGGGACCACCTTGCCGGTGGCGATGTAGTCGGTGAGGAACAGCGGCTCCGCGCCGCAGACCACCAGGTCGTCGACGAGCATGCCGACCAGGTCGAAGCCGATGGTGTCGTGCTTGTCCATGGCCTGCGCGATCGCGACCTTGGTGCCCACGCCGTCGGCCGAGGTGGCCAGCAGCGGGCGCTGGTAGGCCTTGAGGAACGATGCGTCGAACAGCCCGGCGAACCCACCGATGCCACCCACCATCTCGGGACGGCGGGCCTTCTCGATCCACTCCTTCATCAGCTCGACAGCGCGGTCGCCGGCGTGGATGTCGACGCCGGCTTCGGCGTAGGCGTTCGTCGGAGTGGTCACGGACGTCTCCTCGGGGATCGAGCTGGTCGAGATCAGGGGTTGTTGAGGACCGGGAGGGCCTTGCCGACCGTCGGGGACTGCAGCGACACCTCGAGCAGGTGCTTGCCGAGCAGGCTTTCGTCGGGGAGCGCCACCGGGTACTCGCCGGTGAAGCAGGCGGCGCACAGCTGGTCGGCGGGCTGGCGGGTCGCCCCGATCATGCCCTCCAGTGAGATGTAGCCCAGCGAGTCGGCGCCGATGGAGGAGGCGATCTCCTCCACGTCGAGGCCGTTGGCGATCAGCTCGGCGCGGGTGGCGAAGTCGATGCCGTAGAAGCAGGGCCACTTCACCGGCGGGCTGGAGATCCGCACGTGCACCTCGAGCGCGCCGGCCTCGCGCAGCATCCGCACCTGGGCGCGCTGGGTGTTGCCGCGCACGATCGAGTCGTCGACCACGACGATCCGCTTGCCGCGGATCATGTGCTCCAGGGCGTTGAGCTTGAGCCGGATGCCGAGCTGGCGCAGGGTCTGGCTGGGCTGGATGAACGTGCGGCCGACGTAGGAGTTCTTCACGAAGCCCTGGCCGAACGGGATGCCAGACTCTTCGGCGTAGCCGGTCGCCGAGGGGGTGCCGGACTCGGGCACCGGGATGACCAGGTCGGCCTCGACCGGATACTCGCGAGCGAGCACACGGCCCATCTCGACCCGCGACTCGTGCACGTTGCGGCCGGCGATGTTGGCGTCGGGGCGGGCCAGGTAGACGTACTCGAAGACGCAGCCCTTGCGCTCCGGCTCGGCGAATCGGTAGGAGCGCAGCCCGTCCTCGTCGATGACGACCATCTCGCCCGGCTCGATCTCGCGGACGACGCTGGCGCCGACCGTGGCCAGTGCGGCGTCCTCGGAGGCGACCACCCAACCGCGGTCGAGCCGACCCAGCACCAGCGGCCGGATGCCCTGCGGGTCGCGGGCGGCATACAGCGTGTTCTCGTTGATCCAGACCAGGCAGAACGCGCCCTTGACCTTCGGCAACAGTTCCAGCGCGCGCTGCTCCAGGCTGCTGTCGGGGTGGTGGGCGAGCAGCTCGGTGAGCAGCGAGGTGTCGTTGGTCGAGACCGGCTCGGCGGCGCGCACCGGGTCGCCGGCGCGGTCCGGCAGCCGGCCGACGAGCTCGCGCAGTTCGTGGGTGTTGATCAGGTTGCCGTTGTGCCCCAGCGCGATCGAGCCGTCGGCGGTGGGCCGGAACGTGGGCTGGGCGTTCTCCCAGGTGCTGGCTCCGGTGGTGGAATACCGGGCGTGACCGACGGCCAGGTGGCCTTTGAGCGAGTTCAGCGTGGACTCGTCGAAGACCTGCGAGACCAGACCCATGTCCTTGTAGACCAGGATCTGCCGGCCGTTGCTGACCGCGATGCCGGCCGACTCCTGACCGCGGTGCTGCAGCGCGTAGAGCCCGAAGTACGTCAGCTTGGCGACGTCCTCACCCGGAGCCCAGACGCCGAAGACGCCGCACTGGTCCTGGGGACCCTGGTCCTGCGGGTCGAGGGCGGTGGTCAGACGACCATCGCCCCCGCGGCGCGGGCCACGACTGGTGGAGGGCACGCGCCGATTCTACGGGCCGGTCATGGATAGGGCCGAAACGACGACAAGGTACGGCGGCGTGACGCACCCTGGTGCGGTGTCACCAGCCGCCGCGCCCGCCGACGAGGTCACCGTTGCCACGCTGCAGCTGATCGTCGACGCCACCGCGCTGCTGGGCGGCTTCGGTCGCGCCGCCATCCACCTGGTGCGGCCGGACGGCCGGCTGGAGGCGGTCGCCGGGGTCGGTGACGGGGCCGAGTGCCCCGACGGCCTCGACGCCGTACCGAAGCTGATCGAGCGGGCCGAGCCGTGGGGCCGGTTCCGCTTCCGGCCAGCCGACGGCGCGCCCGACGACGGACGCTGGCATGACGGCGACCTGCTGTTCGCCCCGCTCGTGGACGCCAGCGGGGACCTGCGCGGGCTGTTCCGGCTGGACCGCCCCGTCAGCGGCCGGCGGCCGGATCCGGCGCTGCGCGACCGGCTCGACCTGTGTGCCGAGCAGGCCGGCAGCGCGATCGTGACGGCGCTGGAGCGCGAGCGCGTCGCCGAGCAGGTCCGTCACGCGGAGGCCGCCCGGGCACTGGTCCGCCGGGCCACCCACCACGTCGCCGGGGACCAGCCGGTCGAGTCGATCCTGACCGAGCTCGGCGAGGCGCTGGTGACACACTTCGGACTCGCCGCGCTGTGGATCCAGCTCTTCGGCGAGGACGGCGAGGCGCCCGTGCTCGCCCACGCCGCCGCGCCGCTGACCGAACGGCCGCCGATCACTCTCGACCCCCGGTTCGTGCCGTACGCGCCCGCCATCGCGAGCCGGCTGTGGGCCGAGCAGGCGATCGGTGTGTACGGCCGCGGCGAGCGACACCACGTCGACGAGTCGAACACCGAGCCGGTCGCCCTCGCCGAGCGGTACCTGGCCGACCAGGACCTGGAGTCGATGCTCTACGCCCCGCTGGGGGCCGGCTCGGAGTGCCTGGCTCAGGTCACGATGGTGCGCACCCGCGGCGCGCCGCGGTGGACCGGCCTCGAGATCGAGGCCGTCCGCGAGATCGGCCGCGACCTGGGCGCGATCTTGTTCAACGCGCGTGCCGACCAGCGCGACCGGGAGCTGCTCGCCGACCTACGTGCGCTCGACGCCCACAAGAGCGAGATGGTCGCCACCGTCTCGCACGAGCTGAAGAACCCGCTCACCGCGATCCTGACCAACCTCGAGCTGGCCGAGACGGCCGCCCCGGAGAACGTGGCGCAGGTCCTCGCCGCCGTCGATCGCAGCGTGCAGCGGATGGTGAGCATCGTGGCCGACCTGCGCACGCTCGGCGAGATGGGAGCGGAGGACGACCCCGCCGACGTCGTACCCGTCGACCTGGCGGCGATCGCGCGCGACGTGGTCGACCTGGTCGGCGACGCGGCCGGCCGGCGCGGCCTCACCCTCGCACTGCGCTGCCCGGCCGACCCGGTGCTGGTCACCGGACACGCTGCCGAGCTCGACCGCGTGGTGATGAACCTGGTCGGCAACGCGATCAAGTACTCCCCCGACGGCGGCCGAATCCGGGTCGGCGTCCAGCCCACGCCGGACGAGGTCGTGCTCACCGTCGCCGACCAGGGCATCGGCATCGACGAGGAGGACCAGGGGCGCATCTTCAGCGAGTTCTTCCGCTCGCCGAACCCGCGTGCCCGGGCGGAGCCCGGCACCGGGCTCGGCCTGGCGATCGTGCGCCGGATCGTGGAGCGGCACGGTGGCCGGATCGAGCTGGAGTCCGCGCTCGGCGCCGGCGCGACGTTCCGGGTGCGGCTGCCGCGGGAGGCGCGATGACGCCGTACCAGCTGATCGCCGACGGGATCTGCCGCCTGATCGGCTTCGGCCTGGCCGCGGTGAAGGTCGTCGACTGCGACGAGCTGGTCACCGTGGCGGTGGCACACGACCCCGGGTCGAGAGGACCGGGCGGACCGGGCGAGGTCGTCGGCGACCGGGTCCCGGTCGAGCGGCTGCGCCAGGTGTTGAAGGCGGCCGAGGACTGGGGCCGGTTCAGGCTCGCCCGGCGGCTGCCGGAGCACACCCGGCCCGACGACCCGACGCGATGGCATCCCGCGGACCTGCTGATCGCCCCCATCCACGCGCCGTCCGGGGAGCTGCTGGCCTGCCTGACGGTCGGCGTACCCGACGACGGCCGGCTGCCCGGACCGACGAGGCGCGAGCTTCTGGAGCGGTACGCCGAGCAGGCGACCCGCGTGATCGTCACGGCGATCGAGCGCGACCGACTCGCCGAGACCGCCCGACTGGCGACGGCCGCCCGCGACGTGGTCCGGCTGGCCGCCGCCCACGCCACCGTGACCGGCGCGATCGAGGAGCTCGGGCCGGCCCTCAGCTCGGCGTTCGGATTGGTCGGGCTGCGATTGCGGGTCTTCGACAGCGACAGCGGCTTCGTCCACCAGTCCTCCGAGCGGCCGATCGCCCTGGACCCGGCGCTGGGCTCGATCTCGCATGCCGCCGCGGACCGGCTGTGGCGCCGGGGCCAGGCCGGCATCGTCGGACTCTCCCAGCTGCGCAACGCCGACGGCCCACCCGAGAACGTCGCGGCCGTACGGGCCCATCTGGCGGCCAACGACCTGGACTCGATGCTGGTCGTCCCACTCGGCGCCGGCGAGGAGTGCCTCGGCTCGCTCGCCCTGCTGCGCGAGACCGGGGCACCGGCCTGGACCGAGAGCGAGTACGCCGCCGGGATCGACATCGGCCGCGACCTCGGCCTGGTGCTGCGCCGGGCCCGCGCCCGCGAGCGCGAGCGGCAGCTGATCCGCGACCTGGCCGAGCTGGACCGCTACCAGAGCGGGCTGATCGCCACCGTCGCGGCGCAGCTGCAGGATCCGCTCGGGGCGATCCAGGAAGCGCTGGACCGGGCGGTCAACGGACCCGACGGGCTGGACGAGACCGCCGTGGACGGCATCCACGACGGGGCCCGGCGGATGCTGCGGGTGGCCGAGAGCCTGCTGCTGCTCTCTCGGCTCGCCCATCCCGACCACACCCCGGTGCGGCGCGCCGTCGACCTGGCGTCGGTGGTCCGCCGGGTCACCGACCTGACCGCCGTCGCGGCCGAGCGCCGCCGCCTGACCATCACCTCGCGGCTGCCGCCGCACCCGGTGGAGGCCAGCGGCACCGCCGCCGAACTGGAGCGGCTGCTGGTCGAGCTGCTCGGCAACGCGGTGAAGTACACCCCGGACGGCGGCGGCGTGGTGGTCCGCCTGCACCGCGACCCCGAGGACGTCGTGCTGACGGTCGCCGACACCGGGCGCGGCATCGATCCGCAGGAGCAGCCGCACGTGTACGACGACTTCTTCCGCGGCCGGGCCGCCGCCGAGGCCGGCGAGCCGGGCAGCGGCCTGGGCCTGGCGATCGTCGACCGGATCGTGCGCCGCCACCGCGGCCGGATCGAGCTGGACTCCGCGGCCGGGTCGGGGACGACGGTCCGGGTGACGCTGCCGGCGTACCGGCGCTAGCGTCGCGCCCCGACTCAGAGACCGACTCAGAGACCGACGCTGCCCTGCGTGATGCCGCCGTCGACGGTCACGGTCGTCGCGGTCATGTAGCCGGCCTTCCCGGAGGCCAGGAAGACGACCACGTCGGCGATCTCGTCGGCATCGGCCATCCGCCCCAGCGGGATGGCGGCGTCGAGCCTCTTCATCTTCTCCGGGTCGGCCTCCGTGGAGGCGTTGATCGGGGTGCTGACCGCGCCGGGTGCGACGTTGATCATCCGGATGCCGTGCTCGCCCAGCTCGACGGCGGCGGTCCGGGTGAGCATCCGGATGCCGCCCTTGGAGACGCAGTAGGCGATGTTCCCCGGCATCGGCCAGTCCTCGTGCACCGAGGAGATGTTGATGATCAGCCCACCGCCGCCCTGGGCGATGAACTGCTTGGCTGCCGCCTGGCTGCCGAAGAAGGCGCTCTTCATGTTGACGGCCATCACCTTCTCGAAGTCGGCCTCGGTGGTGTCGAGCAGACCGGTCCGGTTCTCGATGCCGGCGTTGTTGACCAGGACGTCGAGGCGGCCGAAGGCGTCCACCGCCTTGCGCACCATCGCATGCAGGTCCTTGGACTTGGAGACGTCCGCCTGGATGCCCACGGCGCGACCGCCGACCTGCTCGATGCGCTGGACGAGGGCGGCGGCCTCGTCCGGGTGCGCGACGTAGTCGATGACGACGTTGGCGCCCTCGCGCGCCGCCGCCAGCACGATCGCCTCGCCGATCCCGCTGTTGCCGCCGGTGACGACGATGGTCCGGTCCTTCAGCAGCATTCCCGCTCCTTCCGCTCGCTCGGACCGGTACGCCGGCCCGCTAGGAGGTCCCGGTAACCCCCAGGCCCGGCGCCACCGGCCGGCCGGGCTCAGCCGAGGTTGCGCAGCAGCAGCGCCTCGCCCAGGACGACCCGCTCGAACTCCGCCAGGTGCAGTCCCTCGTTGGGGCCGTGTGCTCGAGTGTCGGGGTCCTCGACGCCGGTGACCAGCACGCTCGCCGCCGGGAAGGCCTCCTTGAACTCCGCGATGAACGGGATCGAGCCGCCCACGCCCATGTCGATCGGCGCGGTGCCGTCCCATGCCTCGGTGAAGGCGGCGCGAGCCGCGTCGTAGGCGGGGCCGGTGGCCTCCAGGACTGTCGGCTCACCGGTGTCCACCACCGTGGTGGAGAGCTCCGCGCCCCACGGGACGTGCTTCTCGAGGTGCTCCCGGAGCCGCTTGACGGCGTTCTCGCTGGTGTCGCCGGGGGCGATCCGGATGGTGACCTTGGCCCGGGCCGAGGGCACCAGGGTGTTGGAGGCGCCGTCGACCTTGGGTGCGTCGATGCCGGTGACGGTGATGGCCGGCTTCGTCCACAGCCGCTCGACGGTGGAGCCGGTCCCGACCCAGTGGGTGCCGGGCGCCGCGCCCGACTCGGCGCGCAGTCGGTCCTCGGGGTAGTCCACATCCGCGGCCGGACCGCTGACCAGGCCCTCGACGGCCGCCGAGCCGTCCTCGGTCCACAGTGTGTTGAGCAGCCGGGTCAGCGCCATCAGGGCGTCCGGCACCAGGCCGCCCCACATGCCGGAGTGGACGGCATGGGTCAGGGTGCGGACCTCGACGTCGACGCGGATCAGCCCGCGCAGGCTGGTGGTCAGGGCCGGTACGCCGATGTCCCAGTTGCCGGAGTCGCCGATCACGATCACGTCGGCGCGCAGCCGCTCCTGGAACTTCTCCAGCAGCTCGGGCAGGGTCGCGCTGGCGACCTCCTCCTCGCCCTCGATGAAGAGCCGGACGGTGACCGGCAGGTCACCGTGCTCGTTCGAGCGGGCCAGCGCCCGGATCGCGCCGAGGTGCATCGCGATGCCGGCCTTGTCGTCGGCGGCGCCGCGGCCGTAGAGCCGCTCACCGCCCCGCTCGTCCGTGCGCAGCGTCGGCTCGAAGGGCGCGCTCTCCCAGTCGGCCGGGTCGTTCTCCGGCTGGACGTCGTGGTGGGCGTAGAGCAGCACCGTGGGTGCACCCTCGGGGCCCTTCCGCTCGCCGACGACGGCCGGCGGCGCACCGTCGTACGCCCGCACGATCTCGACCTCGAAGCCCTCGGCCGCGAACAGGTCGGCGGTCTTCTGTGCGCTCTTCTCGACCTCGCCCAGCCGGGCCGGGTCGGCGCTGACGGACTGGATCCGGACCAGGTCCTTGAGGTCCTCCAGCAGGGCCGGCATGAGGTCGTGGACGGTCGCCTTGAGGTCGGTCATGGCCCCAGCCTAGGACGCTACAAAGGCAGGTACGCCGACAGGTCGGTCCGCTCACCGCTCGCCCGCAGCCGGCCGGCGTCGACGGCCTCACTCCACGTCAGCTCACCGACCGCGAGCGCGATCCAGGTGGCCGCGTCGGTCTCGATCACCGCGGGCGGCGTACCCCTGGTGTGCCGGACGCCCTCGACGCACTGGATGGCGGCGTACGGCGGCACCCGCACCTCCACGCTCTTCCCGGGCGCCCTGGCCTCGAGCAGTGCGAGGTAGTGCTTGGTCAGCAGCCGCAGGTCCGCTCGCTCGGCACTCCCGGCCGCGAGCCGGGCGCGGGCGGCGGCGACCTCCTCGCGGGAGGAGGGCCGGAGTCGAGCCGGCATCAGGGCGCCCCGTCCTCGTCGCGGACGGCGTCGTAGGGCTGCAGCAGCATCAGCAGACGCTGGGTGCTCCGGTCGCCGTCGTCACGACCCGCCGTGCGCTGCCGCCACTGCTCCACCAGCTCGGTCAGCTCCTCCCCGAGTTGGCGCGACTCCTCCTTCGTCAGCCGGAGCGCGTGGTCGCTGATCATCACGTGGATGGCGGGATCCTCGTGGCGGTAGTAGGCCTGCTCGACGAGTTGGTGCGCCTCGGCGCCGGCCTGGCGGCGGAAGACCGCCACCGCGCTGGCCCCGCCCGGCTCCTTCTCCAACTTGTCCAGGCTGAGGGTCCAGCCGCTCGGGCTGGTGGTGCGCCAGACCCGGTCGCGGCGGTCGCGGGCGAGCTCGGGAGCCTCCTCGACGAGGTGGTACTTCGCCAGCTGGCGCAGGTGGAAGCTGGCCTGGTTGGCCGGGATGTCGATCTGATCGGCGATGTCGGCGGCACGCATCGGGCCGCCCGCCGACAGCTCGGCGAGGATCCGGTTGCGGACCGGATGCGCCACCGCGCGCAGCACCCGGACGTCGTCGATGCGCTGGTAGCGCTCCTGGCTCGACTCACTCACGGCACCATCGTAGCCAAATCCGCACTACCTATTGCGCAATAGTCAGTGCGCAAGTTATGTTGCGGGACATGCCGCGCTTCCGGGACCTCGCTCGCAACCACGACTTCACCGTGCTCTGGGTCGGCCAGACGATCAGCGAGCTCGGCAGCCGGATGAGCGCCTTCGTGTTCCCGATCCTCGCCCTGCAGCTGTCCGGCTCGACGCTGGTCGCCTCGATCGCCGAGGCGACCTATCTGGCCGGCGTGGCCGTGGCCTTGCTGCCCGCCGGCGTCCTGGCCGACCGAGCGGACCGCCGTCGGCTGATGCGGCTGACCAGTGGAGCCGGCGTGTTCCTCTACGGGTCGCTCGTCGTCGCCGGCGCGCTCGGCCACCTGACCATCCCGCATCTGCTGGTGGTCGGGCTGCTCACCGGCGTCGGGGCCGGGGTCTTCTCCCCCGCGGAGATGTCCGCGGTCAAGGACGTGGTCAGCACGGAGGACCTGCCCACGGCGTTGAGCCAGAACCAGGCCCGCCAGCACGTCGCCAGCCTGCTCGGCGGCCCGGTCGGCGGCGCGCTGTACGGCATCACCCGATGGTTCCCCTTCCTCGCCGACGCCGCGTCGTACGCCGTCGCCTTCGTGCTGCTCGGCCGCCTGCGCACCGACCTCTCCGCCGCTCCCGCCGCGGGCACGAGCAGGGTCCGGCGGGATCTCGTCGACGGATTCGGCTACATCGCGCGGCATCGCTTCCTGCGGGTGGTGCTGATCTGGTCGGCGTGGGTGAACCTCACCATCAACGCGATCTTCTTCGTCACACTCGTCCGCCTGGTGCGGGCCGGGTTCCACCCCGGCCAGATCGGGCTGGCCGACGCGGCGGCCTCGGTGTGCGGCGTCGTCGGAGCGGTGCTCGCACCGATGATCATCGACCGCTACCCGACCGGCCGACTGACCGTCCTGATCGCCTGGAGCTGGGTGCCACTGATGATCCCGCTGGCGCTGTGGAACCACCCCCTGGTGATGGCGATCGCCCTGGGCGCGGGCCTGCTGCTCAATCCCGCCGGCAACGCGGGGATCGGCGCCTACCGGGTGGCCACCACGCCGGACGCGCTCCAGGGCCGGGTGACCTCGACCATGCAGTTCACCTCGTGGTCGACGATGCCGCTGGCGCCGGTCGTCGGTGGCGTACTCCTCACCAGCCTCGGCGGCCCCGGCGCGATCCTGGCGCTGACCGTGCTCACCGCGACCGTCGCGCTGGTCCCGACGCTCTCGGCCTCGGTGCGCTCGATCCCACGACCGGCCGACTGGACCGGCACGCCGGCCGGCCCTCGGATCAGCGCTCGATCAGCCGCTGCGGGGTGACCTCGACGCGGAACGGGCGGTCCACGGTCAGGCTCTCCTCGCCGATCGCCTGCCCGACCTCGGCGTAGTGCCCGTCGACCAGCTCGTAGGCGATCACCGACGGCGTGTCGGGGTCGACGATCCAGTAGTGCGCACAGCCGAAGTCCTGCAGCCGGGCGTGCTTGGTGGTGAGGTCGATGGTGCGCGTGCTCGGCGAGAGCACCTCGATCGCGAGCACCGGCGGCGCCGGCAGGTTGTGTGGCGTGAGGTCCGCCATCCGCGCGAGGACGAGATCGGGCTCGAACGAGGTGTGCTCGTCGAGGACCACGTCGAACGGCGCCGTGAACATCTCCCACTCCACCGGAGTCAGCGGATCGAGCAGAAGCAGCAGCCGGCGCACGACCCGCTGATGCAACCGCGATGGCGCGGGGCTCACCAGCAGCATCCCGTCGATCAGCTCATAGCGCCGCCCGTCGTCGGGCATCGCCGCCAGATCGTCGTACGTCAGCGGACGTGACGGGATCGGCAGCTCAAGCATGCTCACGACAGTCATGGTAGGTCTCCTTCTCGCTCATGACCACGAGTCAACGAGCCGCCCCCGAGACGCACAACGACCGCCTCGACGCCTGTGGAAACGGGTGCGAGAGGCGGCCGTTGTGGAGGAGAAGTGGCGCCTATGCCAGCGCGGCCGGCAGGGTGGCCTTCCAGGCAACGGTGAGCTCGTCGAGCGGGATGTCCAGGACGCCCTCGACGGCGTACGACGATCCGCCGGTCTCGCCGATCTCCGTCAGCGGCACGCCGTGCCTGGCGGCGAGCTCGGCGAGGGCGGCCACGGAGGCGTCCGGCACCGTCACGATGGCACGCGCGGCCGACTCCGAGAAGAGCGCCACGAACGGGTCGCCCTCCAGCCGCACCGTCACGCCGATGCCGCTGACCATGGCCGGCTCGGCCAGCGCGTGCATCAGGCCGCCGTCGGAGAGGTCGTGTGCCGAGGACACCACGCCGACCGCGTCGTGCAGCAGCGCCGCGAGCGCCCGCTCGGCGGCCAGGTCCACTCGCGGCGGCAGGCCGCCGAGGTGGCCGTGCACCACGTGCGCCCACTCCGAGCCGGAGAGCTCCTCGCGGGTCTCGCCGAGCAGGAAGACCTTCTCGCCGGCCGCGACGAAGCGCGACGGGGTACGACGCGTGACGTCGTCGATCACGCCGAGCACGGCGACGACCGGCGTCGGGTTGATGGCGACGTCGCCGGTCTGGTTGTAGAGCGACACGTTGCCGCCGGTCACCGGGATGCCGAGCGTCAGGCAGGCGTCCTTGAGGCCGCGGCAGGCCTCGGCGAACTGCCACATCACGGCCGGGTCCTCCGGCGAGCCGAAGTTGAGGCAGTCCGAGACCGCCAGCGGCACCGCGCCACTGGTCGCCACGTTGCGGTAGGACTCGGCCAGCGCGAGCTGGGCGCCGGCGTACGGATCGAGCTTGGCGAAGCGGCCGTTGGCGTCGGTGGAGAGCGCCACCCCGAGGTTGGTGGACTCGTCGACCCGGATCATGCCGGCGTCGGCCGGCTGGGCGAGCACGGTGTTGCCGCGCACGTAGCGGTCGTACTGGTCGGTGATCCAGGACTTGTCGCACAGGTTCTCCGAGGCGACCAGGCGCAGCACCGTCTCGCGCAGCTCCGCGCCCGACGACGGCCGCGGGAGGCGCTCGGCGACGTCGGCCTGGAGCCCGTCCTGCCACTCCGGGCGGGCCAGCGGTCGCTGGTAGACCGGGCCCTCGTGGGCGACGGTGCGCGGGTCGACGTCGACGATGGTCTCGCCGTTCCAGTCGATGACGAGCCGGCCGTTGCCGGTGACCTCGCCGATGGTCGCCGCCTCGACGTCCCACTTGCGGCAGATGGCGTAGAACGTCTCCTCGTCCTCGGGCGCGATGACCGCCATCATCCGCTCCTGGGACTCGCTCATCAGGATCTCCTCGGGAGCGAGCGTGGAGTCCCGCAGCGGAACCTTGGTGAGCTCGACGTGCATGCCGCCGTCGCCGGCAGCGGCCAGCTCGGAGGTCGCGCAGGAGATGCCGGCGGCGCCGAAGTCCTGGATGCCGCGCACAATGCCGGAGGCGAACAGCTCCAGCGTGCACTCGATGAGCAGCTTCTCCATGAACGGGTCGCCGACCTGCACGCTCGGGCGCTTGGCCGGGCCGTCCTCGTCGAACTCCACCGACGCCAGGATCGAGGCGCCGCCGATGCCGTCGCCGCCGGTGCGGGCGCCGTACATGATGACCAGGTTGCCCGCGCCCGACGCCTTGGCCAGGTGCAGGTCCTCGTGCCGCAGTACGCCGACACACAGCGCGTTGACCAGCGGGTTGCCGAGGTAGGAGGCATCGAAGACCGCCTCGCCGCCGATGTTGGGCAGGCCCAGGCAGTTGCCGTAGCCACCCACGCCGGCCACGATCCCGGGCAGCACCCGGTGGGTGTCGTGCTCGGACAGCGGCCCGAAGCGCAGCGGGTCCATCACGGCGACCGGGCGGGCGCCCATCGCCAGGATGTCGCGGACGATGCCGCCGACCCCGGTCGCGGCGCCCTGATAGGGCTCGACGTACGACGGGTGGTTGTGCGACTCGACCTTGAACGTGACCGCATAGCCCTGGCCGATGTCGAGTACGCCGGCGTTCTCACCGATGCCGGCCAGCATCTTGCCGGCGGGGGTCTCCTGCGGGATCTCGCCGAACTGCTTCAGGTGCACCTTGGAGGACTTGTAGGAGCAGTGCTCGCTCCACATCACCGAGTACATCGCCAGCTCGGCCCCGGTGGGCCGCCGACCGAGGATGCGCCTGATCTCGGCGTACTCCTCCTCCTTGAGCCCCAGCTCCGCCCACGGCTGCGCGCGGTCGGGATCGGAGGCGGCGGTGGTGACGGTGTCGAGGGCAGGCTGCGCAGGCGCGGTCACGGCGTCAATCTATCCGCCGGGAGCGCCGGACGCCGAGTCGAGAGCCCGCTCGGGCCCAGCCACCGATCCGGGCTCAGGCCAGCAGGCCGTCCGCGACGACCTCGAGCAGCGGCCGGATGGCGACGGCATCGAGGTCGCTGTTGTCGGCCACGGTCGCCACGCCACCGATCAGCCGGGCCATCTGGATCGCGTCGACGTCCGACCGGAGCGCGCCCCCGAGCTGGTCGATCACCCGGCCGTTGGCCTGGGCGAGGACCTGGCACTTGGTCATGATGGGCGACTCCGGGTCGCCCATCGCGGAGGTGAGCTTGGCCGGGTTGCCCTTATAGGAGCTGATCAGCGCGACATAGGTCTCGAACCACGCCAGCAGGACGTCGCGCGGCGCACCTTCGCGGGCCAGGGCCTTCTCGGTGGCGGCGTGGACGCTGTCGACCCAGGCCTGCATCACCGCGTCCAGCAGTGCGTCGCGGGTGGGAAAGTGCCGGTAGAGCGTGCCCGGACCGACGCCGGCCTTCTTGGCGATCTCGTCCAGCGGCGCGTCGTACCCCTTCTCCCGGAAGACCTGACGCGCCACCTCGACCAGCTTGTCGCGATTGCGCTGGGCGTCTGCGCGCACGGCCTTCCTCCTCCTGATCGGGGTCGCCAGACGATAACCCCTTGCTAACCGGAGACATTCTCCGTATCGTTGTCAGCGAACCGGAGGAATTCTCCGCCTTCAACTGTACCTCGGCCTCTCCGGCCAGAACAGGAGAACCAACCCATGTCTTCGACCGTACTGCCGCGCGCCCACAAGGCGCCCCTGCCGACCGAGCTGCCGCCGAACGCCAGCCGCGCAGCCGCCGGCATCTTCATCGTCCTGCTCGCCCAGCTCATGCTGGTCCTCGACGCCACCGTGGTGAACGTGGCCCTCCCCCACATCTCGACCGACCTGCACTTCAGCCCGGCGGGTCTCTCCTGGGTTCTCAACGGCTACACCCTCGCCTTCGGCGGCCTGCTCCTGCTCGGGGGCCGGCTCGGCGACGTCTTCGGCCGGCTGCGGATCTTCCGCCTCGGACTGGGCATCTTCACCCTCTTCTCCCTGGTCGGCGGCCTTGCCCAGTCCTCGGAGATGCTCGTCGCCAGCCGCGCGCTCCAGGGCGTCGGCGCCGCCATCGCCGCCCCGTCGGTGCTGGCTCTGCTGACCACCAGCGCCCCGGACGAGGCGGCCCGCAACCGGGCGCTGGGTCTGTTCACCGCCGTCGCCTCCGGTGGCGGCGCGCTGGGCCTGATCCTCGGCGGCATCCTGACCGACGCCATCTCCTGGCGCTGGACGCTGTTCATCAACGTCCCGATCGGACTGTTCGTGCTGCTGACCGTGCACCGCTTCGTCGCGGAGACCCCGCGCCGGCCCGGCCGGTTCGACATCGTCGGCGCGATCGCCGCCACCGGCGGCGCCGTCTCGATCGTGTGGGCGCTGATCAACGCTCCGGAGCACGGCTGGGCCTCGGCCCGGACCGTCGCCGGCCTGGCGCTGGGCGCCGTACTCATCGGCCTGCTCGCCGCGACCGAGCAGCGGGTGGCACACCCCCTGCTGCGACCCGCGCTCCTGCGCAGCCACCATCGGGTCGCCTCGCTCGCGATCATGGCGACCTTCTACGGCGGCATGATGGCGATGTTCTTCCTGATGGTGCAGTTCCTGGAGGACAGCCTGGGCTTCTCGCCGCTGGTGACGGGGCTCGCGTTCCTGCCGATGCCGCTGAGCATCTTCACTCTGTCCCGGATCACGCCGCGCCTGGTCGGCCGCTTCGGGCAGGTGCCGCTGATGCTCCTCGGCACCCTGGGGATGACGCTGGGCTTCGCCCGGCTGGCCGTCCTCGGCTCCGGCGCCGGCTACTGGGACGTCTTCCCGTCGCTGCTCACCCTGGGCATCTCCGCCGGCCTGACGTTCATGCCGATCACCTCGCTGGTGCTACTCGGCGTCGAGCCGGAGCACGCCGGCGCCGCCTCCGGCCTACTGCAGACCATGCAGCAGCTCGGCGGATCCGTCGGACTCGCGGTGATCACCTCGGTGTACGCCGCCCACGCGATCCCGGGCGACTTCCTGCACGGCGCGCGCTGGGGCTTCGGCACCTCGGCGATCCTGGCCTCGATCGCACTGGTCAGTGCGGTCAGCCTGGTGGCCCGGCGGGTCGTCGCACGCCCCCAACCGGAGGCCGCCTGACCGCGAATCGGGGATTTCGCACGTCCGAGTCCGGGATGGTGCCCGGCGGCTCGCTGCGCGATCCCCGATTCGGGGGTGAAAAACCTACGACTCGACGTTTGTGCAGGTCAGCGGGCATTTAATTACATTCTTGTAGTTCGGCGGAACGGGTGTTACTCCTGTTACTGGAGTGCTTAGAGTGCTCTCGCCATGCCTGCCATCTCGCCCCGAAACCTGACCGCCGCCGGCCTGCTCCGACTTCTCGGAGCGGGCCTGGCGGCGCTTCTGGTCGCCGCCCTGCTCACCGTCCCGCACCACCAGACCACCCGGTCGGGACCGCTGCACCTGGCCAAGGACGTCTCGACCAACCCGGTCACCCCCGGCAACTTCACCGGCTACGGCTTCGACCAGTGCCAGGCGCCCAGCCAGGCCGCGATGGACACCTGGCTGCGGACCTCGCCGTACCTCGCGGCGGGCATCTACATCTCCGGCGACTCGCGCGGCTGTCGCAACCAGACCTACCTCACCGCCGGCTGGGTCGCGACCCAGCTGGCCAAGGGCTGGAAGCTGCTGCCGATCACGCTCGGCCCGCAGGCCAGCTGCAACCCGCGCTTCCCGCGCTACGGCAGCGACCCGGTGATCAGCGCGACCGCGACCAACGGCGTCTACGCCACCGCGGCGGCCCAGGGCAAGGCCGAGGCCGACAAGACCGTCGGTGTCGCCCGCTCGCTGGGCATCGTGCCGGGCAGCACCATGTACTACGACCTCGAGGCCTTCGACGCCGGCAACACCAAGTGCCGCGACTCGGCGATGACGTTCCTGTCGTCGTGGACCACCGAGCTCAAGGCGCTGGGCTATCTCTCCGGCGTCTACTCCAGCGCCTCCTCCGGCCTGAAGATGCTCGACCAGGTGCGGCAGACCAACCCGGGCGCCTACGTGCTGCCGGACCAGGTCTGGATCGCGGACTGGAACAACCAGGCCAACACCAGCTCCGCCTACGTCTCCAGCACCGGCTGGATGCCGCACGCCCGGGTGAAGCAGTACCAGGGCGGCCACAACGAGACCTACGGACACGTCACCATCAACATCGACCGGGACTTCCTCGACGTCGGGCAGGGCAGCGTCGCCCCCGGTGAGTCGCACTGCAACGGCGTGCCGGTGGACTTCTCGTCGTACAAGGTGCTCAAGCAGCCCGCCAGCGGCGCCAAGGTCAGCGCGAGCCTCAAGCCCTACGTGAAGGCACTCAAGTGCCTGCTCACCGAGCGCGGGGGCTACACCAAGAAGGTCAACGGCAAGTTCGGCAAGCCGCTGGTCGCGGCGGTGAAGTCGTGGCGCGCCGCGCACGGCTTCGGTGCCAAGAGCGCGACGTGGAACAAGCACCTGTGGCTCTCGATGTTCGCCAGCAACGCCCACCCGGTGCTCAAGTACGGCTCCGCGTCGGCGGCGGTGCGCGACGTGCAGCGCGCGATGGCGGTCAGCCAGCCGTCGCTGCACCTACCGATCACGGGCGTGTACGACGCCGCCACCCAGAACGCCGTCACGGCGTACCAGAAGGCTCACAAGATCAAGCACCACGGCATCGTCGCCGGGACCACCTGGTCCGCGCTGGCGGCCGGGAAGAGGTGAGCCGGATCAGGCGAAGGCGCGCTCGACGAGCGAGGTGAAGAAGCCCAGCCCGTCGACGCCCGAGCCGGTCAGCTCCTCGACGGCATGCTCGGGGTGCGGCATCAGGCCGACGACGTTGCCGGCCTCGTTCGCGATGCCGGCGATGTCGTTGGTCGAACCGTTGGGGTTGACCTCGAGGTAGCGCGCGACCACCCGGCCCTCCCCCTCCAGCCAGGCGATGGTCTCGGCGTCGGCGACGTAGCGGCCCTCGCCGTTCTTCAGCGGGACGACGATCTCCTGCCCCTGCCGGTACGCCGAGGTCCACGGGGTCGCCGCGTTCTCGATCCGCAGCCGCTGGTCGCGGCAGACGAACCGGCGGTGGTCGTTGCGGATCAGGCCGCCAGGCAGTAGATGCGACTCGACCAGGATCTGGAAGCCATTGCAGATGCCCAGCACAGGCATCCCGGCCCGCGCGGCCGCGATCACCTCCGTCATCACCGGTGCGAACCGGGAGATCGCGCCGCAGCGCAGGTAGTCGCCGTAGGAGAAGCCGCCGGGCAGGATCACCGCGTCGACGCCGCGCAGGTCGTGGTCGCCGTGCCAGAGCGCGACCGCCTCGTTACCGCCGATGCGGACGGCCCGCTGGGCGTCGACGTCGTCGAGCGTGCCGGGGAAGGTGACGACTCCGACCTTCATCAGGCCTGCTCCACCCGGACGGTGTAGTTCTCGATGACGGTGTTGGCCAGGAACGTCTCGGCCAGCCTGTCGATCTCGGCCAGGGTCGCCTCGTCGGTCGCGGCGACCTCGAGCTCGAACCGCTTGCCCTGGCGGATCTCGCTCACGCCGGTGAAGCCGAGCCGCGGCAGCGCGCCGAGAACTGCCTTCCCCTGCGGGTCGAGGATCTCGGGCTTGGGCATGACGTCGACGACGACTCGGGGCATGGCGCGGATTCTATCGGGCAGACTGGGAGCCATGAGCAATCCGCATGCCCAGTCCGTGCTGGCCGCAGCTCAGTTCCGGCTGCAGTTCCCGCAGTCGCTGGCGACGTACGACGACTATGCGACCGCCCAGAAGACGGTCGACTTCCTCTCCGATCAGGGCTTCCCGGTGGAGAACTGCATGATCGTCGGCACCGACCTCAAGCAGATGGAGCGGATCACCGGGCGGCTGACCACCGGCCGGGTGGCCGTCCACGGCGCGATGTCGGGGCTGTGGTTCGGCCTGCTGGTCGGGATCCTGTTCTCGTTCTTCGGCACCGGCAACGCGCTGGCGGCGATCATCTCCACGATGGTGCTCGGCCTGCTCTTCGGGCTGATCTGGTCGCTGGTCGGCTATGCCATGACCGGAGGCCGGCGCGACTTCTCGTCGGTGACACAGGTGGTGGCCACCCGCTATGAGGTGCTGGTCGAGCACAAGGTGGCGGCCAACGCCAGGGAGCTGCTGGCCAAGCTGCCCGGAGCGCTGCCGAATCCGTTCGCCTGAGGTTGAGACGGATCAGGAGAGCTCGCGCTTGAGGATCTTGCCGGTGGCCGTCATCGGCAACGAGGTCACGATCTCGACGATGCGCGGGTACTTGTAGTTGGCCATCTGATCCTTGCTCCACGCCACGATCTCCTCGGCGGTGGCGCTCGCACCCGGTTTGAGGATCACAAACGCCTTGATCTCCTCGCCGTGGCTCTCGTGCGGCACGCCGATGACCGCCGCGAGCGAGACCGCCGGGTGGGTCATCAGCACCTCCTCGATCTCGCGCGGGTAGACGTTGTAGCCGCCACGGATGATGAGGTCCTTGGTCCGGTCGACGATGTAGTACCAGCCGTCCTCGTCGCGCCGGGCCAGGTCGCCGGAGCGGAACCAGCCGTCCTCGTTGATCGCCGCCGCGGTCGCCTCCGGCCGGCGGTAGTAGCCCTTCATGACGTTGTGGCCCCTGATCGCGATCTCGCCGACCGCATCGGGGGTCCACCGGATCGGCGCCCAGCCGTCGGGCTCGATCAGCTCCATCTCCACGCCGGGGATCGGCAACCCGATCGAGCCGACCCGGGCGGGCTCGCCGTACTTGCTGAACGAGGCCACCGGCGAGGTCTCCGACAGCCCGTAGCCCTCGAGGATGGTGATGCCGAAGCGGGCCTCGAACTCCTTGTGGATCTCCACCGGCAACGCCGAGCCGCCGGCCACCGCGACCCGCAGGTTGGCCTTGAGCGCGGCCACGTCGACCGCTCCAGAATCGGGCGGAGTGTCGAGAGCGCCGAGCAGGCCCCAGTACATCGTCGGCACGCCGGCGAAGAACGACACCTTCTCCGCCAGCATCAGCTGCAGCGCGGCCGCCGGCTCGAAGCGCGGCAGCATCACGATCGTGCCGCCGTAGGCGAGCGCGCCGTTCTGGCACACGGTCTGCCCGAAGGCGTGGAAGAGCGGCAGTACGGCGAGGTAGGTGTCCGGGTTGGCGGCGTCCGCCCCGAAGAGCGCAGCGCCGGACAATGCGTTGTCGCGCAGGTTGCGGTGCCGCAGCTCGGCGCCCTTGGGCTGGCCCGTGGTGCCGGAGGTGTAGAGGATGACCGCGGTGTCGTCCTCGTCGGTGGCGACGGTCTCGAAGGTCTGGTCGGCGCTGCCGATCGCACCGAACAGCGTCTGCACCGGATTCTCGGGGCTGCCCTCGATCGGCGAGGCCGCGAACGGGTCGGCGGTGATGACGAAGAAGTGCTCGCAGCTCTCGACCTCGGTGAAGCCCTCGAAGCCCTGCTGACCGATCGGCATCTGCGGGCTGCCCTCGAAGCAGAAGTAGGCCTTCGCCTCGGAGTCGGTGAGGTGGTAGGCCACCTCGCGGCTCTTGAGCAGCACGTTGAGCGGCACCACCGTCGCGCCGGCCTTGAGAATGCCGAAGTAGACGACGGTGAAGTAGGGCAGATTGGGGCAGGTCAGCGCGACCTTGTCGCCGGGCTGGACCCCGCGTGCGACCAGCGTGTTCGCGACCTGGTTGGCCAGCGCGTTCACGCTGGCGTAGCTCAGCCTGGTGTCTCCGATGACGATCGCGTCGCGCTCCGGGTGCGCGACGGCTCCGCTCTCCAGCAGGGACGACAGGTTGTACGACGACACGTGGCCTCCATCACTCGGGTGTGCGGGGCCAAACCTACCTGCCAGTAGCCGTCGGTGGGCGCGTGTTCAGAATCGCTGACCGGTGAGTCGCTCGTAGGCCTCGACATACCGGCTGCGGGTGCGGTCGATGATCTCGGCCGGCAACGCCGGCGGGCGCTCCCCCGAACTCCTGTCCCAGTTCTCCAGGAGCCAGTTGCGCACGATCTGCTTGTCGTACGACGGCTGGGCACGACCGGGCTGCCACTCCTCCAGCGACCAGAATCGCGACGAGTCGGGGGTGAGCACCTCGTCGGCGAGCACGATCCTGCGCAGGCCGCCCCCGAAGAAGTGCTCGGTGTCGTGCCGCACCCCGAACTCGAACTTCGTGTCGGCCAGCATCAACCCCACCCCGCGGGCGATCTCGTCGGCGCGGGTGTAGACCGCCAGCGTGAGCCGGCGCAGCTCGGCCGCGTCGTTCGGCCCGATCCGGTGGACGATCTGGTCGTAGGAGACGTTTTCGTCATGGTCACCGACCGCGGCCTTGGTGGCGGGGGTGAAGATCGGCTCGGGCAGCCGGCTGCCGTCGACCAGGCCCTGGGGCAGCGGGATGCCGCACACTTGGCCGGAAGCGTCGTAGTCGAGTAGCCCGGAGCCGGTGAGGTAGCCGCGCGCGACGCATTCCACGGGGAACATGTCCAGCTTCTGGCAGATCACGGCGCGCCCGGCGACGGCCTGGGGCACGTCGGTGGAGAGCACGTGGTTGGGCACCAGGTCGGCGAGCCGCTCGAACCACCACAGCGACATCCGGGTCAGGATCTCGCCCTTGTCCGGGATCGTGCTGTCCAGCACGTAGTCGAACGCGCTGATCCGGTCGCTGGCCACCATCAGGAGCTGGCCGGCGTACGGGCCCTCGGTGAGCTGGTAGAGGTCACGTACCTTCCCGGAGTGCAGGTGGCGAGCGCCGGGAAGTGACGGGGCGGGGGGAATGTTCGGCTCGACCACGGGCACAGCCTAGGAGATCGTCTCCCAAACCATCATGTCTTGTTAGTAGACTGCCTCACATCACTAAATGGGTGGGGGTGCACCGTGATCACCGAACGCGAACCGCGACCCGACTTCCTCATCGTCGGAGCACCGAAGGCAGGCACGACGGCGCTGCACAATGCGCTCGCACAGCATCCAGAGGTCTTCATGAGCGCGCCGAAGGAGCCCAAGTTCTTCCTCTGCGACCAGGCTCCGCCGCCGCACTGGTGCGGCCCGGGCGACCAGCACTCCCAGCAGGAGTGGATCTGGCGCCCCTCCGACTACGCACGGCTCTTCGCGGACGCGCCCACGACGGCGATGCGGGGGGAGTCCACCCCGTTCTACCTGTGGAGCCGTGGTGCTCACCGTCGCATCGCCGAGGCGCTCCCGGACGTCCGGCTGATCGCGATCGTGCGCGATCCGATCGACCGGGCGTACTCCAACTGGATGCATCTGTGGTGCGACGGCCTGGAGCCCGAGTCCGACTTCATGGCCGCCTTCGCCCGCGAGGCCGAGCGCGTCCACGCCGGCTATGCGCCGTTCTGGCGCTACCGGGAGCTGGGGCTGTACGGCGAGCAGCTGGCCCACCTCTACCAGCACGTCGACCGCGAGCGTGTGCTGGTGATGCGCTACCGGGAGCTGATCGACGACCCCACCGCCGCCGTCGACAATGCCTGCCGCTTCCTCGGCCTCTCGACCGGGCTGATCGAGCAGATCCCCAGTGACAACTCCCGCAGCTACGCCGAGCCGAGCTGGCGCACCCGGCTCTTCGGGCCGGTGATCCGGAGCGGGGCCTGGCTCGGTCAGTTCGCCCCACCACAGGCGTGGCGAGCGGCGGCACCGCCACTGATCCGGCAGCTGCGTGGCTCCGGGGAGGTCCACCGGCCGCTGCTCACCGTCGAGCAGCGCACCCAACTGATCAAGGTCTATGCCGACGACGTCGCCCTGTTGACCGAGGTCACCGGCCAGGACTTCTCGCAGTGGCTCTCCACCGAGCCTCGCGGCTCGTTCCGCCAGCGGGCGTCCGCCTGACCGCACCCGGGCACGGGCCGGCGGCTCACCGCACCATCGTGACCAGGTGGTGCGCCCCGTCGGGCCGGGCCGCCTCGACGTAGTAGCGGATCCGGCCGTCGGGCAGGGGCACCGCACTGGCGTAGCGGAAGGCGCCGTCGGAGTACGGCGATCGGATCGGGCCGATCTCCGGATCCGGCACCAGCCGGTCGCCGTCCCACCGGGCCAGCCCGGTGGTCTCGTACCAGTTGGAGGCGGCATCGGGCCGGCCGTCGTAGAGGAAGACGTCGTCCCCGATCCGGGTGGTGACCCGAGCGCCGCGGGCGTCCCAGGCACCGGGGCGGCCGGCGAGCACCTCACCCTGGTCGGCCCAGGTCAGCCCGTCGAAGGAGGTCAACCAGCGGGTGCTCATCCGGTCCTCGTGCCCGGGCTCGGTGAGCGGATGGCAGCACAGCCACATCTCCCACGCGCCCTCGGGCGTGACCGCGATGACCGGGTCCTTGACCGCGACGTGTGCATCGCCGGGCAGCACCACCCGCTGGTGGCCGTGCGGCAGGTCCTCGGGAGTGGCCGCGGTGAGGCTGTCGACCCACCAGTGCTTGGAGTTCCAGGTGGCACAGGAGAGATAGAGCCGCCAGCCCTCGCCGTGCGGCAACGAGACCAGCGCCGGCCGCTCCAGCGACTCGCAGCCGAACGACTCGCGGTACACCTGCGCGACGACCTCGAAGTGCACCCCGTCCTCGGAGCGGGCCACGTCGACGGTGACTCCTCGGCCGTCCTCGAGCGGGCGCCGGTTGCGCCAGGTCAGCCAGTAGGTACCGTCCACCAGCAGCGCGCTGGCGGCGCCGGCCCAGTTGCCGGGGCCGGCGCCCGGCGCCTCGACCACCACCTCGGCTCCGTCGTACGACGGCAGGAGCGGCAGCGCGGTGGTCGGCATGCTGCCGATGTTAGACGACCACCCTGGTCGACTATCGGGTCACGGAGCGACCGGGTAGTGGCTCGCGATGGCGATCCGGTTCCAGCCGTTGATGGCGACCGCGAGCCAGCCGACCGCGGCGATCTGCTCCGGGCTCAGCGCCGCCTCGACGTCGACCGCGGGGGCCGGCGAGGCGTGGTCGGCGAGCGCCGTCTGGTCGCGCTGGCCTACCGGCTGCTCGGCACGGTGACCGACGCCGAGGACGCGGTGCAGGAGACCTACATCCGCTGGTACCGGCTCTCCGAGGAAGAGCGCACCGAGATCGCCAACGTCCAGGGCTGGCTGACCCGGGTGGCCGGCCATGTGTGCCTCGACGTACTCAAGTCGGCACGGGTCCGACGCGAGCAGTACGTCGGTCCCTGGCCGCCGTGCGGCAGCTCGCCTCCTCGGCCCGGCGGCGGGTACATGCCGCGCGCGAGCAGGCCGCCCCCGCCGCCGAGCACGCCGCCGTGGTGTGCGCCTTCGCCGCGGCCTGTGCCGGCGGCGACCTGGACGCCCTGGTGGCGCTTCTCGACCCGAGCGTCGAGCTGCGCTCCGACGGTCGAGCTGCGCTCCGACGGCGGCGGCCTGGTCAAGGCAGCCCCGAACCCGATCTTCGGCGCCGCCAAGGTCGCGCGCTTCCTGTTCGGCGTCTTGGACCGGGTACCCGAGTGGCGGGTGCGGCCGTGCGCGACCGCCGACGGGCTGGGCGTCACGTTCGAGCGCGACGGCCGGGTCGAGGGCGTGGTCAATCTACGCGTGGCCGACGGGCGGGTCGGCGACGTGTGGATCGTGCTCAATCCCGAGAAGCTCACCCGCTGGGCATGACGCATCGTCGGCCACGCCACGGGCACCGGACGACGTGAGCACCGAGACGACCAGGCAGCGAACCCGCCCCGACCGCGATGCACCCGACCCGCGGCGGTGGCGGATCCTGGCGGTCTCGCTGATCGTCGGCTTCATGGCGCTGCTGGACGTCTCCATCGTCAACATCGCCATCCCGTCCATGCAGCAGGGGCTGCACACCTCGGCCGGCTCCATCCAGTGGGTGGTCTCCGGCTACGCGCTGACCTTCGGGCTGGTGCTGGTGGCCGGCGGGCGGCTCGGGGACGCCTACGGCCGGCGACGGATGATGCTGATCGGGCTGGCCGGCTTCGTGGTCGCCAGCGCCGGCGTGGGGCTGGCCCGAGCGCGGCCGCGGTCATCGTCGCCCGGCTGGTCCAGGGGCTGGCCGCCGGGCTGCTCACGCCACAGAACTCCGGCCTGATCCAGCAGCTGTTCCGCGGGGCCGAGCGCGGCCGCGCCTTCGGGCTCTTCGGCTTCACGGTCTCGGTCTCCGCCGCGCTGGGGCCCGTCCTCGGCGGGCTGATCCTCGCGCTGGCCGGCGAGGACGTCGGCTGGCGCTACCTGTTCCTGATCAACGTCCCGATCGGGTTGGTCGCGCTGGTCTTCGTGGCCAGGCTGGTGCCGGGACGCACGGAGGCGGTCAGCGGCGACCCAGGGCTCGACATCGGCGGCGCCGTGCTCCTCGGCCTGCTGGTGCTCGACGTGCTCTATCCGGTCGTCCGGCTGGAGAGCGACGAGTACTGGTCGCTGGCCCTGCTGGCACTCGCGCCGCCGCTGGGCTGGGGGTTCGTCCGCTGGGAGCGGCGGGTTCGCGAGCGCGGCCGGCCGCCGCTGCTCGACCTCTCCCTGCTGGGCCGGATCCGCGGCTATGCCAGCGGCATCACCATCGGCACGCTCTATTTCACCGGGTTCACCGGCATCATCCTGACCAGCTCGTTCTACCTGCAAGACGGGCTCGGGGTCGGGCCGCTGCACGCCGGCCTGCTGGTGGCGCCGTACGCCGTCGGCGCCGCGATCAGCGCCCCCGTCGCCGGCAACCTGGTCTCCTCCGTCGGACGTCGCATCACCGTCGCGGCCCTGTCGGCGGTGCTGGTCGGCGTCGCCGTGTACGCCGTCCTCGCCCCCAGCCGCTCGGTCGACGGGCTGTGGTGGGTGGCGGTGCCGGCGCTGCTCTTCGCCGGCCTCGGCGGCGGCGCGGTCGTCTCGCCCAATCTCACCTTGAGCCTGGCCGAGGTGCCACCCGCGATGGGCGGCGCCGCCGGCGGGGCGCTGCAGACCGGCCAGCGGATCGGCTCCTCGATCGGCGCCGCGGTGCTGATGACGGCGTACTCCACGATCGCCAAGCGCGCCTCCCCCGGCTGGGGGCTGCGTGGCGCGCTGATCACCGGGCTGGTCGCCGTCGTTGCCGCGCTGGCCGTCGCGGTCCGGGACTGGCGGCGGGACTAGTCGGGCTCGCCCGGCTACAGGATGTCGCCGGGCTACAGGATGTCGCCGGGTCGGTACGCCGCCGCCTCGGGGTGCGCCCGGGCGACCTCCTCGACGCGACGGACGACCGCCTGCACCTGGGCGACGGCGGCGCCGGTGAAGGCGATCGGCTCGGCGACCAGGCTGTCGAGCTGTGCCTGGCTGAGCCCCAGGCGCGGGTCGGCGGCGAGCTTGGCGAAGACGTCGTTATCGGCCTGGCCCTGCCGCATCGCCAAGGCGGTGCCGACGGCCGCCTCCTTGATCGCCTCGTGGGCGGCCTCGCGACCGACACCGTTGCGCACCGCCGCCATCAGCACCTTGGTGGTCGACAGGAAGGGCAGGTAGCGGTCGAGCTCGCGCTGGATCACCGCCGGAAAGGCGCCGAACTCGTCGAGCACCGTCAAGAACGTCTGGAAGAGGCCGTCCGCGGCGAAGAACGCGTCCGGCAGCGCCACCCGGCGCACCACCGAGTCGGAGACGTCGCCCTCGTTCCACTGGTCGCCGGCGAGCTCCCCGACCATCGAGAGGTGGCCGCGGAGGACGACGCTGAGGCCGTTGACCCGCTCGCAGGAGCGGGAGTTCATCTTGTGCGGCATCGCCGAGGAGCCGACCTGGCCCTCCTTGAAGCCCTCGGTGACCAGCTCGTTGCCGGCCATCAGCCGGATCGTGGTCGCGAGGTTGGACGGCCCGGCGACCAGCTGGACCAACGCCGAGATCACGTCGAAGTCGAGGCTGCGCGGGTAGACCTGGCCGACGCTGGTGAGGACCCGGTCGAAACCGAGGTGCCGCGCGATCGCCACCTCCAGCTGCTCGAGCTTGGCGGCGTCTCCGTCGAGCAGGTCGAGCATGTCCTGCGCCGTACCCATCGGACCCTTGATCCCGCGCAGGGGGTAGCGGCCGATCAGGTTCTCGATCCGGTCCAGGGCCACCAGCATCTCGTCGGCGACGGTGGCGAACCGCTTGCCGAGCGTGGTCGCCTGCGCGGCGACGTTGTGGCTGCGCCCGGCCATCACGGTGGCCTCGTGCTCGGCGGCGAGCCGGCCAAGTCGGGCCAGTGCGGCGACGGCGCGATCCCGGATGATCCGCAGCGAGCTGAGCACCTGGAGCTGCTCGACGTTCTCGGTCAGGTCCCGGCTGGTCATGCCCTTGTGGATGTGCTCATGGCCGGCAAGGTCGCTGAACTCCTCGATCCGCGCCTTCACGTCGTGCCGGGTCACTCGCTCCCGCGCGGCGATGGACGCCAGGTCGACCTGGTCGACGACCTTCTCGTAAGCCTCGATGACACCCTCGGGTACGTCGATGCCCAGGTCGCGCTGCGCCTTGAGCACGGCGATCCACAGCTGGCGCTCGAGCACGATCTTGTGCTCCGGCGACCAGATCCCGGCCAGCTCGGCCGAGGCGTAGCGGGTGGCCAGGACATTGGGCAGAGCGGGCGCCGTCACAGCGCCCAGTCTCCCATGTCCGGCGTGAGGGAATCGACTCGCAGCTTGCGGCCGGTCGGCCAGCCCGGGATCACCCACTCTCTCCCGCGGCCCCTCGTCACCCGGGTGTCGCGGAACTGTCCGAACCACGCTCCCGGCTCGCCGAGGGTGAAGTCGTGGCAGCCGCGCCCGTCACTCGCCGCGGCGACGATGTCGAAGCCGTCCACCAGGCGTTGGTGCTCATCTGCGGCTCACCCGCCAGCCCGCACGCCAGCACCCGCCGCGCCGAGCGCTCGGTCAGCGACCCCGCCACGAGCCCTGGACCACGCAACCCTGGGGATGGGCCGACAACCGGAGCCCGCTCCGGGCGACCCGCCCTGAAGCCGGCGAGTGGACCCGACGGCGAGGTCTACCAGGCGGAAGTGGGGTCTCCGGCATGTAGGCATGAGGACGCGTGTGTGCCCCTATGCCTACACGCCCGAAGGGGACCCGAAGCTGGCCCGACCGACCTGACCGGCCCGACAACGGCGGATCGCACATCGCCGCATGATCGCCCGCCGCCGCGGTCACCTCAGCCAGGTGAGCACGAGGCGGACTGGTCGGGTCGTGGTGGTGACGGGCGCGAGCGCGGGGATCGGACGCGCGTGCGTGCGGGCGTTCGCCGCGCGCGGCGACGACGTCGCCCTGCTCGCCCGCGGGCGGGCCGGACTCGACGCCGCCGCCACGGAAGTCAGGTCCGCCGGCGGGCGCGCCCTGCCGATCGAGATCGACGTGGCCGACCACGAGGCGGTCGAGGCTGCGGCGACACGGGTCGAGGAGGAGCTGGGCCCGATCGCGGTGTGGGTCAATGACGCGTTCGCGGCGATCTTCGCGCCGTTCGACCAGATCGAGCCCGACGAGTTCGCACGCGCCACCACCGTCACCTACCTCGGCTACGTGAACGGCACCCGGGCGGCGCTGCGACGGATGAAGCCACGCGACCGGGGCGCGATCGTTCAGGTGGGCTCGGCGCTGGCCTATCGCGGCATCCCACTGCAGTCGGCCTACTGCGGCGCCAAGCACGCCGTCCAGGGACTGCACGACTCGCTGCGCGCCGAGCTGCTGCACGAGGGCAGCGGCGTGCACGTGACGATGGTGCAGATGCCGGCGGTCAACACGCCGCAGTTCCGCTGGGGGCTGTCCCGGCTGCCGCAGCAGGCCCAGCCAGTGCCGCCGATCTACCAGCCCGAGGTGGCCGCCCGCGCGGTGGTGTTCGCCGCCGACCATCCCCGCCGGCGGGAGTACTGGTGCGGGGCCAGTACGGCGGCGACGATCATGGCCAACGCGGTCGCGCCGGGATTGCTGGACCGCTATCTCGCCAAGACGGGGTGGACGTCCCAGCAGACGCCCGAGCGGCGGCCCGAGGGCCAGCCGGTCAACCTGTGGCAGCCCGCCGACGCCACCACCGACCACGGGGCACATGGCGCCTTCGACGCTCGATCGCACACCCGCGCCCCCCAGCTGTGGGCGACGCAGCACCGCGGCCTGCTGGCCGCCGGCATCGCCGGGTTGACCGGCCTGGTCGTCACCGAGGCGTTGCGGCGACGCTAACGGACGGAGGCGCCCTCGACCACCCCGAGCGGCTCCGCCGCGATATCGGAGCGGCGCTGCATCCCCTCGAAGGAGATCAGGTCAGCGGCGGCATAGGCGCGGGCACGGGCATCGGCGACGTCGGACCCGGTGGCGCGTACGGCGAGGACCCGACCGCCAGCGGTCACCAACTCCCCGTCGAGGAGCGCCGTACCGGCGTGGATGACGTCCGCCCCGGCGGCCTCGGCGGCCTCGACACCGGTGACGACATCACCCTTCGAGGACGACTCGGGGTAGCCGGCCGAGGCCAGCACCACCGTGACGGCGGCCCCCGCCCGGAAGACCGGTGCCGACCCCAGTGCGCCGGTGGCGGCGGCGTGTAGCAACTCGCCCAGGTCGGAGTCGAGCAGCGCCAGCACCGGCTGGATGTCGGGGTCGCCGAAGCGGCAGTTGAACTCGATCACCCGCGGACCACGCGCGGTCAGCGCCAGCCCGACGTAGAGGCAACCCACGAACGGCGCGCCGCGCCGAGCCATCTCGTCCAGGGTCGGCTGGACCACCGTGTCCAGCACCACCGCGGCGAGGTCCGACTGCGCCCAGGGGAGCGGCGAGTAGGAGCCCATCCCGCCGGTGTTGGGCCCGTGACCCCCGTCGAAGATGCGCTTGAAGTCCTGGGCCGGCTGCAGGGCATGGGCGCGCGCGCCGTCACAGACCGCGAACAGCGAAACCTCGGGACCGTCCAGGAACTCCTCGACCACCACCCGCGCGCTGCCCTGCGCCAGGCAGAGCTCGACATGGGCCAGCGCCTCGTCCCGGTCGCGAGTGACGACGACGCCCTTGCCGGCGGCCAGGGCGTCGTCCTTGACGACGTACGGCGCGCCGAACTCGTCCAGCGCCGCGGCCGCCTCCCGCGGCGTCGCGCAGGTGCGTGAGCCGGCGGTCGGGACGCCGGCGGCGGCCATGACCTCCTTGGAGAACGCCTTGGAGCCCTCCAGCCGAGCCGCGGCCCGCGACGGCCCGAAGACGGGTACGCCGACGGCGCGGACCGCGTCCGCCACGCCGGCGACCAGCGGGGCCTCGGGGCCGACGACGACCAGATCCGCGGCGAGGGCGGCAGCCAGCTCGGCGACCTCCGCCCCCGACATCGGGTCGACCGGGTGCAGCGTCGCGACGCGCGCCATGCCCGGGTTGCCGGGCGCGGCGTGCACCTCGTGCCCGTCCTGCGTGAGCTTGAGGGCGAGCGCGTGCTCGCGGCCGCCGGTGCCGATGACGAGGGTCTTCACGGGCGAGATCCTTTGGTCGGTTGCGCGGTCAGATGAGCGGGTGGACGACGACCGTCTCGTGCCGGCCCGGGCCGACGCCGATCACCGAGATACGGGCGCCGGAGAGCTCCTCGACCCGCTTGACGTAGGCCTGCGCGTTGGCGGGCAGGTCCTCGAAGGTGCGGGCCTTCGAGATGTCCTCCCACCAACCGGGCAGGTACTCGTAGATCGGCACCGCGTGGTGGAAGTCGGTCTGGTTGACCGGCATCTCGTCGTGCCGCACGCCGTCCACGTCGTAGGCCACGCAGACCGGCACCTGCTCCAGACCGGTGAGCACGTCGAGCTTGGTCAGCACGAAGTCGGTGACGCCGTTGACCCGGGCGGCGTAGCGCGCGATGACCGCGTCGAACCAGCCACAGCGGCGCGGCCGGCCGGTGGTGGTGCCGTACTCCCAGCCCGCCTTGCGCAGGAACTCGCCCTGGTCGTCGAGCAGCTCGGTGGGGAACGGCCCCTCCCCGACCCGGGTGGTGTAGGCCTTGACGATCGCGATGATCTGGTCGAGCCGCGTCGGCGGGATCCCGGAACCGGTGCAGGCGCCGCCGGCGGTCGCGCTCGACGAGGTCACGAACGGGTAGGTGCCGTGGTCGACGTCGAGCAGCGTGGCCTGGCCGGCCTCCAGCAGCACGACCTCGTCGCGGTCGAGGGCCTGGTTGAGCAGCAGCCCGGTGTCGCAGACCATCGGAGCGAGCCGGGCGGCGTAGGAGCGCAGTTCCTCGACCACCGCGTCCACGGTGAACCCACGCCGGTTGTAGATCTTGGTGAGGATCTGGTTCTTGAGCTCGAGAGCGCCCTCGACCTTGGCCTGCAGGATCTTCTCGTCGAACAGGTCCTGGACGCGGATGCCGATCCGGTTGATCTTGTCCGCGTACGTCGGGCCGATCCCACGGCCGGTGGTCCCGATCCTGCGGGAGCCGAGGAAGCGCTCGGTGACCTTGTCGAGCTGGCGGTTGTAGTCGGCGATCACGTGCGCGTTGGCACTCACCCGCAGCAGCGAGGTGTCGACGCCGCGCGCGTTGAGCCCGTCGATCTCCTCGAACAGCACGGACAGGTCGATGACCACGCCGTTGCCGATCACCGGCGTGACGCCCGGCGTGAGGATGCCGCTGGGGAGCAGGTGCAGCGCGTACTTCTCGCTGTGCCCGTCTTCCTGGCTGACCACGACCGTGTGGCCGGCGTTGTTGCCGCCGTTGAACTTCACCACATAGTCGACGTTGCTGCCGAGCAGGTCGGTCGCCTTGCCCTTGCCCTCGTCGCCCCACTGGGCGCCGATGATCGCGATCGCCGGCATCTTCTTTCTCCCACCTGATCGGGTCCGGAAAAGCAAGAAGCCCCGGCAAGGACCATGTCGTCTAGCCGGGGGCTCTTGCAGCCGTACGCTACCGCATCACCGAGGGACCCATCCCCTCGTCGTCGACCCACTCGGAGCCGTCGTCCCACAGGTCGGGGGCGGTGTCCTCGCGTTCGTCGTCTCGCCGACGGCCGCGGCCGCCCGCCGCGGCGCCGGTACGCCGGCCGCCGGCTGCGCCGGTGCGCCGACCGCCACCCGCGCCGGCCCCACCACGGCCCACGGTTCCGCCCGGACTGAGCGCGCGACCGCCGACACCACCGACGGCGCCCTCCTCCTCCGCGCCGAGCATGCCCGCCGATCCGATCGTCGACCGGCTGACGCCGATCGCCTGACCGGGGGTGAACCTGAGCGCGGCGCCGCTGCCTCCGGCACCGTAGGCGCCGAGCCCACCGAACGCACCCGCACCGGCCAGACCCGCGCCACCGGCGCCGCTTCCGCCGACGCCTCCCCCGGTCGGGACCAGCGGTTCACCCGCACCGGGACCGCCCACGCCGGGGACGGTCGGCACGGTCGGCGGGTCACCACCCTGGAGCCAGCCGCCACCACCGTCGCCGCCACCGGGGCCGCCGGGGTACGGACCACCGGGATGCGTGCCGCCGCCGGGGTGGGTGCCACCACCCGGATGGGTGCCGGTGCCACCGGTCGGGCCGCCGTTGCCACCACCGCCCGGGTAGAACCCACCGCCCGATCCGCCGCCCGGGTAGCCGCCGCTGGGCATGCCCGGATACGACGGGCCGCCGTCACCGGAGCCCGAGGTCGGCGGCGGCGCCGGCTGGTCGCCGTGCACCTTGCGCATCGCGAGGATGGCCGCGCCGTACGCCGTGTCGATGGCGTCGGTGTAGGTCTTCGACTGCGTCTCGTCGTCGGTCTTGTTGGTCTCCGCCGACTTCGCAGGATCGGTCGCGCTCGCGTCGCGCTTGTCGATCTTGGTCTTGTAGTTGTGCGCGTTCTCCAGCGCCGTCGCGGCGTCGTTGAGCGTCTTGGCGCCGTCGCTGAGCTGCTTCGCGTGATGGGTGAGCTTGGTCGACGCCTCGGTGAACGCCTTGCTCGCCGCGCGGGCCACCTCGCTCTTGTCGCCGAAGCCCTCGGCCATCCCCGAACTCCGCGTGGTGCCGAGCGCATAGGCGACGTCGTTGAGCGTCGTCGCCTTCTTCGACCAGGTCGTCGCGGTGTCGCGGATGTCCTGGATGCTCTTCTTGCTCACACCCTCCAGGTAGCTGTTCAGCTTGGTCCTGTTGTCACCGATCACGGCTCACTGCCCTCCGCTGGGATCGCTGGTGCTCGACCCGGTGGACGGCGGGGTCGAGCTGCCCGGGTCTCCTGTCGCCGTCGGCGTGCCCGGCCCGCCGGTCGTGGTCGGTGAGCTCGCGGGCGTCTGGCTGAACGGCGTCGACACGTCGGTGGTCGACTTGTCGAGGGCCTTGTTGACCCCGTCGATCGCCTTCTGGCTGTGGTCGTCGGCGTCGAGCACCGTGGTGGTCGCCTTGCTGACCGCGGCGGAGTAGCCGTGCACCCCTTGCGACATCACGTGCAGCGTGCTGACCAGGTGCGCGTGCGCCTTCTCGACGTGGCCCTGCAGCTCCGGCCCGAGACCGCCGCCGAACACACCCGCCGGCGTCGCGGTCGGCAGCTTGTCCTTGATCGCCTCGGCGTCCTCGGCGAGCGCACTGGAGACCTGCCCGGCGACGTACTCGTCGACGATCAGGCTGACGTCACCCGGCGGCACGTCGTTGTAGCGCAAGAACGACATGAACTTGCCCTCGGGCATCCCCGGGAGGGGAGCACCCCCCACGGGCTCGTATCCACCGGTGGACATCTCGTCGTCTCCTCAGGTCCCGACATCCCTGCCCGGTCCGCATTCCCTGTGACCCGACGGCGTAAACATGCAGCGCGAACATCCCGATAAGGTGCCAGGGACCCTCACTCACGAAGGAGCCTCGGGTGCGTCTTCGACAGGCAGGCGCGGGCCTCGCCATGCTCTGCGTCCTCCTCACCGGCTGCGGCGGGGGCGGGGGCTCCTCGGCCGCCGGTACGGCGTCCTCGGCCGGCGGCACGAGCCCGAGCGCCGCAGCACCGTCCAGCGTCTCCAACTCCTCGGCGGTCCCGACCGTCCCGGCCGGCCCGGTCATCCGGGGCCAGGAGGTCACCCTCACCGCTCCCGCCGGCGCGGTCGTGGACCAGGGTGACGCGCCCTGGCAGAAGACGTTCCACGTCGGCAAGCGAGAGGGGCTGGTGGTCCAGCTCAACGAGCAGGACTGCACCTGCGGCCTGAGCGACGACCAGGCGGGCGTGGATGCATTCGCGAAGACCGCCCTCAAGCTCAACACCTTCGGCCTCGAGCGGCAGCCTGACGCCACTGTCGGCGGTCATCTGTTCGCGCACCTGGCCGGGCGGAAGGGCGGCTACGCCCACGAGACCTACGGCACCTACGACAACGGGCTGCTGATCACCATCGAGTTCATCGTCGACCCGAGTGCGCTGCCGCTCGCGCAGGCCCGGCCGATGATCTCCTCGATCCTGGCCAGCGCCCGGTTCTCCTAGCGTCTGGCCAGGAGCCGGGGTTCCGCGCGAAGCCGTGCCGAGCTCAGTTGGTGGGCAACACAGGGAAAGCGTCGATTCCTTAGACATCCCAGTCCAGCGAGTGGTAGCAAGGATTGACTTCGCCATCTTTTTAAGGGCGGCTGCGTCGCCGTTCGGGGGGTGCTCAAATGTCTGACTCGACGGAGCAGGAGACTCCAGTTATCGCCGTCCCGGCCGCGAGGAGTGCCACGCGCGGGCAAGGTCGGGCCGTCAGCGCCGCGGCGCGCCTAGTGGCGCGTGTCGTAAGTGTCTAGATGGTTTGGGTCTGAAATCATGAGGTATGGCGAATCGTCCTGCTCCTGCACTGGTCTTGCGTGATGGTGATCGTGAGGAGCTTGAGCGCTGGACGCGCGCCTCGACGGTGACCGCGGCGGCCGCCAAGCGGGCACGGATCGTGCTGTTGGCCGCGGACGGAGTGGCGAACACCCGCATCGCGGAGTTGGCGGGCTCGACGGTGACCACGGTGCTCTCGTGGCGGAACCGATATCAGTCCAAGGGAATTGCCGGCCTAGCAGATGCTCCTCGCTCGGGGCGCCCGCGGGAGCTGGATCATCGCAAGATCGTGACCGAGACGCTGAAGCCACCGCCCAAGAGCCTGGGTGTGACGCACTGGTCGACCCGGCTGCTGGCCGAGCGGTTGAAGACCTCGAACACCTCGATCGCCCGGGCCTGGCGCTCGTACGGGATCAAGCCGTGGAAGGCGGAATCGTTCCGGTTCTCCACCGACCCCGAGCTGGTCGGGAAGGTCACCGACATCTGCGGGCT
>NZ_DASZUF010000065.1:0-5487 GCF_035547795.1 Nocardioides sp.
CGCTCGAGCGGGGCCTTCACCCCGACTGGCGGAGGTAGCCAGTCGGAGCCTTGCTACGCCTGCGGGCTAGGCGAGTCGGTCGGCTCCGGGCTCGTGGTCGGCTCGGGTGAGGTGGTCGGCGCCGGCGCCGGCTTCACCCGCTTGATGGTGACGACGCCGCTGTGCGACTTGCGGTACGTGTCGTCACCGGCGAAGACCAGGCGGTACTGCTCCTTCTTGTCCGACTGGGTGAAGGTGAAGCTGACCTTGCCGTCGGCATCGGTGGTCGCGGTCTGGCCGTCGACGGCGGTCCAGTGGTTGCCCTTGCCGTCGCGCTGCTGCACGGACACCGTCTCGCCGGCCACGCCGGCCTTGTGGGAGCGAAGCTTGCCGTTGACCGTCGCCTTGAAGTGGCCGGTCGTGTTCGCCGGAGCGTGGACGGTCAGATGCGTGTGCTGCAGCTTCGCGCCGTGCTGGCCGTGCTGGCCGTGATCGCCGGCAAGGGCCGTCCCGGCCAGTCCGGCAGTCGCGATGGCGAACGAGGCGCCGATGACGGTCGTACGTCGAACAGTTGCCATTGGTGGATTTCCCCTCCGATGTGGAACGGTCGAGTGTGGTGGACTCACCGGCAAATCGCTGACCACACCGACGGCGTTACAGACCGCGAGGAAGATCGTGTCGACGGCCGAGTTCCCCGAGCTGCTGCGCGAGGCGCAGCAGGGGGACGAACGCGCCTTCAACGCCCTTTTCCGGCAGAACCAGCCGGTGGTGCTCAAGTACCTGATGACCGTCGCCGGCCGGGAGGCGGCCGAGGACATCGCCGCGGACACCTGGGTGTCCGTGGTGCGCGACCTCGGCCGGTTCGAAGGCGATGAGCCGGCCGCGTTCCGGGCCTGGTTGCTCAGCATCGCGCGCCGGCGATGGATCGACGAGGTACGCCGTCGGACGCGGCGGCCGGAGACGCCGGTCGACGTCCTCCCCGAGCTCACCCCGGCCCCCGATGACGTCGTCTCCGCCTCGGACGCGGCGGCCGGCACGAGATGGGCGCTCGACCTGCTCGCTACCCTGCCGCCCGACCAGGCGGAGATCCTGGCGCTGCGGGTGATCGCCGACCTCGATGTCCACACCACCGCCAAGCTGGTCGGGAAGACCCCCGGTGCGGTGCGGGTCACGGCGCACCGGGCGCTGCGGCGGCTCGCTGGCCAGCTGGGCGGCGACCAGAGCGACCCGGCTGTAACCAACCCGGCCGCCCCGACGATTGATACCTGAGATGACCGACGAACCAACCCTGCCGAACGGCCTGAGCGACGGCGACTGCGAGGACCTGCTCGCCGGTCGGCGTACCGACTTGCCGGTCGGTGGCATGCTGCACGCGCTGCAGGGCCCGCTCGGCGGTGCGCTGCCCGGTGAGGCCGCCGCCATGGCGGCGTTCCGGGCGCACGGGGCCGGCGCCGTGCCGATCGCACGGCGTAGTCGCGCCTCGGCTCGAGTGGTCGCGGCCGGCATCGGCACCGGCGTCCTGCTGGTCGGCGGCGTCGCGGCCGCCGCAAGCGGCACGGTCCGTGACGACATCGCGACGGTCATCGGCGTTCACCACCACAGCAGCCCGCAGCGGCACGACGTGCCGCCGGTCACGGTCAGCCCGACGCCGAGCGCGCCAACCCCGTCACCGACCTCGACGAGTGCGGTCAGCCCGACCGGCCACGGCAAGGCGCACGCCGGTCATGGCAAGGGCCGCGGGATCGGGGAGACCGCCCAGCCGACGCATCCGGCGCACCCCAGCCACCCGGCGCACCCCAGCCACCCGGCGCACCCCAGCCACCCGGCGCACCCCAGCCACCCGGCGCACCCGACCCAAGCGGCCTCCTCCACCCACCGCGCGCACCCGACCCGCAAGCCGCACCCCACGCAGGCGGCCACACCGACCCACAAGGCGCACCCGACGAAGCGTGCGCATCCGACCCAAGCGGCGAACTCGACAGCCGGCTCGGACCACGGCCAGGGCGCAGCGTCGAGCTAGGAGCTCGGCAGCGGGCTAACCGCCGCGCGCTTCGACCATTGCCCCGCGGCTGACCTTGGTGGCAGCGCTGCGCGGGATCGCATCGACGAACTCGACGGTCTTCGGCACCTTGTAACCGGCCAGCTTGGACTTCGCGTAGCCGATGATGTCCGCCTCAGTGGGCGGGGCGGCCGGGTCCCTCGGCTCGACGACGGCGTGCACCCGCCGGCCCCACTGCTCGTCCTTCAGACCGATCACCACGACGTCGGCGATGCCCGGATGGTCGACCAGGGCGCTTTCGACCTCCGCGGGGAAGACGTTGGCGCCGCCGGTGATGATCATGTCCGCCCGGCGGTCCGCCAGGTACAGGTATCCGTCCTCGTCCACCCAGCCGATGTCCCCGCCGGTGCCGAACCCGTCCGCGGTCACCGGAAGCAGCGCCGCACCGCCGCGGTAGTCATACGAGCCGGTCATCGGCGAGCGCAGGTAGACGTCGCCGAGCTGACCGGCCGGGACCTCGTTCTTGTTCTCGTCCAGGATCCGGATCTCGGTGTCCCGGAAGCCGCGGCCGACGCTGCCCTCGTGCTCGAGCCACTCGTCACCGCGCAACGCGGTGAGGCCCAGCTGCTCGGTCATGCCGTAGGCCATGACGATCTTCTCGGGCGCGAGCAGGTCGAACCAGGTGCGCAGCAACGACGGCGGCATCATCGCCGCGCCCTGCAGGATCCACTCGACGCTCGACAGGTCGCGCTGGTCCACGCCCGGCACCGCAGCCAGCCGCTGCAGCATCGTGGGGGTTGCGGTGAAGGTGGTCACCCGGTGCCGTTCGATCGCGTCGAGAGCCACGTTGGCGTCGAACTTCTCGAGCACGATCAGCCGGTCTCCGCCCAGCAGGAAGTTGAACTGGGCGAAGCCGTTGGTGTGGTACATCGGGCCCATCACGAGGATGACCTGCGGCCGGGTGCCGCCCTGCCAGTTGCTGATGAACGGGTCCGACAGCGGCGGGCTCCAGACCCCGGGGCGGGTGCTCATGATGACCTTCGGCGTGCCGGTCGCCCCGCTGCTGCAGATCCCGTTGATCTGCGGCGGGACGACCTCGGGCAGCGCCGCGCCGGCGGCGGCGGCCGCCTCCTCGCGCATCGCCGGCAACGACTCGCTGTCGACGACGACCGACGCGTCGACCACGTCCAGCACCCGGCCGCGCTCCCAGTCCGGCAGGTCCCAGCGCACCGGGATCGGTGCGGCGCCCACCTTCCAGCACCCGAGCACGGCGAGCAGCAGGTCGACCGAGTTCGGTACGGCGAGGGCGACCCGGTCGCCGACCTTCGCGCCGCGCGCCTGCAGCACGCGGCCCCACTGGTTGGCTCCCGCCTCGAGGCGTGACCAGGTCAGCGCATGATCGGTCCCGTCCGGCGCCACGACGACCGCGCCGACGCCGTCCGGGTCGGCTGCCGCCACCTGGCCGAGCTTCGTGCCGAACGGAACCTCCACCGGTTGCTCAGTGCTCACTTCTTCTGATCCGCCTTCGCCTTCGCCGCCGGTGGCAGCAGTGGTGGTGGTGCCAACGGCCCCTCCGGGTTGGCGTACATGAAGATCTCCGGGACCACGACCCGCGGATGCAGCCCGTCGAGGAACAGCACCGCGTCGACCACGTCGCTCGCCTGCAGCGCCACCATCTCGAAGGTGACCTCTTCGAGGATCTCCGTCTCGACCGGGGCCGGGATCACCACGTTGACGTTGATGCCGTCACGGCTCACCTCGCGGCGCAGCGCGTAGGCGAACGCGTCGAGACCGGCCTTCGAGGCGGAGTACGCCGTGCGGCCCTTCATCGGCTCCTTGCTGGCGGACGAGCCGATGTAGATCAGCCGGCCACCGACCGGCATCTTGGTCAGGGCCGCCTGCGTCGTGACGAAGGCGGAACGCAGGTTCGCGCTCAGGACCTGGTCCAGGTCGTCGAGCGACAGCTTGCGCAGGAACGTCCCCTTCAGGATCCCGGCCGAGTGCACCAACAGGTGGACCTCGTCGACCGCCTCCATCACGGTCGCCATCTGCTGCTCGTCGGCGGCGTCCGCGACGACGTACCGCGCGCCGATCCGCTGCGCCGCCGCACGCAGCCGACCCTCGGTGCGCGCGGTGACCACCACGTCGTACCCGCGCCCGACCAGACCCTCCGCGACCGCCAGGCCGATCCCGCCGCTGCCGCCGGTCACGATCGCGGTCTTCGGTGCCCCAGGACTCACGACGCAGATTCCAGCAGATCGACCAGACCGGTCCGCACCACCTTGCCCATCGCGTTGCGCGGCAGCTTCTCGACCACGCCCCAACGCTCGGGCACCTTGTAGTCGGCCAGCTGTTGCCGGCACGCGGCAGCCAGCGAGTCGATCGCGACGTCCACGGAGAGCTCGAGGAGGGCGGCGACCCGCTCACCCAGCCGCTCGTCCGGGACGCCGAACACCGCGACGCCGGCGACCCCTTCCTGTGCGAGCAGCACCCGTTCGACCTCGGCCGGGTAGACGTTGGCGCCGCCGCGCACGATCAGGACCTTGATCCGGTCGAGCACGGTGAGCCAGCCTTCCGAGTCGACCACGCCGAAGTCGCCGGTTGCGACCGGCACCGACGGCGGGTCCACGACCGAGCCGTCCCGCCAGACCCCGAGGTAGGGCGTCCATCGCCCGGCCCACTCGCTCTCGCTGCGCGGCGACAGGCACAGCTCGCCCTCCGCGTCGCGCGGCAGCAGGGCCCCGTCGTTACGCCGAGCCTGCACCCAGAGGTGGGGCAGCACCCGGCCGCTCGCGCCGGGGCGGCGCTCGCCGCCCACCGGGTCGATCGACACGACGGTCGGCGCCTCGGTCAGACCGTACGTCGCACGGATCGGCAGCCCGTACACCTCGGCGAACCGGACCCGGAGGGTGTCCGGGCAGTCGCCGCCGCCGCTCCACACCTCCTGCAGGGAGGCCAGGCGCGCAGGGTCGACCCGCTTCACCGTGACCAGGTCGTGCAGCTGGGCCGGCACCCCGTTCCAGTGCGTCACCTGCTCCCGCTCGATCCACTCCGCGATGCCCTCGGCGTCGCGGCGGTCCATCACGATGCAGCAGCCCTGCGCCTGCGCGGTGAGCCGGGTTGTGAGGACCATCAGGTTGAGGATGGTCAGCGGCAGGCAGTCGCCCTTGCGAAGCGACGGACCCCACCCGCGCGACGCGACCAGCACCTCACCCGGGAGCAGCAGGTTGTGCTGCGAGTGGACGATGCCCTTCGGGACGCCCGTCGTGCCGCTCGTGTAGGCGATCCCGGCCGGTGCGTGCGGATCGATGTCGATGCTCGGCGGAGCGCCCGCGGCCGCGATCACCGCGCGGAACGTCTCCACCGTCGCGCCCTGCGCACCGACCTCGGCGAGCGCTGGCGCGCACTCGGCGAGGACGTCGGCGGAGGCGAGCATCAGGGACGGCGCGCAGTCGCGGATCAGGTGGTGCTTCTCCGGGGCCGCGAGCGCCTCCCCGATCCCGACCCAG
>NZ_DASZUF010000066.1:0-19633 GCF_035547795.1 Nocardioides sp.
GGCTCGGTTGCACCACACCTGGTCGGACACGCTGCGATCGGGCCTCGGCGTGGTCGCGTTCGGGGCGGAGGAGCACGCCATCGAGTTCGCCGAGGTCCTGCGCGCGCGGTTGCGGGCCGAGTCCTCGGGTCTGGCCTGCAACCGGAACCGTCACCTGGTGCAGGTGCACGACGCCCTCGTCGACAAGGCCAGCAGCCTGACCGCCCTGTCCGGCGTTCTGGGCGTCGAGCCTGGCCACGTGCTCGCCATCGGCGACTCGGACAATGACCGGAGCATGGTGGACGGGCACTGCGGATTCCGGTCGGCCACCGTCGCCAATGCCACGCCGGGGGTCAAGGACGCGGTACGACGTGCCGGCGGGACGGTCGCGGATGCGCCGGCCGGCGCCGGCGTTGCCGCGCTGCTGAACGACCTGGTCCGCGCTCGCTAGTTCCGTCCGGCGCCGTTCACCATGCGAAGGGCATCGGTGCCACGCCGTCGGAGCTGACCAGGCAACTCGACTCCAGGTCGAGGCGCAGCTCGGCGGTGGCCTGCCGCAGCGCGGCCGTCCGGGTAGCGGTGGACGCGAAGTAGACGGCGTCGATGACGGCGCCCTCGTCGCCGAACAGCTCGGCGGCTCGGTCGAGGACGGCGTCGACGAGATGAGGGGTACGGCGGGCCCGGGCCGCCCAGCTCTCGTCGGCCAAGGCGATCAGGAGGTAGCCGGCGGCGGCGAGATCCGACAGCACGGCCGCGGCGCCGTCGCGTGGACGCAGCGATTCCAGCTCACCGAGGTTGGCCGGCAGGGCGGTGAGGCAGGCCGCGTAGTCGACGAAGGCCGCGGGCCGCCGCAGCCGATCGGCGAGGAGCGGCACGACCTGCATCGTCACCGGCGTGTCGGCGTCGGCGTCGTCGACGTCGTAGATCCGGTAGCAGTGCGGAGGCTCGACCAGCGCCGAGCCGGCGGAGAACGCCGTGCCGGCGTCGCGGATCAGGTCCGTGCCGGGGTGGTAGTGGCCGGACAGCGAGAGCCGCACGCTGCCCGAGTCGACGATGTGTCGACGCAGCTCCTCGCCCTCGGCGTACGTGTGCGGCCAGTCCTCGTTGAGCTCCGGCGTGATGACGAAGTGCTGCAGGTGCACCTGCGGTCGCGGCTGCGCCAGCATCCGGTCGAAGAGCTCGCGCTGTCGCCCGAGGCGACGAGGGACGTGCCGCTGGTCCTCCTCGTCCCAGAAGCTGACGAACGTCAGGCCGCCGATCTCGCGGACGGCGGGCGAGGCGCCGAAGACGCGTTCGGCGACCTCATAGGAATCGTGATTGCCCGGGACCACGATGGCGGGCAGACCCGAGTCGGCCAGCATCGTCCGGATCAGCAGGTAGTCGGCCTCCATCGCGGCGAGCCAGCGCTCCGCGTCCCAGCAGGACGGGGTCTGGCCGGCGAGGAGATACGGCGGCACGTCGACCAGGTCACCGGTGACCACCACCACGTCCGCGCCTCGCTCGCGAGCGTCGCGGAGCGCGTGCTCGATGACCGACGCGGCCTCACGGCTCCGTCGTTTTCCCAGGATCGACGTTCCCGGCAGATGACGACGGAGATGGAGGTCGGTGAGGTGGGCGATGCGCATGGCACTCCTGGATCTGCCGTCGGCGACACGGGCGACCGTACGCCTGGTGGGGTCGGCATGTGACCGTTGACACACGCCTTACCATCTAATATTACTATACGAGTAATGACCGCTGTGCCAACAAATCCTGCAACGAGCTTCGGACGCGGGGTGCCAGTCTGCGCTGCGCTCTTCGTCTGTCGCGCCCCGTCATCGGTGCGCCGGTGACCCGTCCCTCCGGAGGCATCGACATGACATTCAAGGTTCCCGCACGTCGTTCCTGGTCCGATCGTGGCCGGGCCCCAGTGAGACCACCGAGACCACCGAGAAGTGCGACGCGGCTCGGCTCGTGGCGACGACGTCTGATCGCCGTCGCCGGCGCGCTGGCCCTGGCGAGCCTGGCGCTCCCGAGCCAGGCCACGGCCGATGTCGTGAGCAGCGGTACCATCACGCTCTTCAACAGCGACCCCCACACCCTGATCGGTGCGCCGGTCGGCGGCGTCCTGCCGTTGGCCACCCCCGACTACGCCGCCAGCGGCGCGATGATCACGCTGATCGACAACACCCCGGCGGGCGCATCCATCCACCTGGCCAACTTCTACATCGACCCGGCCGACGACGACGGCATCATCGACGCGCTCAACGACGCCGCCGGCCGGGGGGTGAATGTCTCCGTGGTGCTCGACAACAAGGGCGCGACGGATGAGGCCGCGAAGGACGCGCTGGACCCGGCCGTCCACGTCACCCTGTGCGACCATGCCTGCATCAACACCACCGGCGCCAACGTCGGGTCTGGGGTCGGCGCGCCGGGCATCGCGCACAGCAAGTTCATCCTGTTCTCCAGCACGGTGGACCAGAACGGGACCGCCAGGACCAATGTGGTCGCGAACGGGTCGCAGAACTTCAACCGCCAGCAGTTCATCATCCACAACAACTGGGTGGTGAGCTACGACGATCCCTCGCTCTACACCGGGTTCATGAACTTCTGGAACGCGCTGGACGCGCAGGACGCGACGCCGACGAATCCGGCGGTGTCGACCACGGTCACGAGCTCGACCGGACTGATCACGACGTACTTCTATCCGCGGCCCGCGACCAGCGACCCGGTGGCGAACGCGATCAACGAGCTCGACTGCAGCAAGGGCGGCCAGATCTACGCCGAGAGCTCGACCTGGGACTCCGACCGCACCTCGGTGAACAACGCGCTGATGGCCCAGGCCGACGCCGGCTGCACCGTGCAGCTGATCATGGACGAGGCGGACGGGCCGGAGAGCAACACCACGCAGAACCTCAACGACGGGTCGGCCGCGAACGAGTCCTACCTGCCGACCGCCACCAACATCAACATGAACTCGAACGTCTTCGCGGCCCACGGGATCACGGTCTACGGCTCGGCGCCGGGCGGCTGCCGCTATTCCACCGAGGGCTCGCTGAACCACTTCTGCATGTTCACCGGTGGCGGGTCGCACGAGAAGTACCTGGTCATCAACGGCAAGTCGTCGTCGGGGGCCACGGTGAAGAAGGTCATCACCGGCTCGGAGAACTTCGCGAAGCGTGCCCTGACCGCCTACACCGAGGTCGACGAGGAGATCAGCGACGCCACGATCGTGCAGGGCTTCATCGACGACTTCAACCGCCAGAAGGCCGAGACGATCACGATCAGCCCGGAGAAGTACCCGAACGCGACCCTGAGCACGGTGAACAGCGCCGCCTCGGGTTCCCAGGACATGCCCAGCATCGCCCGGGTCGGCGACTACACCGCGGTCGCATGGGCGGACAACGGGAACCCCACCGCCGCGTCGAGCGGCAAGTACGGCGCGATCTACCTCAAGCTCATGCGCAGCGACGGCTCGACGGTCTACGAGGTGCCGGTGCAGGCGCAGGCGGCCGCCGATTCGGGAAGCGACTACCGGTCCCCGAGCGTCGGCATCGACGACGATGGCAATGCGGTGGTGGCCTGGCAGGACGACGACGACGGCAACGGCAGCTACAACATCGTCATGCGGTCGGTGACGAACAACGGCACGGCCACGCCGACCATCGGCTCCCGAGTCACGGTGAACAGCGTCGGGGACGGCCAGCAGACCTCGCCGTCGCTGGCGATGACCCCGGACGGCCACTTCAGCGTGTCGTTCCTGGACGACCAGGCGTCCTCGGGCAACACCCAGGTCCGGCTCGCGACGTACACCTCGGCCTCGACGTCGGGCAAGGTCGACGAGCTCCAGGTCAACGGCACCAGCACCGGCACCCACAAGCAGGCCAAGGTCGCGGTCTACCCGACGACCGGTGGGGACTGGGCGACGATCGTGGTCTGGGACGACGACTCGGACGCCAACGGCTACGGAGACATCCGCGGCCGCGCGGTGACCTCCACCGGCACGGCGGTCTGGGCCGAGAAGCAGCTGAACGGCACCACCACCGGGGACCAGACGGTGCCCGCGGTCAGCGCCAACGCCGACGGCTTCGTGGTTGCGTGGGAGGACTGGACGGGTTCGGGAGGACCTGCCTGCCACACCTACACCAAGCTTCCCGGCGCCGGCCCCACGGATCCGCCGGCGAGCGACACCGGCCGGTGTGTCCAGGTGCGCGAGTTCAACGCCTCGGCGACCCCCGCCGCGGCCGAGTTCGAGGTGTCCAACGGGTTGTTCTCCACCAACGGGTACACGGGCAGCAACGCTTACAAGGACGGCCCCAACCCCAACCCGAACATCGGTGACCAGCGCAGCCCGACCGTGGCCATCGACAGCTCGGGGGACTACGTCGTCGGCTGGGAGGAGCTCACGCCGTACCACCCCGGCTGGGACGTCTTCGCGCGCGGCTTCACCAAGGGCGGCGGGTCGACGGCCGACACGCTGAGCGAGTACCAGATGAACCCGATCGTCCCGAACAACCAGGTCTCGCCGGTGGTCGCCTCCGATCCGGACGGCAACTTCTCGCTGGTCTACGACGACGACTGGGACGGCAACGGCTCGACCCAGCTGATGGAGCGCAGCGGCTTCAGCATCGACTGACGTCCGCTCACGACGATGGTCGTGTCGGCCTCCGGACCGCTCCCTCGGGTGCGGCTCGGAGGCCGACATCGCCTCCGCCGGCCGTCGCGGCTGCGCGCCGGACGGACGGGCACAGTGGTATGAATATTGTATGGTTGTTAATCCGGCGTCCTCCGGCTGGGCCGCCTGGACGAGAGGAACCACGTGCCCACCTATACCAACCGTAGCCTGCACGGCCACGCAGTGAATCTGATCGGCACGCGGATCATCCGGGGTGACTACCGTCCCGGCGACGTGCTCGATCCCGTCGCGCTCGAGCACGAGCTCGAGGTGAGTCGCACCGTGATCCGGGAGACGCTTCGCGTGCTCGGGGCCAAGGGCCTGGTAGGTGCGCGGCCACGCCGAGGCACCTACGTCCGGGATCGGGCGGACTGGAGCCTGCTGGACGCCGACGTGCTGCACTGGCAGTTCGAGGCCGACAGCAAGGCGCTGTTGCGCGACCTGGGCGCGGTCCGCGAGATGATCGAACCCGCCTCGGCTGCGCTGGCGGCCGAGCAGCGCAACGACGACGACGTCGCCGAGCTGGCCGACGCGCTGGAGGAGATGAGCGCCGCCGGGACCGACCCGGTGGCGGTCACGGCCGCCGACCTGCGCTTCCACCGTGCCCTGCTGGCCGCCACGCACAACGAGCTCCTGATCCGGATGTCGAGCATCATCGAGGTCGGCCTGCGAGCCCGTGACCAGCTGGTGCATGCCGGGGAGGAGTGGACCGACCCCGTTCCGATGCACGCCGAGGTCCTCACCGCGATCCGTCGCCGACAGCCGCGCAAGGCGGTCAACGCGATGCGTGCGCTGCTGAGCCAGGCGGACCGGGAGTCGCAGTCGTCGGCCCTGCCGGAGACGACCTGACCGGTCAGAGACTCCCGACCCACCAGCCCAGCGCGACCGCGGCGAGCCCGGCCCCGAGCGAGACGGCGACGTTGCCGACGGCGGCCCGCCACTGCCCGGCGTTCGCGAGCCGCACCGTCTCGTAGGAGAACGTCGAGAACGTCGTCAGCGCGCCGCAGAACCCGGTGCCGGCCAGGGTCAGCACCGACGAGGGCAGATCGCCGGCGCTCGCCAGCGCTGCCACCAGGCCGAGCACGAACGAGCCGACCACGTTGACGGTGATCGTGCCCCAGGGCAGCACCGAGCGGTGCCGCGACTGGACGATGACGTCGGTCAGATAGCGCGTCGGCGCCCCGACGGCCCCGCCGACCAGGACGAGCAGGGCGGTCATCGTGTCGTCTCCTCGCCGGTGGCCGGACCGTCCAGCATGCCGCTCAGCAGGACGCGGCCGGCCCCCATGCCGAGGAGCACCGCGACGAACCCGAGCGCCAGCGTGCCGGCGACGTACTCCAACGCCAGCAGCTGGTGGCCGGCGGCGAGCATGGTGCGGCTGTCCAGCAGGTACGTCGAGAACGTGGTGTAGCCACCGAGCACGCCGACCCCGAGGAACGGGCGGACGTAGCGGGTATGCGCCCACACCGTCAGGAGCAGGGTCATCAGCAGACCCAGCAGGAACGCACCGCTGGCGTTGGTCCAGAAGGTCGCCCACGCGAACGTGCCGTCGTCATGCGGCATCGCCTCGGCCAGCGCCCAGCGGCCGAGCGCGCCCAGCGCACCACCGACCGCGACGACGGGCGCGAGGTGGGCGTGCTGGCGCAGCACCAGCCACGGGTGGGGCGCCGGCCGTTCGGCCAGCTCGACCTCCGGGTCGACGGCGACGTCGATCCCGAGCTCGTCGGCCTCGGCCGGACCGCGCTGGTCATGGGACGTCATGGACGTACTCCTCCTACCTGGACAGCACGACATCATCAGGTAGGGACTGTTGGTGACCGCCCGGTCACGGTTGTCGGCGAGCCCCACCGCCATCGCGGCAGACTCTAGCGGACGGCGCGAAGGCCCCCACCGGGAAGCTCCGGCTCGACCCACGCCTCCGGCTGGGCGCCGGCGGCCTGGCGGATGTACTCACCCAGGAACCAGCGCTGGAAGTCGCGCTGCTCTCCGGTGCGCGCCAGCGCCAGCAGCCGCTCCTGGCGGCAGAACTCGTCGGCCAGATCCAGCAGGTCGAGGAACCGGCTCAGCGTGGCGGCCGCCTCGCGCGGGATCCGCACCTGCAGATCCACGACCTCCGCGCCGGAGGTGAGCGCGCCCTCGACGTCGGTGAGCCCGATCCCGTCGCGCAGCTGCCGTTCCAGCGCGCCGAACAGGTCCGAGAGGCTCTTGGCCAGCGGGTAGACCTGCTCGTGCGCGAGCGCCAGCAGGTGCACCTCGCGACGGAGCTCGCGGAAGTGCTGCTGGAACCCGACGTAGAGCCGCAGCGGCACGCCCTGGATCAGCACCTCGACCGGGTCGTCCATCTCCGGCGCCGGCTCCGGCGTGGCAGGGCCGTTGATGATGCCCGGTACGCCGTCGTCCTCGGCGAGCTGCCGCGCCGGCGCGAACCACACGACCTTGCCGTCGCGCTCGATCTCGGCTCCCCAGGCGTCGGAGCTGCGCGCCACGATGCTCAGCCCGCGACCGAACGTGAGCAGCAGGTCGTCGTCCTGGTCGAATGCCAGGGGACCGGGCAGTACCGGGCGCTCCACGGACGCGTCGCGGACCTCCACCCGGGGATGCTCCACGGTGCCGCGCACCCGCACCTGGATGGGATCGGCGCCGTGCAGGATGGCGTTGGTGACCAGCTCGGAGACGCCGAGCTCGGCGCACTCGACGAGGTCCTCCCGCTCGATGTCCAGGCAGGTCTGCACCACCCATCGTCGCGCGTCCTTCACGCCGCGGGGCCCAGGGCCCAGCGTGAGGGCGGGGCGGTTGAGTGGCACTGCTGCTCCTGATGCCGAGGTCTAGACCAAGTCGGAGACTTCATACCCGGCTGTTCGGGGATGCAAACCGCGGAATTCTACCGGTGTCGAGGCTGGCGGCGAACTATTCCCCGGAGGGATGTGACGAGACAGATGGGTACCCCAAGTGGAACGTGGACCGCAGTCGCGGAAGAATAGACATGGAACGATCCAAGAGAGCATCCCAGGCGCGAGGAGAGGGATTGGCATGAGCGCCAGTCAGACTGCTGCAGGCAGGCACAAGGTCGTCGTCATCGGGTCCGGCTTCGGCGGGCTGTTCAGCACCAAGGCGCTGAAGCACGCCGATGTCGACGTCACCATGATCGCCAAGACGACCCACCACCTGTTCCAGCCGCTGCTCTACCAGGTCGCGACCGGCATCCTGTCGCAGGGCGAGATCGCGCCGGCGACCCGGGACGTGCTGCACGCCCAGAAGAACGCCACCGTGCTGATGGGCGAGGTCACCGCCATCGACCTGACCGCGAAGACCGTCACCAGCCAGGTGCTGGGTCGTGAGACGGTGACGCCGTACGACTCGCTGATCGTGGCCGCCGGCGCCGGACAGTCCTACTTCGGCAACGACCACTTCGCCGAGTTCGCCCCTGGCATGAAGTCGATCGACGACGCGCTGGAGCTGCGCGGGCGCATCTTCGGTGCCTTCGAGCTCGCCGAGATCGGCGCCGCCCGCGGCGAGAACGTCGACCACCTGCTCACCTTCGTCGTCGTCGGGGCCGGCCCCACCGGGGTCGAGATGGCCGGTCAGATCGCCGAGCTCGCCCGCCGTACGCTCAAGCAGGACTTCCGCTACATCAACAGCCGCAAGGCCCGAGTGGTCCTGGTCGACGCCGCGCCGCAGGTGCTGCCCCCGTTCGGCGAGAAGCTCGGCAAGTGGACCCAGAAGGCGCTGGAGGAGACCGGCGTCGAGGTGATCCTCGGCGGGATGGTCACCGCCGTCGACGAGCGCGGCCTCGAGCTGAAGTTCAAGGATGGTCGCGTCCAGCGCATCGAGTCGGTCGCGAAGGTCTGGGCCGCCGGCGTGCAGGCGTCCGAGCTGGGCAAGACGCTCTCGGAGCAGACCGGTGCCGAGCTCGACCGAGCCGGCCGGATCGCCGTCAACCCCGACCTGACGCTTCCGGGCCACCCCGAGGTCTTCGTCGTCGGCGACATGATCAACCTCAACCACCTGCCCGGCGTGGCGCAGGTCGCGATGCAGGGCGGCAAGTTCGCCGCGAAGTCGATCAAGGCGGACCTCGCCGGCAAGCCGCGGCCCCGGGAGTTCAAGTACTTCGACAAGGGCTCGATGGCCACCATCGCCCGGTTCAAGGCCGTCGCGACGGTCGGCAAGCTGCACTTCACCGGGTTCATCGCCTGGATGATGTGGCTCTTCGTCCACCTGGCCTACCTGACCGGCTTCGCCAACCGCGTGACCGCGACGCTGGCCTGGTTCACCTCGTTCGTCGGCCACGACCGCAGCGAGCGCACCACCACCATGCAGCAGGTCTTCGCGCGACAGGCGCTGCAGAAGGTGGACGGCGGCGCCACCGGCCTGGTCTCCGACCCCGGCGCGATGGACGCGTTCTTGGAGCAGCGCCGACGTGAGCTGGAGGAGGCCGCGGCCGAGGAGGTCCGGCTCACCGACGCCCACGAGCGCGGCGTCGCGGTCAAGTAGTCGCTCAGGGGAGCCGGTCGGCGCTCTCGGGGCGGAAGTAGCGCAGCACCCTCATGAACTCGTGGGGGTCGACCATGCTGGCGTCGACGACATAGGCGCTCATCCCGCGACGCAGGAAGAGCACCCGCCAGCGGCGCTCGCCTGGCCGGCCGTGCACCTCGATCGGGGTGAAGCTCTGGGCGAGGTCGAACAGCGACCGGCTGCCGCCCCGCATGATCTCCAGTTCGCTGCCGTGCAACGTCAGCCGGGCCGTGCTCGCGCTGGCGCGGGTGGCCCAGACGATCAGGGTGAGGACCGCCGCCGTACCGGTGATGCCGTAGCTGAGATAGCTGCGGTCCTGCCACGCCCAGACCCCCGCCGCCACGGTCGCGGCGGTGGCCACCAGCAGGATGAGGCCGAGCACTCGTCGCGTCCCGGTCCGGGGCTTGAAGAAGATGGTGTGCGGCAGCGCCTCCGTCCGCGGCGGTACGGTGGGGTCCGCGGCAGGTGACGACTCGGCCTCGACCGCCAGCTCCTCGACTGCCGGCTCCTCGACCGAAGCGGGCCCTGTCACGGCGTCCTGGGTGAGATCCTCCGCCGGGACCTCAGGTGCCTCGTACGGCCGGCCCTCGTGATGGGCGAGCCACCTGTCGAACAGGTCGGTCGGCTGCGTGGAGCCCTCACCGCCCCCTGGGTCGCTCATGTCAGCCAAGCGTAGGGCGACTCGTCGACCTCGGCAGGGCTTTGCCGCCACCGGCGGCGTACCGATGCCGCCCTCAGGGGCGCACCTCGTAGGCCGTGTCGGGCTCGAACCGACGACCCGAAGATTAAAAGTCTCCTGCTCTACCAACTGAGCTAACGGCCCGGCCACAGTCTGCCGCATCGTCCCGCGAACCTGGTCGCGGGCGGTGGGGGAGGTCGTGGCGCCACCGGTGAGCACGTGTTCGGATGAGAGTCAGGTCACGCTCCCGCCATACTGCAGGTATGAATGTGACGGACGCTACATCCGGCGGGCGCGTCGGTAGGGCATGATCCGACCCCACGCCCACAGGACCGGCAAAGGAGCCGCCGCATGCTCATCGGAGTGACCCGAGAGACCCGGCCCGGGGAGACCCGTGTCGCGGCCACGCCGACCACCGTCGGACAGATTCTCGCGCTGGGGTACGACGTGGTCGTGGAGGCCGGGGCCGGCGCACTGGCCAGCTTCGCCGACGAGGCGTACGCCGAGGCTGGGGCGCGGATCGGCACCGCCGAGGACGCCTGGGGCGCCGACGTGGTGCTGCGCGTCAACGGCCCGAGCGTCGAGGAGGTGGGCCGGCTGCGCGAGGGCGCCGTCGTCGCCGGCCTGCTCGCGCCGGCGCAGAGCCCGGAGCTGCTCGACGCGCTGGCCGCCCGCCGCGTCACCGCGCTGGCGATGGACGCGGTCCCGCGGATCTCGCGCGCGCAGTCACTCGACGTGTTGAGCAGCATGGCCAACATCGCCGGCTATCGCGCGGTGATCGAGGCAGCCCACCACTTCGGCCGGTTCTTCACCGGCCAGGTCACCGCCGCGGGCAAGGTGCCGCCGGCCAAGGTGTTGGTCGCCGGCGCCGGTGTGGCCGGCCTGGCCGCGATCGGCGCCGCCAGCAGCCTGGGCGCGATCGTGCGTGCCACCGACCCACGGCCCGAGGTCGCCGACCAGGTCGCGTCGCTCGGCGGGGTCTACCTGCCGGTCGAGGCGGAGACCGAGCAGTCGACCGACGGCTACGCCAAGGCGACCTCGCAGGCCTACGACGAGGCCGCGGCCCGGCTCTACTCCGAGCAGGCCGCCGACGTCGACATCATCATCACCACCGCGCTCATCCCGGGCCGGCCGGCGCCACGGCTGATCACGGCTGCCGACGTCGCCTCGATGCGCCCGGGCAGCGTCATCGTCGACATGGCCGCCGCACAGGGCGGCAACGTCGAGGGCAGCGTGGCCGGCGAGGTGGTCACCACCGACCGCGGCGTGACGATCATCGGCTACACCGACCTGGCCGGCCGGCTGCCCACCCAGGCCAGCCAGCTCTACGGCACCAACCTGGTCAACCTGCTCAAGCTGGTCACCCCGGGCAAGGACGGCCAGCTCACCCTCGACTTCGACGACGTCGTGCAGCGCGGCCTGACGGTGACCCGGGACGGCGACGTGCTGTGGCCGCCGCCACCCGTGCAGGTCAGCGCCGCGCCCGCTCCCGGCGCCGTACCGCCGAAGGAGCCGGCGCCCCCCGAGAGTGAGCGCAAGCCGCTCTCGTCGGTCGCGAAGCTCGCCCTGGTGCTGATTGGCCTGGCGGCGTTCTTCTTGGTCAACGCGTATGCGCCCGACCCGATCCCGCAGCACTTCACCGTGCTCGCGCTCGCGATCGTGATCGGCTACTACGTCATCGGCAAGGTCGCGCACGCGCTGCACACGCCGCTGATGTCGGTGACCAACGCGATCTCGGGGGTGATCGTGGTCGGCGCCCTGCTGCAGGTCGGGATGCACGACAACCTGATCAAGTACCTCGCCGGCGTCGCGATCCTGCTCGCCTCGATCAACATCTTCGGCGGCTTCGCGGTCACCCGACGGATGCTGTCCATGTTCAGCAAGGGAGCCTGACGATGACGACCACCTCGATCGCCACCGCGGCCTACCTCGTCGCCGCCCTGCTGTTCATCTTCAGCCTCGCCGGCCTGTCCAAGCACGAGAGTGCCAAGCAGGGCTGGACCTATGGCGTCATCGGCATGGTGATCGCCCTGGCCGCGACCGTCGCGCTGACCGTCGACGAGACCGGCGCGGACACCACCATGCGGCCACGCACCATCGCGATCCTGGTCGTCGCCGTGGTGATCGGCGCCGTCATCGGCCTGTGGCGGGCCAGGGTCGTGCAGATGACCGGGATGCCGGAGTTGATCGCGGCGCTGCACAGCTTCGTCGGCCTGGCGGCGGTGCTGGTCGGCTGGGCGTCGTACGTCGGGGTCGAACGCAAGGGTCTGGAGTCCTTCACCGGCTCGCTGCTGCGCATCCACCATGCCGAGGTCTTCATCGGCATCTTCATCGGCGCTGTCACCTTCACCGGCTCGATCATCGCCAACCTGAAGCTGTCGGCGCGGATCAAGTCGGCCCCGCTGACCCTGCCGGGCAAGAACCTGCTCAACATTGGCGCCCTGGTCCTCTTCGTCGTGCTCACCGTGTGGTTCGTCGACAGTCCCCAGTTGTGGCTGATCGTGGTCGTCACGGTGCTCGCCCTCGCGCTGGGCCTGCACCTGGTCGCCAGCATCGGCGGCGGCGATATGCCGGTGGTGATCTCGATGCTGAACTCCTACAGCGGCTGGGCCGCGGCCGCCTCCGGCTTCCTGCTCGACAACGACCTGCTCATCGTCACCGGCGCGCTGGTCGGGTCCAGCGGTGCCTACCTGAGCTACATCATGTGCAAGGCGATGAACCGCTCGTTCATCTCCGTCATCGCCGGCGGCTTCGGCATCGAGGCGTCCGGCTCCGACGACACCGAGTACGGCGAGCATCGCGAGGTCAACGTCGAGGGGGCGGCCGAACTGCTCGCCGGAGCGTCCTCGGTGGTCATCACGCCGGGCTACGGCATGGCGGTGGCGCAGGCGCAGTACCCGGTCGCCGAGTTGGTCAAGACGCTGCAGGCCAAGGGCATCGACGTGCGCTTCGGCGTCCATCCGGTCGCCGGCCGGCTGCCGGGGCACATGAACGTCCTGCTCGCCGAGGCCAAGGTGCCCTACGACATCGTGCTGGAGATGGACGAGATCAACGACGACCTGGCCAGCACCGACGTGGTGCTGGTGATCGGCGCCAACGACACCGTCAACCCCGCCGCGGCCGAGGACCCGGGCAGCCCGATCGCCGGCATGCCGGTGCTGCGGGTGTGGGAGGCCAAGGACGTGATCGTCTTCAAGCGCTCGATGGCCGCCGGGTACGCCGGCGTCCAGAACCCGCTGTTCTTCCGCGACAACGCCCAGATGCTCTTCGGGGATGCGAAGACCCGGGTCGAGGAGATCGTGGCCGCACTCTCCCGGGTGCCCGCCGGCCGCTGAGCGAGATGGTCCGGGGGCTATGGGCCGGCGGGCCGGCGGGCCGGTCGGGAGATCCGGCGGGCGAGCGGCTCCAGCAGGCGTGGGGCGAGCGGGCCGACGACGGCCAGCACGAGCACGTAGGCGGCGGCCGTCGGCGCGAGCTCGGCGGTGGCGGTGGTCGCCACCAGGCCCGCGACGATGATGGAGAACTCGCCGCGCGGCACCAGCGCGGCCCCGGCCCGCAGCCGGCCGCCGCGTCCCACGCCGGCGCGCCGGCCGGCGATCCAGCCGGTGGCGATCTTGGTGGCGATGCCGACCACCGCCAGGCCGGCCGCGGGCAGGATCACCGCCGGCAGTTGGCCGGGGTCGGTGGAGAGTCCGAAGAAGACGAAGAAGACGGCGGCGAAGATGTCGCGCAGCGGCGCCAGGATGTCGTGGATGCGCTCGGCCAGGTCGCTGGAGAGGGCGATCCCGAGCAGGAAGGCCCCGACGGCGGCGGAGACGTGCACCGCCTCCGCAGCGCCGGCCACGATCAAGGCCAACCCGACCAGGCGCAGCAAGAGCACCTCGTCGGACTTCGCGCTGACCACCGCCGTGACCAGGTCGCCGTACCGCAGTGCGACCAGCAGCACGCCGGCCAGCACCAGCAGCGCGATGATCACCGCTCGCAGTGCCGACAGGCCGCTGGCGGAGGCGGCCAGAGCGGTCAGCACCGGCAGGTAGACGGCCATCGCGAGATCCTCGAGCACCAGGATGCCCAGGATCGCGGGCGTCTCCCGGTTGCCCAGCCGGCCCAGGTCGCCCAGGACCTTGGAGATGATCCCCGAGGAGCTCACCGCCGTCACGCCGAACATGGCCACCGCCGCGGTGGCGTTCCAGCCCATGGCCAGCGCAAACAGGACGCCGGGGACGCCGTTGAGCAGCAGGTCGATGACGCCGGCGGGCGCCTGGCCGCGCAGGTTGGCGACCAGGTCCTCGGCGGTGTACTCCAGGCCGATCATCAGCAGCAGGAGCACCACCCCGATCTCCGAGCCGGTGCTGAAGAAGCCCTCCGGAGCAGCGACGGGAAGCAGGCCGCCGCTGCCGAAGGCCAGGCCGCCGAGCAGGTAGAGCGGGATCGGCGAGAGCGACCATCGGGCCGCGAGACGACCCAGCACGCCCAGCGCGAACAGCACCAGGCCGAGCTCGAGCAGGAGTCGGGCGGTTCCGTCCACGGGCCGGTGTCAGCTCGGGTTGAGGATCTCGGCAGCCGCGCGGACACCGTCCTCGGTGCCCACCACGACCACCTTGTCGTCCGCGGCGAAGCGGAACGAGGGCGTCGGCGACGGGGTCACCTCGTCGCGGCGGAAGACCGCCACCACCGAGGCGCCGGTGCGGCTGCGGATGGCGGCGTCGCCGAGCGTCCTGCCGACGTACGGCGAGGCCTGGCCGAGCGGGATGCCGCTGGTGGTCAGCCCCTCGACCTGCTCGCGGAGCCGGGCCAGCCGCTCGATGACGCGCGGCGCGCCGAGCAGCTCGGCGAGCAGCTGGCTCTCCTCGTTGCTGAGCTCGACGGCGACCTCGACGGAGTCGGGGTCCTCGGCGCTGTAGACGGCGAGGTGGCGCGCACCGGTCTTGAGCGAGATCACGCCGACGCGGCGCCCCGCCGCCGTGGTGAAGTCGTGCCGCAGGCCGACGCCCGGCAGCCGGGTCTCTTCCACATCCACCTGCCAGACCCTAGTCGACCGGCGCCGCAGGCCGGTCAGGGATTCTTCAGGTTGTCGGGGCAGGACGTCCCGCGCGGCAGCTTGTACGGCGCCGCGATCCGGTAGGTGCCCGCCGTCGGCGCATGCAGCACGGTCCAGTCGTCGGCCGGCTGCTTCCCGGGGACGGCCGGCTCGTGCATCTGGGTCAGGCAGCCGTCGAGGTTGACCGGCTGCTGGCCGTCGGCGGCCGGGCTGGGCGCAGGCACCGGCGTACCGTCCGCCTGGACCAGGGAGAGCCACGGCGAGGCCGGGATCCGCACCAGCACGGTGGCCGGTCGCGGCAGGGTCAGCACGATCTCGGCCGAGTCGAACTTGGTCACCGTGGCCGGAGGGTCGGCCAGCGGGGTGGCTCCGATGACGCGAAAGAGCTCCCAGTCCCGGTTCGACCAGACCAGCTTGAGATAGGGCAGGCCGGACTGGATCAGCTGTGCCTCGGCGAGGGCGCTGCCGTCCGGGTCGCCGGGCGGCAGGATGACGTAGTGCACCGCCCAGCGGTGCAGCCACTCCTCGTAGCTGGTGGCGGTCAGCGGGTTCTGCTGGTCGTAGAAGACCGGATTGCGCTCGGCGTCGGCCTGCCGGTTCCAGCCTCGTGCCAGATTCGCGTACGGCGCGAGCGCGGACGACTCACGATGCGACCGCGACGGGACTACCTCGACCCGGCCGAGCTTGGCGCCGCGCTTCTCCAGCTGGTGGATCAACGGCTTGGTGTCGACCGTCCAGGCGATGTCCGGTTGGGAGTGCACGGCATCCACGGCCGCGACGCAGCCCTGCCAGATCAGGGTGGTGACGATCGCGAGCACCACGAACGTGCGCCGCGGCAGCCGGGCCAGCACGCCGAACCGGAACGGGTTGCGGTCCACGCCGGAGCAGACCGCGCTCAGCAGGGCGGTCGTGCCGTAGATGAGCGAGAGTCGCACCACGTTGGTGCCGATCGGGCTGGGCACCAGCCAGGCGAACAGCACCGCCAGGACGTAGATCAGCGCGGTCAGTCGGCCGATCCACCACGAGACCGGAAAGACCAGCCAGACGAAGACCGCGATCAGGATCGGCAGGACCGCGGAGTCCCAGTGCATCGGCTGCTTGCCGGAGAACGGGAAGACGACCGCCGCAAGCAAGACCACCAGCGCCGGCGGGATGCCCAGCACGTACGCCGCCGCGCGTCGCTTGCGTAGCCACAGCGCCGCCGCGACCAGACCGAGGAAGAAGCCGGCGACCGGGCTGCCGAACGTGGCCATCATCGCCATCGTCGCCGCGATCAGCGCCCGTGGCGCGCGGTAGCGGCGCCACGCCTCAGGCCAGGTGACGACCGCGCCCAGCGCCGCCACCGCGAACATGGTGCCCAGGGCGAAGGTGACCCGCCCCGAGATCGCGTTGCCGAACATCGCCACGGCCACCGCCAGCGACGGCCACAGCGGGCGCTTCACGCCGGGCAGCCGGACCAGCAGCAGAGCGGTGAGGGTGGCGGCCAGGGTGCTGGAGAGCACCATCGTGGTCCGCACGCCGACCCAGGCCATCAGGTACGGCGAGATGACGCTGTAGGAGACCGGGTGCATGCCGCCGTACCAGCTGAGGTTGTAGGCGCTGCCCGGGTGGATGCGGGCGAACTCCGCCCAGGCGTCCTGGGCAGCGATGTCCCCGCCCGTGGTGGCCAGCAGGAACCGCCACAGCAGGCTGAGCGCCCCGGCGACCGCGAAGGTGATCCAGACGGTGCGGATCCCCTGGTCGCGCAGGCTCAGCTCGCGGCGGGGCGCGGCGATCGACTCGATATCCAACGGGGCATCCGGCGGTAGACGGTCACGTGGCCGATCAGCACGGCGGCGGCGGCGAGCACCACCCCTCCGGCCAGATCGAGCAGGAAGTGCCAGCCGAAGTAGACGGTGGCGACCATGACCACGAGCAGGTAGATCGCGAGCAGCCAGGTGAGCAGCCGCTTGCGCAGGTAGGCCGCCATCAGCAGCACCGTGGTGGTGAACCCGACGTGCAGGCTGGCGAAGGCCGAGACACCGACGAACGCCTTCGGGTTCTGCGGGTCGGCCAGGAAGAACGCCCGGTCCTTGGCGTCGCCGATGACCATCGAGGTCACCGACGTGTGCGGCAGCCCGGCGAACTCCTGCGGTGCGGAGAAGACCGGGCCGAGGGTCGGGATCAGGTAGTAGGACGCGGTGCCGATGATCCAGGTCCACATCGCCGCCACCAGCATCACGTGCGCCTTGCGGATGCTGTCCAGGAAGGCCAGCGAGCCGACCACCGCGGCGGTGCAGACGTAGGTGAAGATCTTGTAGGCGAACGCCAACGGGTACGCCGCGGTGTGCTCGCCGAGCAGGTCGTGCAACAGCACCGCCGGGCTGTGCCCGAACATGACCGCCTTGTCGAAGGAGAGCATCCAGGCGTCGTGGGGCGTCTGGAAGGCGTCCCAGCTCTTCAGGTTGCGGTAGCAGATGTAGATCAGGTGGTAGGCGACCAGCCCGGCGAGGACCAGCGCCAGGCGGCGCGGCGCCAGCCGCCGGCGTACCACCTCGACCAGGGTCGCCCGGGTGTGACCGGCGCGCCGCCATCGGATCGCCACGTCAACCACCGCCAGCACCGCGAACAGCGCGATAGCGCCGAGCAGCTTGTGCGCGAACATCTTGCCGTTCGGGTCGCGCATCGGGACGCCCACGTGCGCCGACCACAGCAGCGTGATCGCGCCGAAGACCAGGACGGTGGCCCAGATCAGCGCGACCGTCGGGCCGAGTCGCTCCTCGTTGCGAGGAGACTCCGCAGGGGTCTCTTCTGAGGCCGGCAGACTCTCGACGCGTGCGACACCCACGCCCGGAATGGTACGGCGGCTCTGGCAAGGCGTCCCCATCGTCACCTGACCGACCGCCGATCGGAGGAATCGGGCGGCGTGTCACGTGGCAGTTGCGGAACCTTCACGAAGTCGGCATCCATTTCCTTGGTCTCGGGGGTTTCCAGACGGCTCAGTCTTGGTACTGTCCTGCCTGCAACAGGTGCAAGTTCCAAGTGGTCTGACGCCCGCGGAGTTTGTGATCCAACGGCGTTTCTGCTCTGTGCCCGCACAACGGGGGACTCCACAGGTCGGAGCGACGTGTCACCCGCATGTGTTGTGGGGCGGTCGAAACCGGCCGCCTCTCGCCCCGACAGTAGGAGTACAGAGCAATGGCTCAGGGCACCGTGAAGTGGTTCAACGCCGAGAAGGGCTTCGGCTTCATCGCACAGGAGAACGGCGGCGACGACGTCTTCGTGCACTACTCGGCGATCCAGACCCAGGGCTACAAGTCCCTGGACGAGAACCAGAAGGTCGAGTTCGACGTCACCCAGGGCCCGAAGGGCCCGCAGGCGGAGAACGTTCGGCCCCTCTGATCGCTGAACAAAGGCGAGGCCCCATCCGTTGGGATGGGGCCTCGTCCCATTTCCGGCGAATTCACAGGTTTCGGGCTTCGCAGAGTGGGGAAACTCAATACGGAGATATGCCCGCGCGGGAGTCAGGGGAGGATGCCGGTGCAGGACCAGTTCGACGTCTCGTTGGAAGACGCCGACCTGCTCGGGGAGGTCGAGTTGACGACCAACCTCATCATCGCCGCCAGCGAGTCTGAGGGTCATCTCAGCGTGGAGGAGATCGACGCGATCCTCGGCGTCGTCCCGCGCCAGCGGCACGAGACTTGAACCCCTACCCCCTAGGGGTACCCTAGGGGCATGAACCAGCACGGCTACATCCATCGCAAGGACGACTACCTCAAGCGACTGCGCCGGATCGAGGGGCAGGCGCGCGGCATCGCACGGATGGTCGACGAGGAGCAGTACTGCATCGACATCCTGACCCAGATCTCGGCGATGACGAAGGCGCTCCACGCCGTCTCGGTCGGGCTGCTCGAGGAGCACCTCAGCCACTGCGTAGTCAATGCCGCGCGCAGCAGTGACGCCGAGGCCCAGGAGAAGGTCACCGAGGCAGTCGACGCGATCGCCAGGCTGGTGCGGTCGTGATCTTCGAGGGCACCGTCGAGGGGATGACCTGCCAGCACTGCGTCGCGTCGGTCACCGAGGAGGTCTCGGAGCTGGCCGGCGTCAACGCGGTCACCGTCGACCTGGACACCGGATCGCTGGTCGTGGACTCCGCCGTACCGCTGGCGCGCGAGGACGTCGCGGCGGCGGTCGCCGAGGCCGGCTACCGGCTGCGCTGAGATGGCTGTGCTGCGATGACCGACACCATCGAGCTTGCGATCTCCGGGATGACCTGCGCCTCATGCGCCCACCGGATCGAGCGCAGGCTGAACAAGCTGGAGGGCGTGCGCGCCAGCGTCAACTACGCGACCGAGAAGGCACTGGTCGAGTACGGCGAGGGCATCGCCGCCGACGACCTGCTCGCCGCGGTCGCGGCCGCCGGCTACTCGGCGGCGCCCGTCGAGGCGCCGGTGGAGGAGGAGCCGGACCCGCTCCGGCCCCGGCTGCTGGTCGCGGCGGTGCTGACCATCCCGGTCGTGCTGATCGCGATGGCGATCCACTTCCCGGGCTGGGGCTGGGTGACGTTCGCGCTGACCACGCCGGTCGCGACCTGGGCGGCCTGGCCGTTCCACCGGGCCGCGCTGAGCAACCTGCGACATCTGGCGACCACGATGGACACCCTGGTCTCGCTGGGTGTGACCGTCTCCTACCTGTGGTCGCTGTCCTCGCTGCTGCGCGGTGGGCACGTCTACCTCGAGGTGGCGGCGACGGTGACGACGTTCCTGCTCGCCGGGCGGGTGCTGGAGCA
>NZ_DASZUF010000067.1:0-2113 GCF_035547795.1 Nocardioides sp.
GACCACGGCGACGGCGCCGAAGCCGATCGTCCGGCGCCGCTGACCCGCTCGGTACGCCGCCAGCGTCACCGCCACCGCGGCCGAGCTCATCAAGACCAGCACCCCGGTGGCGTAGGCGCCGCCCTGCGCGTCGACGCCGGCATGGAACCGCCAGGTGATGAAGAACGCGACCGCCGTGATGATGAGGACGAGCGGCCGGGTGGCTCCCGCCCACTCCGGCGACATGCCGTAGCGGGGCAGGTAGCGCGGGATGAGGTTGAGCATGCCCGCCATGGCCGAGGCGCCGGCGAACCACAGGATCAGGATCGTGGACAGGTCGTAGACCGTGCCGAAGCCGCTACCGAGGTAGAGGTGAGCCAGATAGGCCAATGCCCGGCCATTGGCCGGCCCGCCGACCTCGAAGTCCTGCTTGGGGATGAGCAGCGTCGTCACCCAGCTGCTCGCGATCAGGAACCCGCTCATGATCAGCGCAGCCGTCGTCAGCAGCTTGCGCGCGTCCCTGATCCGACCGATCGGCCGTTCGGCGGCGTCGTCGGGGAGCCCCTTGATCTGGGGCATCACCGCCACCCCCGTCTCGAAGCCCGACATGCCCAGGGCGAGCTTGGGGAAGACCAGCAGCGCGACCCCGATCATGGTGAAGACGTTGCCGTGCTCGGTCAGCAGGCCGCTCCTCCACGAGCCGAGAACGGCGGGATGCGTGGCGACCTTCCACGTGCCGACCACGATCACGACGGCGTTGAGCGCGAGGTAGACCCCGACGAGCCCCACGGCGATGCCGATCGCCTCTCCGAAGCCGCGCAGGAAGACCGCACCGAGGAGCGCCAGGAGAACCAGCGTGACGAGCATCGGATGGTCCCAGCTGTGCGGTACATGCGGGTTCTCGACCAGGTGCGCCGCTCCGTCGGCGGCCGAGAGCGTCATCGTGATGAGGAAGTCGGTGGCCGCGAAGCCGAGCAGGACGAGAACGAAGAGCTTTCCCTTCCAGAAGCTCAACAGCCGCTCCAGCATGGCGATCGAGCCTTCACCGTGAGGTGACTCCTGCGCCACGCGCCGATAGACCGGCAGCGCACCGGCCAGCGTGAGCGCGACCAGCACGAGCGTGGCGATCGGCGAGAGCAGGCCGGCGGCCAGGGCCGCGATGCCCGGCTGGTAGCCGAGCGTCGAGAAGTAGTCGACGCCGGTCAGGCACATCACCTGCCACCACTGATGCTTCTTCTCGACCGGCTCGAGTGCTGCCGCATGGCTCAGGCGGAACGGCGTGGAGGACACCCTCCAAGCCTGCAGCCCGGCAGCGCGTCGCCCCGCATCCCGGCCACGCTCGACACCGTCAAGAATCCGTCAATATTGCCGCGCCCGGCTCGGGTTTCCTGACCGGCTTCGTGGCAACGTCGGCGGCCGCCTGACCTTCGCCGTACCGACCTGAAGCTGCTGGGCGTGCTGATCACGCTCTCGGCCGCCGCATCGGTGCTGCGGCCGGCTCACGGCTCCAGGGTGTAGCCCAGCCCGCTGCTGGTGACCAGGTGTCGCGGGTGGGCCGGGTCGTCCTCCAGCTTGCGCCGCAGCTGGGCGGCGTAGACGCGCAGGTAGTGGGTCTCCTTGGCATAGACCGGCCCCCAGACCTCGCGCAGGATCTGTTCACGGGTGACCAGCCGGCCCACGTTGCGGGCCAGCAGCTCGAGGAAGGCCCACTCGGTCGGGGTCAGGCGCACGTCGTCGCCGCGCTTGGCCACGCGCTTGCGGGCGAAGTCGATCTCCAGGTCGCCCACCGCCAGCGAGGTGACCTCGGGCGCGGCCTCCTGGCCGCGCCGCACGGCCGCCCGCAGCCGCGCCATCAGCTCGTTCATCGCGAACGGCTTGGTCACGTAGTCGTCCGCACCCAGGTCGAGCGCCTCGACCTTGTCGTCGCCGTGCTGTCGGGCGCTGAGGACCACCACCGGCACCGACGTCCAGCCGCGCAGCCCGGTGAGCACTTCGGTGCCGTCCAGGTCGGGCAGGCCCAGGTCGAGCAGCACCACGTCGGGGTGGAAGTCCGCCGCGGCCGCCAGGCCGGAGCGGCCGTCGTGGGCGACCTCGACCTCCCAACCGGCCGCACGCAGGTTGACCGCCAGGGCTC
>NZ_DASZUF010000068.1:0-12416 GCF_035547795.1 Nocardioides sp.
CTCACGTGTTACTCACCCGTTCGCCGCTCGAGTACCACAAAGTGGCCTTTCCGCTCGACTTGCATGTGTTAAGCACGCCGCCAGCGTTCGTCCTGAGCCAGGATCAAACTCTCCGTAGAAAAACAAACCCCAACCAACCCCCAAAAAGAGACCAGCTGAGAAGAAGAGATGCCTGACAAAACAAACCCCGACAAAAATCCTTGCCGAAATCATTGTCACAACCATCACCCAAAGATGACAGGGCACAACAAACTAATTCGTCGACTATTGACACACTGTTGAGTTCTCAAGAATCACACGCACACCACGCTCGGCCTCTCGGCCTCGCTGCGGGGCAACCTGCAAAAACTTACCGGCCCCGATCCGCTTCGTCAACTCGCGCTGACGCCGCTTGCTCGCAACCGCATCGCCGCGCGCCACACCCAGGTCCTGGTGGCCTCGCGGCCCGTTGGTTTGGGTGTCGCACCCGGCGACGAAGAGAACATTACACGGGGGTGTCGGGCGCGCCAAATCCGGGTCGCAGGCCCTTGGCGGGCCGGTACACGGACACCGTCGGTTCCCCCTGGATCCAGAACCGCCACGGCCTCTCCGGGGCGCCGCGGAGGCCCACCCGAGGACCTGTCGCGGGCGTCGCCACCGGCTCGCCGAGGAGCAGCTGGAAGCGATCGCCGTCCAGTGCGGCACCGTTGTCGTCGAGCCGGATGCCGAGCGCCTGGCACAGCCGCGCCGGCCCCCGCGCGAGGTTGCGGTCGGTCGAGCCCAACCGCCGCTCACGGGCCAGGTCGATGCCGTCGACGACCTCGCCGGCGCGTAGCAGGCACGCCGAGGCGGTCCCCTCGACGCCACACACCACGTTGGCGCAGGTGTGCATCCCGTAGGTGAAGTAGACGTAAAGATGCCCTGCCGGGCCGAACATCACCGCGTTGCGGGCGGTTCGGCCGCGGTAGGCGTGCGAGCCGGGGTCGGCAGCGCCGGCGTACGCCTCGACCTCGGTCAGGCGGAGGGTTACGCCCGCATGGGTCAGGAGGGCACCGAGGAGGCGCGGCGCGACCTGCTCGGCAGGCCCCGCCAGCGCCTCCTGCAGTGACATCAGGCCAGCCGCTCCCGCAGCGCGGCCGTGCGGCTGGTCAGCTCGGCGAGCTGCTCACGCACCCGGGCCGGCGCCGTACCGCCGCGGCCGTCGCGCGAGGCGACGGAGCCCTCGGCGGTCAGCACCAGCCGTACGTCGGGCGTCAGCGCGGGCGAGATCGCGGCGAACTCCTCGTCGGTCAGCCCGTCGAGCTCGGTGCCCTTCGCCTCGGCGGCGCGGACACACGCACCGGCCAGCTCGTGGGCGATCCGGAACGGCGTCCCCTCGCGCACCAGCCACTCCGCGATGTCGGTCGCCAGCGAGAACCCCTGCGGCGCAAGCTCGGCCATCCGCTCGGTGTTGTAGACCAGCGTCGCGACCTGCCCGGTGAACGCCGGCAGCAGGACCTCCAGGGTGTCGACCGAGTCGAAGACCGGCTCCTTGTCCTCCTGCAGGTCGCGGTTGTACGCCAGCGGGAGCGCCTTGAGCGTGCCCAGCAGGCCGGTCAGGTTGCCGATCAGGCGCCCTGCCTTCCCGCGGGCCAGCTCGGAGATGTCCGGGTTCTTCTTCTGCGGCATGATCGATGAGCCCGTGGACCACGAGTCGTGCAGCGTGACGAAGTCGAACTCCTTGGTCGCCCACAAGATGACCTCCTCGGCGATCCGGCTCACGTCGACGCCGACCTGGGCGCAGACGAAGGCGAACTCGGCCACGAAGTCGCGCGAGGCCGTCCCGTCGATCGAGTTGGCGCTCGAGCCGGTGAAGCCCAGCTCGCGGGCGACGAGCTCCGGGTCGAGGCCGAGACTCTGGCCCGCCAGCGCGCCCGAGCCGTACGGCGAGTCGCTCTCCACCCGGTCGCGCCAGTCCCCCAGCCGGTCGACGTCGCGCAGCAGCGCCCACGCATGCGCCAGCAGGTGGTGCGAGAGCAGCACCGGCTGGGCGTGCTGCAGGTGCGTCCGCCCCGGCATGATCGCGCCCAGGTGCGCCTCCGCCTGGCCCGCCAGCGCGTCCACCAGGTCGAGCACCAACCCGCCGATCACCCGGCCGTGGTCGAGCAGGTAGCAGCGGAACAGCGTGGCGATCTGGTCGTTGCGCGACCGCCCGGCGCGCAGCTTGCCACCGACGTCGGGCCCGACCTCCTCGATCAGGAGCCGCTCGAGCGCGCCGTGCACGTCCTCGTCGGTCTCGGCCGGGCGGAGCTCGCCCGAGCTCCACTTCGCGGCGAGTACGTCGAGCCCCCGGTGCAGCTCCAGCTCCTCCTCGGCGGTCAGTAGCCCGGCCGCTCCGAGCGCCTTGGCATGGGCGTGCGAGCCGGCCAGGTCGTAGAGTCCCAGCCGCCAGTCGAAGTGCGTGGATCGGGACAGCCGCTCCAGCTCCGGGCTGGGGCCGCCGGCGAACCGGCCGCCCCACAGCTTGCCCTCGTTGGTCGAGGAGAGTTCGCCCATCAGTCGGTCCCGAGCTCCATCGCGGCCTCGTCGAGCACGGCCTCGGCCTCGGCGTCCACCTCGGGATTGGTCGCGATCCGGTCGAAGCCGCCCGCGGGCAGCTCGCCGAAGAGCGTGCCGTTCTCGACCAGGACGGTGCCCTGGTCGAGCGGCTGACCGGCGTAGAGCTCCAGCTTGGCGCGCGAGTCGGCGATGTCGAGATTGCGCATGGTGAGCTGGCCGATCCGGTCCGTCGGACCGAAAGCAGCGTTCTCGACGCGCTCCATCGAGAGCTTCTCCGGGTGGTAGGAGAAGTGCGGGCCTTCGGTCTTGAGGATGGTGTAGTCGTCGCCGCGGCGCAGTCGCAGGGTGACGGTGCCGGTAACCAGCGAGGCGATCCAGCGCTGGATCGACTCCCGCAGCATCAGCGCCTGCGGGTCGAGCCAGCGGCCCTCATAGAGCAGCCGGCCGAGCTTGCGGCCCTCGGTGTGGTAGTTGGCCAGCGTGTCCTCGTTGTGGATCGCGTTGAGCAGTCGCTCGTACGCCGCGAACAGCAGCGCCATGCCCGGCGCCTCGTAGATGCCACGCGACTTCGCCTCGATGATGCGGTTCTCGATCTGGTCCGACATGCCCAGGCCGTGCCGGCCCCCGATCGCGTTGGCCTCGAGCACGAGCGCCACGGCGTCGTCGTACCGCTTGCCGTTGATCGCCACCGGGCGACCGGCCTCGAAGGTGACGGCGACGTCCTCCGGCTCGATGACCACACTCGGGTCCCAGAACTTCACGCCCATGATCGGCTCGACCGTCTCCAGCGAGACGTCGAGGTGCTCCAGCGTCTTCGCCTCGTGGGTGGCGCCCCAGATGTTGGCGTCGGTGGAGTAGGCCTTCTCGGTGGCGTCGCGGTAGGGCAGGCCGTGCGCGATCAGCCACTCGCTCATCTCGTGACGGCCGCCCAGCTCGCCCACGAAGTCGGCGTCCAGCCACGGCTTGTAGATGCGCAGCTCCGGGTTGGCCATCAGGCCGTAGCGGTAGAACCGCTCGATGTCGTTGCCCTTGTACGTCGACCCGTCGCCCCAGATGTTGACGCCGTCGGCCTGCATCGCCCGCACCAGTATGGTGCCGGTGACGGCCCGACCGAGCGGGGTGGTGTTGAAGTAGGCCCGCGCGCCCGAGCGGATGTGGAACGCACCGCACGCGAGCGCGGCCAGGCCCTCCTCCACCAGCTGCGGCTTGATGTCGACGGCGCGGGCGATCTCGGCGCCGTACTGCTTCGCGCGGTCGGGGACACCGGAGATGTCGGGCTCGTCGTACTGGCCGATGTCGGCGGTGTAGGTGCACGGGATCGCACCCTTGTCACGCATCCACGCAACCGCGACGGAGGTGTCGAGGCCTCCGGAGAACGCGATACCCACGCGCTCACCCTGGGGCAGGGAGGTCAGGACCTTGCTCATTGCTCCTCATCCGTTTGTTCATTCGTGCCGCTGTGGTCTGCGAGGGCGAGGAACCGGCGTACCAGATCCTCACCACCCTGGGGCTCGCGGCCGATCACCAAGACGGTGTCGTCGCCCGCGATGGTGCCGAGGATGTCAGGAAACTCGGCCTTGTCGAACGCGCTCGCCAGGAACTGGGCGGCACCCGGCGGCGTGCGGAGTACGACGAGGTTGGCGCTCGCCTCCGCACTCACCAGCAACTCGGCGCACAGCCGGGCCAGCCGGGTGCGACCCGCGGCCGACTCCCCCGCACTGACCGGTCGCCGGTCGCCGCCCTCGCCGGGGACGGCGTAGACGAGCGCGCCGGAGCCGGCCCTGACCTTGACCGCGTCCAACTCGACCAGGTCGCGCGAGAGGGTCGCCTGAGTGACCCTGACGCCGCTGTCGGCGAGCAGGTCGGCGAGTTCGCCCTGGGTGCTGATCTCGTGGTTCCAGATCAGGTCGACGATGAGCTGGTGGCGGGCATTCTTGGTCGCCGGCCGACCGGCCTGCTCGTTCATCCCCGCTCCAGGTGCTCGGCCAGGAAGGTCAGGATCGCCTTCTGAGCATGCCGGCGGTTCTCGGCCTCGTCCCAGACCACGCTGTGCGGGCCGTCGATCACCTCGGCCTCGATCTCCTTGCCGCGGTAGGCGGGCAGGCAGTGCAGCACGATCGCGTCCGGCTCCGCCTTGGCCAGCAGCGTGCGGGTGAGCGCGTAGGGCGAGAACACCGCGATCCGCTCGGCCGCCTCGTCCTCCTTGCCCATGCTCACCCAGGTGTCGGTCACCAGCACGTCGGCGGCCGCCACCGCGGTCGGGGCGTCGGTGACCACCTGGACGCTGCCGCCGGTCTCCTCGCCGATCCTCGCCGCCTTCGCCAGCACCTCCGCGTCGGGGGCGTAGCCCTCCGGTGCCCCGAAACGGACGTGCATCCCGGCGGTGGCACCGGCCAGCGCCCACGAGTTGCCCATGTTGCACGCCGCGTCGCCGAGGAACGCCACGGTCAGCCCGGCCAGGGTCCCCTTGTGCTCGCGGATGGTGAGCAGGTCGGCCAGCAGTTGGCAGGGGTGGAACTCGTCGGTGAGCGCGTTGACCACGGGGACGCCGGCGTACCGCATCATCTCCTCGAGTCTGGTCTGCTCGTAGGTGCGCCACACGATCATGCTGGCCTGCCGGCCCAGCACCCGGGCGACGTCGGCGACCGACTCGCGCACGCCGATGCCGGCCAGGCCGCCGTCGACCAGCATCGGGTGGCCGCCGAGCTCGGCGATCCCGGCCGCGAACGAGGACTGGGTGCGCAGCGTCGGCTTGTCGTAGATCGTGGCGACCGTCCGGGGACCGGCCAACGGCTTGCGCTCGTACGGCGCGGCCTTCAGCGCCGCCGCCAGGTCCAGCACCTGGGCCTGCTCGGCCGCGGTCAGGTCGTCGTCTCGCAGGAAGCTGCGCATCAGGCCTCCTGCGCCGCGTCAAGGATCGCCGGCCAGGCGGCGAGGAACGCCGCGGCGTCCCCCTCGGTGAGCACCAGCGGTGGCGCCAGCCGCAGCCGGTCGGAGGTGGCGTTGTTGAGGATGAAGCCCCGTGCCAGCGCGGCGGCCGCGATCTTCGCGGTGTCGACGGTCGTGACCACCCCGATCAGCAGCCCCTCCCCCGTCACCTCGGTGACGCGCGGGTCGGCGGCGAGGCCGTCGCGCAGCTTCTGGCCCAGAACGGTGACGTGCTCCAGCAGGCCCTCGCGCTCGATCGTGTCGATCACCGCGAGCCCGGCGGCACACGCCGGCGGGTTGCCGCCGAAGGTGGTGCCATGGTTGCCCGGCTGCAGCAGGTCCCCGGCGGCACCGACACCGATGCAGGCGCCGATCGGGAACCCGCCGCCGAGGCCCTTGGCCACCGTCACGATGTCCGGGACGACGCCGCTGGCCGTGTGCGCGAACCAGGCGCCGGTGCGGCCGATCCCGGTCTGCACCTCGTCGAACCACAGCAGCGCGCCGTGCTCGTCGGCGATCGCCCGGGCGGCCGCGAGGAAGCCGGCTGGCGGTACGACGACGCCGGCCTCGCCCTGGATGGGCTCGAGCACGATCGCCGCGGTCGTGTCGGTGACGGCCGCGGCCAGGGCGTCGGCGTCGCCGTATTCGACGAAGGTGACCTCGCCCGGCAACGGCTCGAACGGTGCCCGGTAGGCCTCCTTGCTCGTCAGCGCGAGCGCGCCCATCGTGCGGCCGTGAAAGGAGCCCGTCATCGCGACCAGGTGGGTGCGGCCGGTACGCCGGGTCAGCTTGAAGGCCGCCTCGTTGGCCTCGGTGCCGGAGTTGGTGAAGAACACCTTGCCCTCGTGGCCGAGCAGGGCGAGCATCCTCTCGGCGAGGTCGATCTGCGGGCCGGAGGCGAAGAAGTTGGAGATGTGCCCGAGGGTCTGCAACTGCTCGGTGACGGCCGCGACCAGCGCCGGATGGCCGTGGCCGAGGGCGTTGACGGCGATGCCGCCGAGGAGGTCGACGTACTCGTTGCCGTCCTCGTCCCACACGTGCGCCCCCGCACCGCGGGTGAGGATGAGCTTGGGCGTCCCGAAGGTGTTCATCAGCGCACCCTGGTAGCGCGCCGTGCTGCCGGTCATGAGCGTGCCTTCCTGATCTTGGTCTCGACCCCGGGCAGGACCTGGGTGCCGATGCCCTCGTCGGTGAAGATCTCCAGCAGCACCGCGTGCTGCTCCCGACCGTCGACCACGGTGGCACGCGGCACGCCGCCGCGCACGGCCTGCAGGCACGCGCTCATCTTCGGGATCATGCCCGAGTCCAGGCTCGGCATCAGCGCGGCCAGCGCCTCGGGGCTGATCTCGCCGATCACGTCGTCACTGTTGCCGTAGTCGCGGTAGAGGCCCTCGACGTCGGTGAGCACCAGCAGCTTCTCGGCGCCGAGCGCGACCGCGAGCGCCGAGGCGGCGGTGTCGGCGTTGACGTTGTGGACCACCCCGGCCTCGTCGGGCGCCACGCTGGAGATCACCGGGATCCGGCCCGCCTCGATCAGGTCGAGTACGGCGTCGGGCCGCACCTCGGTCACCTCACCCACCAGGCCGAGGTCGACCTCCTCGCCGTCGACGACCGTGTTGGTCCGCGTCGCGGTGAACAGGCCGGCGTCCTCGCCGGAGAGGCCGACGGCGAGCGGCCCGTGCTGGTTGAGCAGGCCGACCAGCTCGCGCTGGACCTGGCCGACGAGCACCATCCGGACCACGTCCATCGCCTCGGGCGTGGTCACCCGCAGGCCGCCGCGGAACTCCGAGGCGATGCCCAGCCGGTCCAGCATCCGGGAGATCTGCGGGCCGCCGCCGTGCACGACGACGGGCTTGAAGCCGGCCAGCCGCAGGAACGCGATGTCCTCGGCGAAGGCGGACTTCAGGATGTCGTCGGTCATGGCGTTGCCGCCGTACTTGATCACGATGATCTTGCCGTTGTACTTCTTCAGCCACGGCAGCGCCGCGGCGAGTGTGGCCGCCTTGGCGGTGTCGACGGCGTCCTTGGTCGGGGTGCTCATGAGCTGTAGGCGCTGTTCTCGTGCACGTAGGCGTGGGTCAGGTCGTTGGTCCAGACGGTCGCCGAGGCGTCGCCGGCCTTGAGGTCGATGGTCACGGTGACGTCGCGCTCCTCGAGGCTGATCAGGCTCGGGTCCTCGGCCGGGGTGGACCGCTTGCAGACCCAGACGCCGTTGAGGGCGACGTCGAGGTCGGCCGGGTCGAAGGCGGCCCCGGTGGTGCCGACCGAGGCCAGGATGCGACCCCAGTTGGGGTCCTTGCCGAAGATCGCCGCCTTGAACAGGTTGCTCCGCGCGACCGAGCGCGACACCTCCACCGCGTCGTCCTCGGTGGCGGCGTTCAGCGTGGTGATCGCGATCGAGTGGTCGGCACCCTCGGCGTCGGCGAGCAGTTGCAGGGCCAGGTCGCTGCAGGCCCGGGTCAGCGCCGCGGTGAACTCCTCGACGCTCGGCCGCACGCCGGAGGCGCCGCTGGCCAGCAGCGTGACGGTGTCGTTGGTCGACATACAGCCGTCGGAGTCGAGCCGGTCGAAGCTGACCCGGGTGGCGGCCCGCAGCGCCTGGTCGAGCTCGGCCGCGGTCAGGTCGGCGTCGGTGGTGATGACCACCAGCATGGTGGCCAGCGCGGGGGCCAGCATGCCGGCGCCCTTGGCCATCCCGCCGATCGACCAGCCCTCGCCCTCCACCACGACCTGCTTGGCAACGGTGTCGGTGGTCATGATCGCCTCGGCGGCCGCCGGGCCGCCGTCGCCGCTCAGCGCGGCGGCGGCCGCGTCGACGCCGGCGAGCACGTGCTCGCGGATGTTGAGCACGCCGATCAGCCCGGTGGAGCACACCACCACGTCCCCGGCGCCGATGCCGAGGTGCTCGGCGACCCGCTCCGCGGTCTGGTGGGTGGTCTGGAAGCCTTCGGCGCCGGTGTAGCAGTTGGCGCCGCCGGAGTTGAGTACGACCGCCTTGACGACGCCGTCCTTGACCACCTCCTGGCTCCACAGCACCGGATTGGCCTTGCAGCGGTTGGCGGTGAAGACGCTGGCCGAGGCGTACGACGGGCCCTGGTTGACCACCAGCGCCACGTCGGGCCTGCCGGTGCTCTTCAGGCCCGCGGCGACGCCGGCGGCGACGAAGCCCTGGGGATGGGTGACGCTCATTACGGTGCGAGTCCGATCGTGGTCAGGCCGGTGGCCTCGTCGAGGCCGAGAGCGAGGTTCATGCACTGGACGGCGGCGCCGGCCGTGCCCTTGGCGAGGTTGTCGACGGCGCCGACGGCGACCAGCCGTCCGGCCGCCTCGTCGACCGTCACCTGCAGATGCACCACGTTGGCGCCGGTGACGGCCTTGGTCTGGGGCCACTGGCCCTCGGGGAGCAGGTGCACGAACCGCTCCTCGACGTACGCCTTCTGGTAGGCGACCCGGACGTCCTGTGCGCCGACGCCCGGCCTCACCTTGGCGGTGCAGGTGGCCAGGATCCCGCGCGGCATCGGCACCAGCAGCGGGGTGAAGCTCACCGTCACCGCCTCGTCGGTGAGCGCGGAGAGGTTCTGGATGATCTCGGGGGTGTGCCGGTGCACCCCGCCCACGCCGTACGCACTGACGTTGCCGGCGGTCTCGCTGCCGAGCAGGTGCGGCTTGGCGGCCTTGCCGGCTCCGCTGGTGCCGCTGGCGGCGACCACGACGACGTCGGGCTCGACCAGGCCGGCGGCGATGGCCGGGGCGAGGGCCAGCGAGGAGACCGTCGGATAGCAGCCCGGTACGGCGATGCGGTTGGCGCCGGCCAGCCTGGTCCGCTGCCCGGGCAGCTCGGGCAGGCCGTAGGGCCAGGTCCCGGCGTGGTCGGAGCCGTAGAACCTCTCCCACAACGCCGGATCCGCGAGCCGGAAGTCCGCGCCGCAGTCGATCACGACGGTCTCGTCGGGCAGCTGGGCGGCGATCGCGCCGGACTGCCCGTGCGGCAGCGCGAGGAAGACGACGTCGTGGCCCTGCAGCACCTCGACGGTGGTGGGCTCCAGCACGCGGTCGGCCAACGGCAGCAGGTGCGGCTGCAACGAGCCGAGGCGCTCACCCGCGTTGCCGAACGCGGTCAGCGCTCCGATCTCGACGTCCGGGTGGGCCAGCAGCAGGCGCAGCAGCTCGCCGCCGGCGTAGCCGCTCGCGCCCGCGACGGCGATCGACTTCTTCGTCATATGCATAACAATACACGACTCTGCATGATTTTGAAGAGATGTCTCCCCGCCGGGATGCGGCTAGCGTCGCGATCATGACGCGCCTGGACTGTCCCACCTACCTGGACCACATCCGTCGGGAGTCGGTCCGCTTCCGCGAGGTCCTCACCGACACCGAGCCTGCCACACCCGTCCCGTCCTGCCCCGGCTGGACCGCCGCCGACCTGCTGTTCCACCTCGGCGAGGTGCAGCGCTGGTGGACCCACGTGGTCACGCAGCGCCCCATCGACCCGCGCGAGAACTACGCCGAGCCGGAGCGGCCCGTCGCCTACGACCGGCTGCTGGCCTTCTTCGACGAGTGGAGCGACCGGCTCGTCGGTGCCCTCGCCGCGGCGGACCCCGCCGACGAGTGCTGGTCCTGGTCGGCCGACCATACCGTCGGGTTCGTCCTGCGCCGCCAGGCGCACGAGGCGCTCATCCACCGCCTCGACGCGGAGCTGACCGCCGGCACACCGACCGCGCTCGACCCGGCGCTGGCCGCCGACGGCGTCGAGGAGTGCCTCGACCTGATGTACGGCGCCCTGCCCCCGTGGGGGGCGTTCGCACCGCTCCCCCATCACGTCGAGTTCGCGATGACCGATGTCGGCGCCTCCGTCTGGATCCAGCTCGGGATCTTCTCCGGGACCTCGCCGGAGGGCGTGGAGCGCAGCGGCGAGCCGGACCTGCACGTCGTACCGCCGCCGGGATCGGAGGCCGACGCGGTCGTCTCCGGGACCGCCGCCGACCTGGACGCGTGGCTGTGGCATCGCGGCGACGACAGCGGGATCCGGGTCACCGGCGACCGGGACGTCTACGCCCGCGCCCGGGTGGTGCTGGAGCAGCCGATCACCTGAAACCGGCCGACGCCGTCGTGAAAGCGATCTGAAACCGGCCTGCCCCACGCTGGTGCCATGACCAACTCCGACCTGGCAGTCGACGCCCACGGCCTGGTGAAGCGCTTCGGTAGCCAAAAGTCCGGCACCGTTACGGCGGTCGGCGGCGTCGACCTCTCCATCCGCACCGGCGAGGTCTACGGCGTGCTGGGACCCAACGGCGCCGGCAAGACCACCACCCTCAAGATGCTCGCCACGCTGCTGCCGATCGACGGCGGGTCGGCGAGCATCTTCGGCGTCGACGTCGCGTCCTCGCCTCACCAGATCCGCCAGCTCGTCGGCGTCACCGGCCAGTACGCCTCCGTCGACGAGAACCTCACCGGCTACGAGAACCTCTGGCTCTTCGGCCGCCTCCAGGGCCTGTCGGCCAAGCGCGCCAAGACCACGGCGCACGACCTGCTCGGCCGCTTCGGGCTCGAGGAGGCCGGTGACCGGCAGATCAAGAACTTCTCCGGTGGCATGCGCCGCCGGCTCGACCTGGCCGCCTCGCTGATCAGCCGGCCGCCGCTGATCTTCCTCGACGAGCCGACCACCGGCCTCGACCCTCGCACCCGGGGCCAGATGTGGGAGACGATCCGCGAGCTGGTCCGCGACGGTGCGACGGTGCTGCTGACCACGCAGTACCTCGACGAGGCCGACCAGCTCGCCGACCGGATCGCGGTGATCGACCGCGGCCTCAAGGTCGCCGAGGGCACGCCCGAGGAGCTCAAGACCAGCGTCGGCAACTCGACGCTGCACCTGCGGCTGGCCGACAAGGACCGTACCGCGCAGGCCGCGGGCCTGGTGTCCGGCATCCTCGGCGAGGAGCCGGTGCTGACCCCTGAGGCCGGCGGGCTCTCGATCGCGCTGCCGGATCCGAACAAGGCCGCCGACGTGCTGATCGCGCTGCGACAGGCGGAGCTGGGCATCGCCACCGCCGCCGTCCGCCAGCCGACGCTGGACGAGGTCTTCCTGGCCATCACCGGCCACTACGCCGAGGACGAGAGCCTCACCGAGGAGGTGGCGTGATGAGCGCCCTGATCACTCCGGCCGCCGAGCGCGCTCTGACCGTGCGGCCGGCCCTGTCCGACACCGTCAGCCAGACGCTCACCATGGCCTGGCGGGCGCTGAAGAAGATGCGGCGCAACCCGGAGCAGTTCTTCGACGTGGTGATCCAGCCGCTGCTGTTCACCGCGATGTTCGCCTACATCTTCGGCGGCGCGATCTCCGGCGACGTGCAGAGCTACCTGCCGATCGTGATCACCGGCATCCTGGCGCAGACCTCGCTGACCGCCTGCATGGCGACCGGCACCCAGATGCGCGAGGACATGGACAAGGGCGTCTTCGACAGGTTCCGGTCGCTGCCGATGGCCCGGATCGCGCCGCTGGCCGGCCCGATGCTGGCCGACCTGCTGCGCTACGCGATCGCCGCCACCCTGACGATCCTGACCGGCCTGCTGATGGGCTACCGCCCGCACGGCGGCGTCCTGGGCGTGCTGGCCGGCTGGCTGCTCGTGGTGATCTCGGGCTGGTCGCTGTCGTGGATCTTCGCCTGGCTGGGCACCATCGCCCGCTCCGCGCAGGCGGTGCAGGGCATCGGGATGATGATCATGTTCCCGCTGACGTTCCTCTCCGACGCGTTCGTGCCCTCGCAGACGCTGCCGAGCTGGCTCGAGCACTTCGTCAAGGTCAACCCGGTCACGCTGGTGATCAACGCCGTGCGCGACCTGATGAACGACGGCCGGCTGACCGCCAACGTGGGCTGGGCGCTGGTCGGCTGCGCCGTGGTGGTCGCGGTCTTCGCGCCGCTGGCGGTGCGCTCCTACAGCCGCAAGGTCTGACTCATCCCAGCTGCGCGAGG
>NZ_DASZUF010000069.1:0-6740 GCF_035547795.1 Nocardioides sp.
AGAAGCGGTCTATTACTGGCCAGTAAAGCGACCGCTTCTCCCCGAACTACCCCGGCATGACGACTCGGTGATCCCGTCAGCAGGTCGCGAACAGCAGCGGCCCGGTGGACAGGTCCGAGAGCACGTAGGCGCCGGGCTTGGGGTGCAGGTCCATGGTCACGACCGAGCCCGAGGCCGCGACCTTGCCGAGGGTGAACCGGTCGCGGAAGGTGCCGCCCTGGCCCGGGGCAGGCCCGGTGGCGAGGGTGGCGCGGGTGTCGGCGTTGGTCACCGCCTGGCCGTGATCGGCGAACGCCATCGCCACGGTGACGTCACCGGGCCGGCCGGACGAGCGCGCCGAGCGGGCCATCGCGAAGGCCAATACCGGGTTGACCTTGCCGGCCGCGGCGATGAGCTGGTCGCCCTGCGCCGCGTCGGCGGGGTCGGCCTGCGACATCGCCAGCTTCTCGCACGTGTAGTCGCCACCGTAGATCTCCGCCGACAGCGGCGTCCCGAGCTTGCCGGCCACGTCGCCGACCGGGCCGGGCAGCGAGCCGTGGCCGAGCCGGTCCACGGTCTGGCGCAGGTAGGAGTCGTTGTCGCTGGTGAGCATCAGGTGGTCGGACTCGTCGAGAGCCACATACTGCAGTTCCGGTACGGCGCCCACGTCGACCGAGCTGCCGTCCCAGACGCCGCTGGGCGTGCTGGGCGGCGTGAAGCCCGCCGCGGTCAGGTGATGACGGATCGAGCCGAACGAGCCGGGCACCTTCACGATCACCACCGCTCCCGACGTCGACTGCGCGTACAGCTCCCAGTCGAGTCTCGCCAGGGAGATGCCGAACGAGCGCCGCAGCACGTCGGTCGAGTCGGTCAGCGACGAGCCGGCGGTGAGGTCCTCGTCGTACCCCTTCGAGAGCAGCGCCGACTCCGACGAGGTCCCCACGGCACGGCGTACCGCCGCCCAGTCGGTCCAGGAGTAGCGCTGGGCGTCCTTGGGGGCGAAGTCGAGGGCGCGTTCCAGATCGCCGCGGTGAGCGCTGCGCCAGGCTCGGGCGCCGAGCAGGAGCGCGGCCACCAGGACCACCGCCAGCGCGGCAGCACCCGCGACCCGCCACCGCCTCGACACATGTGACAACCTACCGACATGGCAGTGCGCTCCCGCGATGTCGAGGCCGCCGGTGTCGTCGTCTTCCGGCCGGGGCGCGAGGTGCTGCTGGTGCATCGGCCGAAGTACGACGACTGGTCCTTCCCCAAGGGAAAGCTCGATCCCGGCGAGCACGCCACGGTCGCGGCGGTGCGTGAGGTCGAGGAGGAGACCGGCCTGCGGGTCCGGCTCACCCGGCCGCTGCACCGCCAGCGCTACCAGATCGTCCGCGGCTGGAAGCGGGTGCACTATTGGACCGGCCGCGTGGTGTCCGGCAGCCCGGACGAGGTCACCGGCTACCAGCGCCTCGGCGAGATCGACGAGGTCGCCTGGGTGCCGATCGACAAGGCGCTGCGACTGCTGACCTACAGCCGGGACAAGGCGACCCTGCGTGAGGCGATCGCCGTCCGGAAGCGCACCGCCCCGCTGATCGTGCTGCGGCACGCCGAGGCCCGTGCCCGCAGCACCTGGCACGGGGACGACCGGCGCCGGCCGCTGCTGGCCGCCGGGCGCCGGCAGGCCGAGGCGGTGGCCGGCGTCCTGGCGGCGTACGGCGTCACCCGGGTGGTCACCTCTGACAGCACCCGCTGCGTCGAGACCGTGGCGCCGTACGCCGAGGCGGTCGGCGTGCCCATCGAGACGACACCACTGCTCAGCGAGGAGGACGTGGCCGAGCAGGCGACCACGACGCTGCTGCGCAACCTGCGCGCGGAGGTCGCCGACGGCCCCGTGGTCGTGTGCACCCATCGGCCGGTGCTGCCGCTGGTGTTCCGGGCGCTCGGCGTACGCAACCTCCTGTTGCGCAAGGGCGAGCTGGTCGTGCTGCATGTCCGCAAGGCGCGGGCCGTGGGTATAGAGCGCCACCTGCCGCTCTGACAAGAGCGGCGTGAGGTAGTTCACCCAATATCCGTCTGCTCTCAAGGGATGTGTCGCCGAGACGGCGGGTGACGTTCACGCCTCGTTCACCGACGGCCCCGAATCCGGTCACTTCGGCTCCTTACGGTCTCAGCGTTCCGTTACAGATCGAGGAGATTTCGAGTGAAGACCAGCACCCTCCGCCGCGCCGTCGTCCCGGGCGTCGCGGCCCTCGCCCTCGCAGCCTCCCTGGCGGCCTGCGGCTCGAGCAACAACTCCGCCGACAACGCTGGTGGCGCCGACGGTGGTGCGGGCAACTCCGCGTCGTCGGGCTCGCTCAGCGGCACCGTCGCCGGTGGCGGCTCCTCCGCCCAGGAAAAGGCCCAGGAGTCCTGGCGCGCAGGCTTCGGTCAGAGCAACTCGGGTGTGACCCTGACCTACGACTCGGTGGGCTCCGGCACCGGGCAGACCAACTTCATCTCCGGCGCCTACAAGTACGCCGGCTCCGACTCCGCGATGGACGACGCCACCCTGGCGAAGGCCAAGCAGACCTGCGGCGGTGACCCGATCGAGATCCCGGTGTTCATCTCGCCGATCGACGTCGCCTTCAACCTCAAGGGGGTGACGTCCCTCAACCTCGACGCCGACACGATCGCCAAGATCTTCACCGGCAAGATCACCAAGTGGGACGACCCGGCCATCGCGGCGCTCAACGACGGCGTCAAGCTGCCCTCGACCGCGATCACCCCGGTGCATCGCTCCGACGCCTCGGGTACGACGTGGAACTTCACCGACTACCTCAACAAGGCCGCTCCGTCGGAGTGGTCCAGTGCTGCGAACACCGCTTGGCCCTCGACGAAGGGCGAGTCCGCCGAGGGCACCTCCGGCGTCGTGGGTGCCGTCCAGGCCGGTGACGGCACCATCGCCTACATCGACGATTCGGGCGTCCAGGGCACCAAGCTCGGCGTGGCCAAGATCAAGGTCGGTGACTCCTACGTGGCGCCGTCCGCCGACGGCGCGGCCAACGACCTCGCCGCCTCGGAGGTGGTCAGCGGCTCGCCCGAGACGGTGATGGCCTACAACCTGAACCGCACCACCACGGACGCGAAGAACTACCCGATCTTCATGGCGTCCTACGAGATCGCCTGCCAGAGCTACAGCGACGCCAACACCGCGGCGATCGTGAAGGCGTTCCTCACCTACATCACCTCCGCCGACGGCCAGAAGGCGGCCGCCGCCAACGCCTACTCGGCCCCGCTGCCGTCCGATGTCGCCTCCAAGGAGGCGACGATCATCGCCAAGATCGGCAGCTGACCAACGCCGGGAGGCGGCGGGCCCCGATCGGGCTCGTCGCCTCCCGCGTCGGTTCCCAGACGGGAGTTCCCAACGCAGTGAGCATCACCAGATCCGCATCCGTCGTCGAACGCCGCTCCCCGGCCCGCCTCGGCGACCGCATCTTCTCCACGACCGCCATGACCGCCGGCGTGATCATCATGGTCGCGCTGGGGGCGGTGTTCGTGTTCCTCGCGGTCCAGGGAGCGCAGGGCTTCCACACTGACCGCTCGGTCTACGAGCCGGCGGCGCACAACTTCTGGACCTACGCGGCCAAGCTCCTCTTCGGTACGACGTTGGCAGCGGTGCTGGCGATGATCATCGCGGTGCCGTTCGCGATCGGGCTGGCGCTGTTCATCTCGCACTACGCCCCTCGGCGTCTCGCCGTACCCGTTGCTTATGTGATCGACCTGCTCGCGGCGGTGCCGTCCGTCGTCTACGGCCTGTGGGGCGCACGCTCGCTGGCCTCGGCGGCACAACCGGTGCAGCGTTGGCTGGGCGACCATCTCGGCTGGTTCCCGCTGTTCTCGGGGCAGGTTTCCGCGACCGGCCGCACCATCCTGGTGGCGGCGGTGGTGCTGGCGATCATGATTCTGCCGATCACGACGGCTATCTGTCGTGAGGTCTTCCAACAGACGCCACGGTTGCTCGAGGAGGCCGCGCTGGGTCTGGGGGCGACGCGTTGGGAGATGATCCGGATGGCGGTCTTTCCCCACGCCCGCTCGGGCATGGTGGCCGGCGTGATGCTCGGGTTGGGTCGCGCTCTCGGCGAGACGATGGCGGTGGCGATGGTGCTCAGCGCCAGCCCACTGGTGACGCTGAAGGTGCTCACCAGTGACAACCCCGCCACGATCGCCTCCAACATCGCGGCGAACTACAACTCCGAGGACAACCGGATCCAGACCGTGCTGATCGCCACCGGCCTGGTGCTGTTCGTCTTCACGTTCCTGGTGAACTTCGCCGCGCGCCTGATCGTGGCCCGCTCGGAGAGGAAGCTGGCGTGACCACCGCTGACGTGACCATGCAGACCCACAGCCTGCCGCTGCACCGGCTGCGCCTGCCGCAGTACGCGGTCCCGATGGTGATGGGCACCGCCGTCGTCGTAGCGGCACTTCTCGGCCTCCTGCTCGGCTGGGGTTGGGTGCCGATGGCGATCGTGGCCATCCTCCTCACGGACGTGGCCCTGCCGCTGTGGTCGAGGCTGGTGGAGGGTCGGAGGGCCGCCGTCGACCGTCTGGTGACCGCGCTGATCTGGACGGCCCTGGTGTGCGCGCTAGCCCCGCTGGCGTGGCTGCTGATCAAGACGTTGGCCTCCGGCATCCCAGCGATCAACGGCCACTTCCTGACCCACAACATGGTCCAGCAGCTGGACCCGGTGACGTTCAAGACCATGCCCGGCTCCGGCGTGGTACACGCGTTACTGGGGACTCTGCTGGTGACCCTCGGGGCGACAATCATTTCCGTCCCGGTCGGCCTGATGACGTCGGTCTACCTGGTCGAGTACGGTCGCGGTCGCCCGATTGCGAGGGTGATCACCCTGTTGGTCGACGTGATGACCGGTATCCCCTCCATCGTCGCAGGGCTGTTCGCCCTGGCACTGTTCAGCGTGTTCTTCGGGGTGGGCACCCGGATGGGTGTGATGGGCTCGATCGCGCTGTCATTGCTGATGATCCCCACGGTGGTGCGTTCGGCCGAGGAGATGATGCGGCTGGTGCCGGGCGACCTGCGGGAGGCGTCGTACGCGCTCGGCGTGCCGAAGTGGCGCACCATCCTCAAGGTCGTGCTGCCCACCAGCATCGGCGGCATCATCACCGGCGTCATGCTGGCGATCAGTCGCGTCATCGGGGAGACTGCGCCGCTGCTGGTCGCCGTCGGAAGCATCGACGTGACCAATACCAACCTGTTCTCGGGTCGGATGCAGACTCTGCCGGTCTTCATCATGACCGAGTACCAGACCAGTACGCCGGCGGGATACCGGCTGGCGTGGGGCGGAGCGCTCCTGCTCATCGCCATCGTGATGGTCCTCAACCTGGCCGCCCGCATCATCGGCAAGATCTTCGCCCCCAAGACCGGGCACTGACGGGAGTAACACCCATGGCAAAGAGCATCGACGTCACCGACCTCGACATCTACTACGGCGACTTCAAGGCCGTCGAGGGCGTGACCATGACCATCAAGGCCAAGTCGGTCACCGCGTTCATCGGCCCCTCCGGCTGCGGCAAGTCGACCTTCCTGCGCTCGCTGAACCGGATGCATGAGGTGATCCCCGGAGCGCGGGTCGAGGGCAAGGTGATGGTCGACGGCCAGTCGCTCTACGACCCCTCCATCGACCCGGTCGAGGTGCGTCGTCGCATCGGCATGGTCTTCCAGCGGCCGAACCCGTTCCCCACCATGTCGATCTACGACAACGTGCTGGCCGGCAACCGGCTCAACGCCCGCCGGCTCGGCCGCGCGGAGGCGGATGCCATCGTGGAGAAGTCGCTGCGCGGCGCCAACCTGTGGAACGAGGTCAAGGACCGGCTCGGCAAGCCTGGGATGGGGCTCTCCGGCGGCCAGCAGCAGCGGCTGTGCATCGCCCGCGCGATCGCGGTGGAGCCTGAGGTGTTGCTCATGGACGAGCCGTGCTCGGCCCTCGACCCGATCTCGACAGCGGCCATCGAGGACCTCATCCACGAGCTGAAGTCGTCGTACACGATCGTGATCGTGACGCACAACATGCAGCAGGCCGCCCGCGTCTCCGACGACACCGGCTTCTTCAACCTCAAGGCCGCCGGGCAGCCGGGCCACCTGGTGGAGTTCAACCCCACCAAGACGATGTTCACCAACCCGGAGAACGAGTCCACCGAGGCCTACATCTCGGGGCGCTTCGGCTGATCCGCTCTTCGTAGGTCGGCGCCGGTGGGTCTGGTCCCCTTCGCCGGCGCGCACTCGGGAGAAACTGGCTAGCGGGGACGGGTGGAAGCGCTCATATCCCGAGTCGGCTAGCCAGTTTCCTGCCGCTGCTCGGTCCACAGCAGCGACCAGGTCCAGATGCCGCCGTCCCTACCTTGCGGTGGATCGGCGTCGACCGGTGCCACCGCGCCAGCCAGCTCGCCGATGAGAACGCCTGGTCGCCGGAGGAGACCGGGATCCGGCTGTTGAGGATGATCGACCTGGGATGTGAGCCGGCCCTCTGGCTCGGCGCGACGACGCCGAAGCCCGGCAGCGGGCGAGATCAGACCCCGAAGAGCACCCGCAGGACCTCGTACGACGCGGCGGCGGCGAGGCCCGCGGCCGGGAAGGTGAGCACCCAACCGGCGACGATGTTGCCCGCTACGCCCCAACGCACCGCGTTGAAGCGCTGGGTGGCGCCGGCCCCCATGATCGCGGAGGTGATCGTGTGAGTGGTCGAGATCGGCGCCTTGAACGCGAACGCGGTGGTGTAGAGCAC
>NZ_DASZUF010000070.1:0-6945 GCF_035547795.1 Nocardioides sp.
CTCCGCGTCGATGCCGCCGATGCCGATCAGCGGCAGGATGCCGCACGCGGCGGCGAGCGCACCCAGCCCGAACGGATCGGGCAGGCCGGCCTTCGACCGGGTCGTGAAGAGCGGGCCGAAGCCGGCGTAGTCGGCGCCGTGGTCGGCCGCGGTGGCGACCTCGGCGCGCGAGCGGCAGGTGGCGCCGATCAGCAGGCCGGGCGCCAGCCGGCGTGCCTCCGCGACCGGTAGGTCGTCGGCCCCGAGGTGCACGCCGGCGGCGCCGGTCGCGAGCGCGACGTCGAGCCGGTCGTCGACGACCACCACGGCGCCGTACGCCTCGACGGAGCCGCGCACCACCCGGGTCAGCTCGACCAGCTCGCGGGTGGTCGCGTGCTTGTCCCGGACCTGGAACCCGTCGACACCGGTCCCGGCCAGCGCAGGCAGCAGCGCGAGGTCGTCCTCGGACGAGACCAGACAGAACAGCCGTGGCAACAAGGGATGCTCCTTCGCTTCCTTCGCCGGCATGACCCGGATCAGGTTCGACGGTCGGAGCGGCTTCAGCTCCCTCTCAGTCCGCTGCCGCGGACTCCCGTGGTGGATGCCTCGACCATAGCGAGGGGCGGCTACCGGCGCAACGGCGTCTCCTCCGCGATCCGGCGCAGCTTCTCCGGGTTGCGCACCACGAAGAGTCGCACCACCGCGCCGCCGTCCACCTCGGCGGTCACGATCGAGTCGGGCTCGCCGTCGACGTCGATGCGCAGCGCCGGCTCACCGTTGACGACCACGGCCACGCCGTCGACCGCCGAGTCGGGCGGCTGCACCGCGATCAGGAAGCGCAGCACCTTCTCGACCCCGACGATCGGCCGCAGCGCCGCCTTCTTCACCCCGCCACCGTCGGTCACCAGCACGACGTCGGGAGCGAGGACGTCGACCAGTCCGGCCAGGTCCCCGGTCTCGAGCGCGGCCAGGAAGCGGGCCACGACCCGACGGCGCTCCTGCTCGCTCACCTTCGAGCGCGGCCGCCGGGCGGCGACGTGCTCGCGCGCCCGGTGCGCGATCTGGCGCACCGCCGCCACCGACTTGTCGAGGGCCGCGGCGATCTCGTCGTAGGACTCGGCGAAGACCTCGTGCAGCACGAAGACCGCCCGCTCGGTCGGCGTCAGCGTCTCCAGCACCGTCAGCATCGCCAGTGAGAGGCTCTCGGCCAGTTCGACGTCCTCGGCGACGTCGGGGCTGGTCAGCAGCGGCTCGGGCAGCCACTCGCCGACGTACTCCTCGCGGCGGCGTGCGAGCGTGCGCAGCCGGTTGAGCGCCTGCCGGGTCACCGCTCGGACCAGGTAGGCCCGCGGGTCGCGCACGCCGGCGCGGTCCACCGCCCGCCACCGCAGCCAGGTCTCCTGCACGACGTCCTCGGCGTCGGCCGCCGAGCCGAGCATCTCGTAGGCGACGGTGAACAGCAGGCTGCGGTGGGCGAGGAACGGGTCGTCGCTCATGCTCCGGACGCTACCTCGGGTCGCGGCGCCATCGGCGCCAGGTCGCAGGCCTCGGCGTACCCCTCGGACTCGATGCCGAAGGCGATGTTCGAGCGGGTGTAGAAGTTCGCCAGCGCGACGAAGGCGGTCAGCTCGACCAGCGCCGGGGCGCCGATCCGCTCGCGCAGGCTCGCGGACAGCTCGTCGGTCACCATCGGCGGCGAGACCGACATCGCCTCGGCGTAGACCATCACGTCGCGCTCCAGTGGGGTGAACACGCTCGACTCGCGCCAGCGCGGCACCTCCCGCGCCTTGTCCAGGTCCAGCTTCTCGTTGAACGCCTCGAAGTAGCCGAAGTCCAGGCACCACGAGCAGCCCAGCATGGAGGCGACCGCCAGATGGGCGAACGACTTCAGGCTCGGGTCGCAGGCGTGCCACTTGCGCGCCTTGGCGCTGATGGACAGGTAGCTCTTGAGAACGGCGGGGTTGTGGAAGTACACCCCGAGCGGCTCGGGGACCCGGCCCAGCATCTTCATGCTGAAGCGCTTGACGAGCGTGCCGTACAGGCCCGTGATCGGGGCGGCGGGGATGCGGGTGGTGCTCATGTCTCCTCCTCGGACGGGATCGTTCGACATCCAGACACCGACCGGCCGACGGATGTGACAGGTGCGCGGGATATCGTGTCGAGCCGTGGCCGAGGCTCCCTTTCTCTACAGCGACCTGCTCCCGACCGGCGAGGACTCCACGCCGTACCGACTGATCACCACGGAAGGGGTCAGCACCGTCGAGGTGGGCGGCCGCACCTTCCTCACGGTGGAGCCGGAGGCGATCCGCCGGCTGACCTACGAGGCCATCCACGACATCCAGCACTACCTGCGCCCGGCCCACCTGGCCCAGCTGCGCAAGATCATCGACGACCCGGAGGCATCCGGGAACGACCGCTTCGTCGCGCTCGACCTGCTCAAGAACGTGAACATCTCCGCGGGCGGCGTGCTGCCGATGTGCCAGGACACCGGCACCGCGATCGTGATGGGCAAGAAGGCCGAGGGCGTGCTCACCGGCGTGGACGACGCCGAGGTCATCTCTCGCGGCGTCTACGACGCCTACACCAAGCTCAACCTGCGCTATTCGCAGCTGGCGCCGATCACCATGTACGACGAGAAGCCGACCGGCAACAACCTGCCGGCGCAGATCGAGCTGTACTCCACGCCTGGCCAAGAAGTGACACAGCACAGCCCGGAGTACAAGTTCCTCTTCATGGCCAAGGGCGGCGGCTCGGCCAACAAGTCTTTCCTCTACCAGGAGACCAAGGCGATCCTGAACCCCAAGCGGATCCTGGAGTTCCTGGACGAGAAGCTGAAGTCGCTGGGCACGGCGGCGTGCCCGCCGTACCACCTGGCGGTGGTGATCGGCGGCACCTCGGCGGAGTTCGCGCTCAAGACCGCGAAGTACGCCAGCGCCCACTACCTCGACACCATGCCGACCTCGGGCGACGCCTCCGGACATGGCTTCCGCGATCTCGAGCTGGAGGAGGAGGTCTTCAAGCTGACCCAGTCCTTCGGCATCGGCGCCCAGTTCGGTGGCAAGTACTTCTGCCACGACGTGCGCGTGATCCGGCTGCCGCGGCACGGCGCCTCCTGCCCGGTGGCGATCGCGGTCTCGTGCTCCGCCGACCGGCAGGCGCTGGGCAAGATCACCGCCGAGGGCGTCTTCCTCGAGCAGCTGGAGACCGACCCGGCGCAGTACATGCCCTCGGCCGGCGTCGCCGAGGACATCGCGGCCGGCGAGGTCGTGAAGATCGACCTGAACCGGCCGATGAGCGAGATCCTGGCGACGCTGTCGTCACTGCCCGTCAAGACCCGGCTCTCGCTGACCGGGCCGCTGGGGGTGGCGCGCGACATCGCGCACGCCAAGATCAAGGAGCGGCTGGACGCCGGCGAGGAGATGCCGGCGTACCTGCGCGATCATCCGGTGTACTACGCCGGTCCCGCCAAGACGCCGTCCGGCATGGCGAGCGGGTCGTTCGGCCCGACCACGGCCGGCCGGATGGACTCCTACGTCGAGCAGTTCCAGGCGGCCGGCGGCTCCCTGGTGATGCTGGCCAAGGGCAACCGCTCGAAGCAGGTGACGGACGCCTGCCACGCACACGGCGGCTTCTACCTCGGCTCGATCGGCGGCCCGGCCGCGCGGCTGGCTCAGGACTGCATCAAGTCGGTGGAGGTGCTGGAGTACCCCGAGCTCGGCATGGAGGCGATCTGGAAGATCGAGGTCGAGGACTTCCCGGCGTTCGTCGTGGTCGACGACAAGGGCAACGACTTCTTCACCGACCCCGCTGGCACCACCACGATCCCGCTGACCGGGATCCGGGTGCGGTCGGCGCAGTAGTCATTCGTCCTCGACGCGCTCACCGAGCTTGTGCCGGCGGTGCTGGTCCGGCTTGTGCTCGTTGTCGCGCCTGTTCTCCGGCGGCTTGGCGTCCGGCCCCGAGCCGCGCGTGTCCGGGTCGCCGGACTCGCTGTCGGGATACCCGGCGGTGGAGTCGTCGGGGCTGATCGGGGTGTCCTGCTCGTCGGCATCGAGGCGCTGCACCTCGGAGACCTGGCCCTCGGAATCACTCATGCGGACTCGGTAGCCCGGTGGGGTTCGCCGTACACCTGGATAGAACGCGTTCTACTATGGCCCGGTGAGCGACTTCGGCTTCTTCCGCCGCGACGGCGACAGGTATCTGCCCACCCCGCTGGCGCGCAGTCTGTGGAGCGAGGAGCAGATGCACGGCGTCGCGCTCAGCGGCCTGCTGGCCCGGGAGCTGGAGGCGGCCGCGGGCGCGCTCGGTAAGAGCGACTTCGTGCCGGGGCGCTACCACGTCGACCTCTTCCGGGCCGCGCGGATGGCACCGACCACCGTGCGTACGACCATCGTCCGCGACGGGCGGCGGATCGCCCTGATCGACGCCGAGGTGGTCCAGGGCGCGGACGACGTCGTGGCGCGGGCGCGCTGCACCTGTCTGATGCCGTCGCAGGCCACCGCCGGCAAGGTGTGGACGTCGCCCGCGCGGGCGACTCCCCCGCCGCTGGCGATGGCACCGGTGACCAGCGATCCCACCCTGCCGCTGTTCGCGAGCGAGGAGCCGTGGTCCAGCGACTTCGGCCACCACCAGAACGGCGGGCGGCACGCCAGCTGGCAGACCGCCGTGCCGACCGTGCTCGACGAGCCGATGACGCCGTTCCAGGCGGTCGCGGCGATGGCCGACTCCACCAGCATGATCACGAACTGGGGCACCGCCGGGATCGAGTACATCAACACCGACATCAGCCTGGCGCTCGCCCGGCTGCCCGGCGGCGTCCAGGTCGGGTTGCGGTCGATCGACCACATCGCCGTCGACGGGGTGGCGGTCGGCGTCGCGGAGATCTTCGACCGCGACGGCACCATCGGCACCGCCACCGTCACCGCGCTGGCCAACACCAAGCGCACCGTCGACATGGCCGTCGGCGGCAACGAGCGCGCGACCGCCCTGCCCTGAGCACCTGGGGGAATGCGCTGGAAGAATGCGGCGCGTGGACGAGGTGGCGCGCAGCGATTCCGAGCGGGGCGAGCTGGTGCTGCGACGCCGCGACGACGGCGCCTTGGAGCTGCGCGCCAACGGGGTGTTCGTGATGGACACCGTCGAGACCAGCACCGAGCGCGAGCTGGCGGCCCGGGCACTGGCGTTGCACCACGACCCGCGCGAGGTACTCGTCGGCGGGCTGGGTCTGGGCTTCACGCTGGCCGCGGTGCTCGCCGACGAGCGGGTGGCGCGCTGCACCGTCGTCGAGATCGAGCCGGCGCTGGTCGACTGGCTGCGCGAGGGCACCGTGCCGCACGGCCCCGAGATGCTGGCCGACGGCCGCGTCCGGGTGCTGGTCGACGACATCGCGCGGGCGCTGCGGCAGGCCCCGCCCTCGGCGTACGACGTCGTGCTACTCGACGTGGACAACGGTCCGGGCTACCTGGTGCACGACGCCAACGCGGGCCTCTACCGGGCCGCGGCGCTGACCGAGGCGCGGCGGACGACGCGGCCCGGTGGTGCCGTGGTGGTGTGGAGCGCAGCGCAGGCGCCGGAGCTGGAGGCGACGATGCGGGAGGTGTTCGGCCGCTGGCAGGTCGAGGAGCTGTCCTACCCGGTGGATCTGCAGGGCCGCGCGGAGACCTACTGGCTCTACGCCGGGCACGTCTCCGGCGTCTGACCGGCGTCTGACCGGTCACACCCGGGCATAGCCGCGCTAGCGTCATGGCTATGGCTGATGTGAATGACTTCCGCATCGAGCACGACAGCATGGGCGAGGTCCGGGTCCCCAAGGACGCGCTGTGGCGCGCGCAGACCCAGCGGGCCGTGGAGAACTTCCCGATCAGCGGCACCCCGATCGAGCCCGCGCTGATCCACGCCATCGGGGCGGTGAAGGAGGCGGCCGCACGGGTCAACGGCGAGCTCGGCGTCCTGACGCCGGAGCGGGCCGACGCCATCGCGAAGGCGGCCGCCCGGGTGCGGGCGGGCGAGGTGGACGACGCGTTCCCGATCGACGTCTTCCAGACCGGCTCGGGCACCTCCTCCAACATGAACGCCAACGAGGTGATCGCCTCCCTCGCCGGCGCCGCCGGCACCGACGTGCACCCCAACGACCACGTCAACGCCTCGCAGTCCTCCAACGACACCTTCCCCACCGCGATCCATGTCGCCGCCGCGGTCGCGGTCACAGACGAGTTGCTGCCGGCGCTCGACGTGCTGGCGGGTTCGTTCGAGCGCAAGGCCGAGGAGTTCGCCGGGCTGGTCAAGTCCGGCCGCACGCACCTGATGGACGCCACGCCGGTGACGCTCGGCCAGGAGTTCGGCGGGTACGCCGCCACCCTGCGCTATGCCGCCGAGCGGATCGAGGCCGTCCTCCCCCGCGTCCGCGAGCTGCCCCTGGGCGGCACCGCCGTCGGCACCGGCATCAACACTCCGGCCGGCTTCCCGCAGCGCGTCATCGAGGTGCTCGGCGAGCTCACCGGCCAGCCGTTCACCGAGGCGCGCAACCACTTCGAGGCGCAGGGCACCCGCGACTCGCTGGTGGAGCTCTCCGGCGTTCTGAAGACGATCGCGGTCGGCCTGATCAAGATCAACAACGACCTGCGCTGGATGTCCTCGGGCCCGACCACCGGGCTCGCCGAGATCCACCTGCCCGACCTGCAGCCGGGGTCGAGCATCATGCCGGGCAAGGTCAACCCGGTACTGCCGGAGGCGACGCTGATGGTCGCCTTCCAGGTGATCGGCAACGACACCGCGATCACCGCCGCGGGCGCCTCCGGCTCCTTCGAGCTCAACGTGGCGATGCCGATCATCGCGCGCAACCTGCTGGAATCGATCCGGCTGCTGTCGACCTCCACCACCGTGCTGGCGCGGCGCACCGTCGACGGGATCACCGCGGACGCCGCCCGGATGCGCGCGTACGCCGAGTCCTCACCCTCGATCGTGACC
>NZ_DASZUF010000071.1:0-40109 GCF_035547795.1 Nocardioides sp.
GCTGGCCGTGGTCGCCGTCGCCGCGCTGGCGCTGGTCGGCTGGGGCACGCTGCACGGCTGGGACGCCCGGGCGGCGGAGTCCGCGGTGGCGGTCCTCGCGGCTGGCTGCCCCGGGGCGATCGTGGTCGCCCGGACGGCGCCGCTGCTGGCGGCTCTGCGCCGGGGCGGCGACCACGGCATCCTGGTGCGCGACATCGAGTGGCCCGACGTCGACGTCCTGCACCTCGACGGCCTCGAGACCGTCACCGACGGCAAGGAGGTCGCCTCCGTCGACCCGGTCGAGGAGGCGCATCTGCGCAACCTGCGCTGGTTCGCCGGTGCGCTCGAGCACCTGGCCGACGACCCGATCGCCCGGGCGATCGCGCGGCTGTCCACGCGCGGCAACGTCACCGGCTTCGAGCGCTACGCCGACCTCGGCGTGAGCGGGTCGGTCGATCGCCATCCGGTCCGGGTCGGGCGGCCGGCGTGGGTCGGCGTCACACCGTCGGTGACCGACGACGGCGGCGAGGTCGTGGGCGTCGAGGTCGACGGTCGACCGCTGGGCACCATCACCGTGGTCGACACGGTGACCGCCGACGCCAGCGCGGCCGTGGCCGAGCTGGGCACGCTCGGCGTCACCGCCACGCTGACCTCCCCCGAGCGGGAGGCGCGGCTGCGCCGGGTGGCCGCCGCGGCCGGGATCGAGTCGGTCACCTCGACCCCGATCGCGGAGCTGGTCCGCTCCGACCGGGAGCAGGGTCGGCGGACCGCCGTGCTGACGGCCGCCACCAGCGGCGCCGATGCCGATGTCGTGCTCGGCTCCTCCCCCGAAGCCACGGTCCTCCTGGACACGGTCGACGTCACCAGCGGTGTCCGCTCGTTGCGACTGGTGCACGACATGCGCCGCGCGCAGCAGCGCACCCGGGTGGTCGCCCTCGCGCTGACCGGCGTCCTGGTGGCCCTCTCCGCGGCCGGGGTGTTCGCCCCGCTGGCAGCAGCGGCCGGCGCGACCGTGGCGGCGGCCGTCACCGGTCTGGCCGGCTCGGGGCTGCGGTCGCCGGACTAGCAGCGCTCGTGTCGGAGTGGCCGGGGCTGTGCCCGCGAGACCTGGCCGATAGCCCGCCTCAGTGGCGGGATCGCAGGCGGACGTTGTTCGGGAGCGGCGGGGCGGGGATCGGGGGCAGACCGCCGTCGACCACGCCGAAACGCCCGTCGACCTGGACACCATCGGTGATCTGCGCCTGCCACTCGTCGCGGTAGGCCACGATCTCCTCGTGGCTGCGGCCCACGAAGTTCCACCACATCACGATCTCCTCACCGAACGGCGGGCCGCCCAGCAGCAGCACTCGGGTCCAGCCGGCGGCGGTCAGCCGCAGGGTGGTCGTGCCGGGCGGGACATAGCCGAGCGTGTCCTTCGCGACGGGTACGTCGCCCAGCGACACCGCCCCGGTGTCCACCAGGACGCCGTACTCGAAGGACTCGTCGACCGGGATCTCCACGGTCGCGCCGTCCTCCAGCACGATCTCGGCGCCCAGCAGCGGCGTGTGCGTCTCCACCGGCGAGCTGGAACCCAGCAGCGAGCCGAGGAAGACGCGGGCCTCCCAGCCGTCACCTGCGACGGGGCCCGGCACGTAGTGGGCGAAGCCGGGGGCAACGTCGCGGGCGTGCGCGGGCAGCGCCACCCACAGCTGCGCACCGTGCAGCACCGGCGTGACGTCGGTGGAGATCTCCGAGTGGCTGATGCCGCGGCCACCGGTCATCAGGTTGACCTCGCCCGGCCGCACCATCGCGTGGTTGCCGGCGCTGTCGCGGTGCTCGATCTCGCCGGTGAACAGCCACGAGACGGTCTGCAGGCCGGTGTGCGGATGCGGCGCGACCTTCATCCCGCCGGTCACCGACACGTCGTCGGGCCCGTAGTGATCCACGAAGCACCACGCTCCGATGAGGGAGCGCTGCCGCGCGGGCAGGGTGCGGCGCACGTCCATGGCGCGAGGGCCGCCCAGCGGCACGTTCCGTGGCTCGATCAGCTCGATGCCGTGCTCGGCGCCGGCCCGGCAGACCACCTCGTCGGGCTTCGTCTCGGTGTTGCTCATGGCGACACGGTAGGCGGTCGGGTCGCGGTGTCACCGGCAGCCCACCGCGTCGGTTCGCCTGCGTACCTCGACGACCAGCAGAACCAGCAGCCAGCCTCAGACCGAGACGGCGGCGCGGATCGACTCCTTGAGCGACCCCATCGTGGCGAGTACGGCGGTCGGCTCGTAGCCGCAGTGCGCCATGCAGTTGGCGCAACGCGGGTCCTTGCCGCGGCCGTAGGAGTCCCAGTCGGTGGTCTCGATCAGCTCGTCGTAGGTCTCGACGTACCCGTCGCTCATCAGGTAGCAGGGCTTCTGCCAGCCCTTGAGCGAGTACGACGGGATCGCCCACGCGGTGCAGTCGAAGTCGACCTTGCCCTCGAGGAAGTCGAGGAACAGCGGGCTGTGGTTGAGCCGCCACTTCTTGCGCCGGCCGTCGCCGAAGGCCTTCTTGAACAGCTCCTTGGTCTGCTCCGGGCCCAGCCAGTGCTCCTGGTCGGGTGCCTTCTCGTAGGCGAACCCGGGCGAGATCTGCATGTTGTCGACCTTGAGCTCGTCGTTGAGGTAGTCGAGCACGTCGATGACGTCCTGCGGGCTGTCGGTGTCGAAGAACGTCGTGTTGGTCATCACCCGGAAGCCGAGCGACTGGGCGAGCTTGATCGCCTCCACCGCCTGCTGGAAGACGCCCTGCTTCGACACCGACTGGTCGTGGCGCTCCTCCAGGCCGTCAATGTGCACCATCCAGGCGAAGTTCTTGTGCGGCTTGAACTTGTGGATGTGCTTGGGCAGCAGCACCGCGTTGGTGCACAGGAAGACGAACTTGCCCTTGTCGAGCAGCTGCCGGGTGATCTCGTCGATCTGCGGGTGCATCAGCGGCTCGCCGCCGGCGATGGAGACCATCGGGGCACCGGAGTCGACCACCGCGCCGACGGCCTGCTCGACCGGCATGCGCTGCTTGAGCATGTGTGCCGGCTCCTGGATCTTCCCGCATCCGGCGCACTTCAGGTTGCAGGCGAAGAGCGGTTCGAGCTCGATGAGCAGCGGGAACTTCTTCTTCCCCTTCAGCTTCTGCGTGAGGAGGTACTTGCCGATCGCGATCGACTGGTGCAGCGGCATGGACATCTCAGGAAACCTCTCGGGGCAGGGTGAAGCGGACGTTCTCGGAGACCACCTCGGTCTCCCGGACAGTGACCGGGCCGAGGCCGGCCAGGCCGGCGACGACCTCGTCGACCAGGCGCGGCGGGGCGGAGGCGCCGGCGGTGATGCCGACGGAGCGCACGCCCTGCAGCCAGGACAGCTCGATCTCGCCGAGGTCGTCGACGAGGTACGCCGCAGCGCCCTCGCCCCGTGCGACCTCGGCCAGCCGAAGCGAGTTGGAGGAGTTGCGCGAGCCGAGCACGATCACCAGCTCGCACTCGCGGGCCACCGTGCGCACCGCCTGCTGGCGGTTGCTGGTGGCATAGCAGATGTCGTCCTTGCGCGGCGCCCGCAGCGCGGGGAACCGCTCGCGCAGGATCGCGGCGGTCTTCTCCGCCTCGTCCACGGCCAGCGTGGTCTGCATGACGTAGGAGACCTTGGCCGGGTCGATCGCCTCGACCGTCAGGGCGTGGTCGGGGTCGTTGACCACGACGATGTTGTCGGGTGCCTCGCCGTAGGTGCCGACGACCTCCTCGTGGTCGGCATGACCGATCAGGAAGACGGTGTGATCCTGGCCGGCGAACCGCTTGACCTCGGCGTGCACCTTCGCGACCAGCGGGCAGGTGGCGTCGATGACCTGGAGGTGGCGGCGGCGCGCGTCGGCGCGGACCGCCGGCGCGACGCCGTGCGCGGCCAGCACGACGGTGGCCCCCTCCGGCACCTCCTCGACCTCCTCGACGAAGACCGCGCCCTTGGCCTCCAGGTCGGCCACGACGTGCCTGTTGTGCACGATCTGGCGCCGCACGTAGACCGGCGCGCCGTTGCGCTCCAGCGACTTGTCGACGATGTCGATCGCCCGCTCGACGCCGGCACAGAAGCTGCGCGGGCTGGCCAGCACCACCTCGCGGTCGGCGGCCGCCGCGGCCCACTGCTCGATCACCGGCCCGGCCGAGCGCAGCGCGGCGAGGGCACGCAGGCCCCGCACCGGCATGCCGGCGGAGAGCAGCCGCTGCTCGGGCGTGTCCACGATGGCACGTACGACGACGGCATGCTCGAGGCCGGCCAGCAGCAGCGCCGACTCGGTGTCCACCGCGATGGCGCCGGTCGCGGCCAGCCGGGCCCGCTCGGCCGGGTCGTCGACCACCCGTTCGGCGGTGTGCACCGGCCCGAGATGGACCCTCAGCCCGGCCCGGCGCAGCGCACCGGCCAGCAGCGGCGCGGCCGGCAGCTCACGCTCGCCGACCCGGGTGGCGACCACCAGGTCACCGGGGACGAGCGAGGCGTCCAGCGCCCCCGCGACGCCCGCGATCACCGCCGGGCCGGTCAGCGGCGCGGCCAGGCCGCGGGAGCGGCCGGTGCGGCGTACGTCGCCCGAGAGGGCCGGCTTGAGGGCCAACCACTCGGTGCGCAGCGGCGTCAGGACGGTGGCGGTCATGACAGTCCCCTGCGGCGGGCATAGCGGCCCAGCGCCCACATCGGGAAGACCTGGCGGTACATCTCGTAGCCGATGTAGAAGTATCCCGGGAACCCGGTGCCGGTGTAGAGCTCCTCGTCCCAGCCGCCGTCGGGACGCTGGGTGTCGAGCAGGTAGCCGATGCCGCGCTCCACGACCAGGTTCGATCCTTGGGGGCCGTCCTCGCCGGCGGCCAGCAGCGCGAGCAGCGCCCAGGCGGTCTGCGAGGGGGTGGACGCACCCCGCCCGACCCAGGCCTTGTCGTGGTAGCTGCGCAGGTCCTCGCCCCAGCCGCCGTCGGCGTTCTGGTGCTCCTCCAGCCAGGCGACCGCGGCCCGGATCGCGGCGTGATCGGTGGGCAGACCTGCCTCGACCAGCGCCGGCACCGCGGCGCCGGTGCCGTAGAGGTGGTTGGCACCCCAGCGGCCGAACCACGATCCGTCCGCCTCCTGGTGGGCCAGCAGCCAGGCCACGCCGCGGCGGCACTCGGTCGAGTCCGCCCGACCCTCGACGGCAAGCATCTCGACCACGTGCGCGGTGACGTCGGCCGACGGCGGGTCGATGACGTTGCCGAAGTCGCAGAACGGCAGCTTGGTGGCCAGCTCGTGGCCGTTGTCGGCGTCGAACGCGCCCCAGCCGCCGTCCTTGGACTGCATCCCGGCGGTCCAGGTGATGGCGGCGTCCAGGGCCGCCCGCAGCCGGGCCTTGTCCGGGTGGTCGACGCCGCGCAGCGCCAGGATCATCTCGGCGGTGTCGTCGGTGTCGGGGTAGACGTCGTTCTGGAACTCGAAGGACCAGCCCGCGCTCGGCAGATCCGGCCGCTGCACCTGCCAGTCGCCGTCCGCCGTCACCTGCTCGGCGAGCAGCCAGTCGGCCGCCTTCAGTACGGCGGGGTCGTCGGGCGCGACGCCCGACTCCAGCAGTGCGGCCAGGGAGAGCCCGGTGTCCCACACCGGGGACTGGCATGCCTCCAGCCAGCGCATCGGGCCCTCGGGGCCGTCGGGCACCTCCACGAAGAACGTGTCGAGGCCGGCCAGCGCCGCCTTGATCGCCGGGTGGTCCAGCGAGTAGCCCATCTGCCACAGCGCCAGCACCGAGTAGACCCACGGCGGCTGGATGCCGCCCCACCCGCCGTCGGCCTCCTGGCGGGCCAGGATCCACTCCGCGGCCTGGCGCATCGCCAGCTTGCGCAGCGGGTTGGCCGGCAGCTTGCCGAACAGCCGCACGCCGACGTCGAGGCGCTGGAAGATGCCGGCGATGCTCCACAGCGGCCCGAACCGCTCCGGCCGGGCGTGCGTGCGCAGCGGCTCGGCGTCGAAGGACACCGGCACCACCGGGCGCTTGGCGCTCACGATGGTCAGCGGCACGATCGTCTGGCGGGCCCAGCAGCCCCAGTTGTAGATGTTCAGCGGCGCCCACGACGGCAGGAACATCATCTCCGGCGGCAGCGTCGGGCAATCGTCCCACTTCCACAGCCCGACCAGCGAGAGCCACATGTGGGTGAAGACGCGGGCCCGCTCCAGGCCGCCGTGGCCGCGCACCCACTCGGCGGCCGCGACCATGTGCGCGGCGTCCTCGGGATCGCCGGCCAACCGCAGCGCGACCCATGCCTCGACGGTGGTCGACAGCGTGCCCGGGCCGCCGGGGAAGTCGGCCCAGCTCCCGTCGGCGTTCTGCTGCGAGCGGATCCAGCGGGCGCTGCGCTCCTGGTCGGCCGGGACGACGATGTCCAGGACGTGCCGCAGCAACATGTCCTCGGCGTCCATGGTCACGTTGGTGGCCAGCTCGCCCTTCCACCAGCCGTCGGCGTGCTGCCGGGACTTGAGGTGGACGACGGCGGCGTCGACGGCGGCTCGAAGGCCGGCGGGATCGACCACTCGGTCGGCCGAAACCGACCACTCGACCCGCCGAAACTGACCACTCAACTCGGCGGGTTGCTCTTGAAGGGTCACAGCTTCCTCTCCGTCACGAAGTGGGCGAGGTCGACCAGAGTGGCGTGTGGCTCCTCGTCGAGCCCGAGACCCTCCAGCGCGGCCAGCGCGGTGGCGACATGCGTGTCGGCGGCGGTGGTGGCCCATTCCCGGCCACCGGCCTTCTCGATCAGGTCGGCGGCCCGCTTCAGCTCCTCGGGGGTGGCCTGCGAGCGGGACTCGTGGGCGGCGAACCAGGCCGCCAGGTCGGCCCCGGCGTCGCCGCCGTACTCGATGGACCAGACGACGGGCAGCGTCTTCTTGCCCGCGGCCAGGTCGGCGAAGACGGGCTTGCCGGTGACGGCGGTGGAGCCCCAGATGCCGAGCAGGTCGTCGACGATCTGGAAGGCCAGGCCGACCTCGGCGCCGAAAGTGTCGAATGCCCGCACCGTCTCCGCCGGCGCGCCGGCCAGGATCGCGCCGATCGAGGCGCTGACCGCCAGCAGGGCGCCGGTCTTGCCGCCGGCCATCGCCAGACACTCCTCGAGGCCGACGTCCCCGCGCTGCTCGAACGCGACGTCCTCGGCCTGGCCGCGGATGACCGCGCGGGTGGCCGCGGCGAGCGCCTTCTGGGCCTGCCGCTCGTACGGCGAGTCGGCGTCGGCGAGCACCTCGTGCGCGAGCGACAACATCGCGTCGCCGGCCAGGATCGCGGTGGTGTCGTCCCACACCGTCCAGACCGTGGCGCGGTGGCGGCGCTCCCGGTCGCGGTCGATCACGTCGTCGTGTACCAGCGAGAAGTTGTGCACCAGCTCGACGGCGACCGCACCGGGCACCGCCGGCGCGAGGTCGCCGCCGACGGCGCGGGCGACCAGCAGGGCCAGGCCCGGGCGCAGCGCCTTGCCGGCGTTGCCGGTAGCGGGCGTGCCGTCGGGCTCGCACCAGCCGAAGTGGTACGACGCCACCCGACCCAGGAACGGGTCGAGGGTCTCGACGGCACCGCGCAGGGCGGGCTCGAAGAGGCCGCGGGCGTGGGTCAGCCACTCCACACCGTTCATGTCAGGCCACCTCCATCAGGCTGGTCCGGTCCTCGAGTACCGCGGCCGCGGCGGCATCGCCGCTGCGCACCGCCCCCTCCATCGTCGCTGGCCACCCGGTGGCGGTCCACGCACCGGCCACGTAGAGCCCCCGGCGTGTCGTCCGCGGGCCGGGCCGGAACCGGCCGCTGCCGGGCGCCGGGCGGAACGTCGCGTGCCGCTCGCGGGTGACGAAGAAGTCGCGCAGCCGGGCGCCGCGGGCGCGCGGCAGCAGCGCCTCCACGTGCGGCAGGAACCGCTCGCGCAACCGCGCCACCGGCAGGTCGATCAGATCGTCGGCGGCCGAGAGCGAGACGGCGACGTACTGGCCGTGGGTCAGGCCGGCGTGCGACGTCCGGTCGAAGACCCACTGCAGCGGGCTGTCCACGGCCGCGGTGAACGGGCCGTCCAGCACCTGCCGGTCATAGACCAGGTGGAGGTTGATGATCGGGCTGCTGCCCAGCGCCTCTGCCCAGTCGACGGGCAGGTCGAGCGCGTCGGCGGGCAGCAGCCGATCCGCATCGGCGGGGGGTACGGCGAGGACGATCGCCTCCGCGTCGACCCCGGCCAGGTCGGTCACCTTGCTGCCGGTGCGCACCTCGACCCCGGCGTCGCCGAGCGCGCGCAGGGCGGCGTCACCGTGCAGTTCCTGCAGCGGCACCGTCGACCAGCCGATGTCGGCGGCGTCGGCCCGGTCGAGCAGGCCGAGCTGGAAGACCGTCGCGGCCAGGGCCAGCGAGGCGTGGTCGGCGGTGGCGTTGAGCGTGGCCACGCCGATCAGGTCCCACAGCGCCTCGACGGCGCGCGGACCCTGGCCGTGAGCCGCGAGCCACTGCCCGAAGCTGGTCTCGTCGGTGGCCGGGGCGTCCCGGTCGACGCGCCCCAGGGCCAGCGCGGCCGGCACGACGCGGGCCTTCTCGGCGGCCCCGAGCCAGGGGTACGTCGCCAGCGCCGGACCCAAGTGCAGCGGCGCCGGCAGCGAGCCCCGGCGCAGTCGGCCGACCCGGCGGGAGGCCTCGCTGCGAACGGTGACGTCCAGCCGCGGCTGCAGGTGGGTCAGGCCGGTCACGCCGAGCCGGTCGAGCAGGGCGCGGTAGGAGGTGCAGCAGCGCAGGAAGACGTGCTGCCCGTTGTCGACCCGGATGCTGCGCCCCTCCAGGTCGCGCTGGAAGCTGTGGGTGAGCCCGCCCAGCTTCGGCTTGGCCTCGTGCAGCACCACCGACGCCCCGGCGTCGGCCAGCCGGAGGGCGGCGGTGATCCCGGCCAGGCCGCCCCCGATGACGGCCGCCTTCATTCGGGGTCCCCGTTCGCTGAGCCGAATTCGCGGGGGGAGCACAGCGAGCATTCGAATGGGGTGACATTCATGCCCGGCCCCTGACCAGGGCGGTGGCGGCGACCCGCGCCTTCTGCGCGCCGGAGAGCCGCAGCCGCTTGTCGTAGACCTGCACCGGATCGGTGCCGATGACGTGGTTGAGGTGGCGGTAGATGCCGGCCATCGCCGCACAGCAGGCCGCGCTGCGCCGGTCCAGGTGCGGGATCAGCCGCAGTCCGAGGCCGTACCAGTCTTCGGCCCGGGCGGCGGCGAAGCGCAGGTAGGCGGCCAGCCGACCCTGCGGGTCGTCGAGATCGCCGGCGGCGTCGGTGCGCAGCGCGATCCCCCACTGCGCCAGCTCGCTTTGCGGCAGGTAGATCCGGCGGTTGCCCAGGTCCTCGCGCACGTCGCGCAGGATGTTGGTCTGCTGCAGCGCGATGCCGAGCTGGTCGGCGAAGAGCTCGGTGCGCTCGTCGACGGCGTCCGAGCCGAAGATCGACAGGCACAGCCGCCCGATCGAGCCGGCGACGCGGCGACAGTAGACCACCAGGGCGTCCCAGTCGGCGATGGTGACGACGTCGGCCAGGTCCGTCTCCACCCCGTCGATGAGCTCGCCGAAGGCGCCCAGCGGCACCGGGAAGCGGCGGGCGGCATCGGCCAACGCGACCAGCACCGGGTCGGTCGAGGCCTCGAGCCGGTCGAGGTCGGCGCGCACCTCGGCCAGGTCCTTGAGCTTGGTCTCGCGTGGCAGCTCTCCGTCGCCGATGTCGTCGATGCGACGCGCCAGCGCGTAGACGGCGCACAGCGCGCTGCGCTTGGGCGTCGGCAGCAGCCGGATCCCGTAGTAGAAGTTGCCGGCCTCGGCGCGAGTGATCCGCTCGCACTCGGCGTAGGCGTCCTGGAGCGTCGCGGACAGCGTGGTCATGCGTGCCCCCTCACCAGCAGGGCGAGGGCGATTCGGGCGGTCTCCGCCTTCGCCGGCCGCGCGTCGCGGGCGAGCACGTCGCCACCGGCACGGCGCAGGGCGGCGGCGGTGGCCAGCCCCCCGGCCACGAAGCCGGCCACGGCGACCCGACCCCAGCCGCGCAGGCTGCCGACCAGGGCCGAGCCCTCCCGCAGCCACGCCTCGGCCCGGGTCGTCTCGGCGAGCACGCAGGCCCGCAGCCCGAGCGTGGCCGAGGGCAGGTCGAGCTCGGCGTCGGCCACGCCGTACCGCCGCAGAGACTCCTGCGGCAGATAGACCCGACCGGCGCGCCGGTCCTCGGCGACGTCTTGCAGGTGCTCCACGAACTGCAGTGCGGTGCACACCTTGTCGCTGAGCGCGACCCGCTCGGGCGTCGCGGCGCCGACCAGCTCGAGCACGATCCGGCCGACCGGGTCGGCGGAGAGCCGGCAGTAGCCGACCAGGTCCTCGACGGTGGCGTAGCTGGCGACCCGCTGGTCCTGCAGGTTGGCCTCGACCAGGTCGAGGAACGGCTGCCGGGAGAGCCCGCGCGCGCGAACGGTGCGCGCCAGCCGGGCCAGCACGGGCTGCTCCGGGATGGCGCCGTCCCAGATGCCGGCGGCCTGCTCGCGCAGCGCGGTCAGCGCCGCGACCCGGTCACCGGCGTAGCTGTCGCCGAGCTCGTCGACGAGCCGGGCATAGCCGTAGACGGCGTGCAGGTCCTCACGCAGCCGGGCGGGGAGAAGACGTAGCGCGACCGGGAAGTTCTCCCCTGCCTCGCGCGCCTGCCAGGAGGCAGACGCCTCCGGGCGCGCGGCATCCAGCGCGCTCATAGTCCTATCCGATCACGAGACCCGTTCTGAATTCTGCCCTTTACGTTCGCCAATCCAGCAGCAAAACTTGGCTCACCGTGACAAATTCTCATCTCCCCGCCGCCAAGGTCGTCGAGCTGGAGCAACAACTCGGCGACCGCCTGCCCGCGCTCCTGCTCGAGGTCCGCGACGGCCTGGCCGAGAACTGGCCCGACTACGCCGCCTTCCTCGAGGACGACCTGGACGGGATCAGCGGCGCCGCGGCGCTCTTCCTGCACCGGCTGATCCAGATGGCCACCGACGTCCAGGCCCGGCCGCTGGAGGACGAGCAGGGGCTGCAGCTGCTCTTCGAGCAGATCGGCGGGCTGCAGTGGCAGGCCGGACACGATCTGACCCGGCTGCTGACGGCCTACCAGCTCGGCGCCCGGATCGCCTGGCGGCACGTCTCGGAGACGGCCCAGGCGCTCGACCTCTCCCGTGAGTTGATAGCGGTCCTCGCCGAGACGGTGTTCGACTTCGTCAACCAGCTCTCCCAGGCCTCCACCCAGGGGTACGTCGCGGCCCAGAGCGCCGACTCGCGCGCCCGTGACCGGCACCGCGACGAGCTCGCCGACCTGCTGCTGTCCGAGCGCTCCAGCATGGTCGCGATCAGGGCCGCCGCCGACCGGGCCCGCTGGCAGCTGCCGACCCAGGCGGCGCTGGTCCTCGCCGGCGGCGACGCGCCCTCCTCGCGTGACGTGCTCTCCCGGCTCGACTCCTACTCGCTGCCGCTGCGTCAGGGCACCCTGGTCGGCGCGATCGTGGCCGACCCGGTCGGCGCACGCCGGGAGCAGCTGCGGACGGCGCTGACCGGGGCCGGCTGCGTCGTGGGGATCACGGTGCCGGTGGAGATCCTGGCGCGCAGCGTGGAGCTGACCCAGCTGGCGCTGTCGCTGCGCGGCGAGGGCGTGCTGCGCGACGACCCGGTCTTCGTCGACGACCACCTCGACACGATCATCGTGCACCGCGACGCGCGCCTGCTCAGCTTCCTGCGCGACCAGGTGCTGGCGCCGCTGGACGGGCTGCCGAAGGGCTCGCGCGACCGGCTGGTCGAGACCCTGGTCTCCTGGCTGCGCCATCACGGCGACCGGGTCGCCGTGGCCGAGGACCTGCACGTCCACCCGCAGACCGTCAGCTATCGGCTCGGGCGGCTTCGGTCGCTGTTCGGGGACGCACTGGACTCGCCGCGGGAGCGGTCCCGGATGCTGCTGGCGCTGGCCTGGGGCTGAGCGCGACCGCGTCCAGCCGGGCCACGATCGCCGCGCTCACCCGATCGGCGTCGACCAGCGCCGGGTCGGTGGCCAGGCCCACGCCCAGCACGCCGTTCCAGCTCAGCGCACCCAGCACGAACGGCGCGCCGGGGGCCAGTGGCAGCACCGGGTACACCTCGGCCATGACCACGTCGGCCATCGTCAGCTGCTGGGTCGGACCGGGCATGTTGGAGACGATGCCGTTGAAGAACCTGCCGCCGTACACGGTCCGGGCGAACCAGCCCACCATCGGCTCGGGGAAGCAGCGCAGCAGGTGCGCCATCACCCAGCGGCTGGCCAACGCCCGGGTGGGCGTGCGCAGCCGGGCGGTCCGGGTGGCGATCTCGTCGTAGAGCTCCTCGGTGGGCGCCGCCCGCAGCGGCAGGTCCACCATCACCGCGGCGGTGGCGTTGCCCTCCGCCGCGTCGCCCGGCGCCCGCACCATCAGGGGTACGGCGACCCGCAGGCGGCCGCCGGCCCGCTCGATCAACTCGGGGTGGACGTCGGCGACCGCGCCCGCGGTCAGGGCGAGCACCAGGTCGGTCACGCGGCGGCCGGCGGCGGCCTGCTTGACAGCGCTCATCGGCAGCCCGGCGGTGGCGAACGCGCGCCTCCCACTGGGCTGGCCCAGGGGCTTCGGGTTGCCACCGTCGGTGGCCAGCTGGGCGAACCCGACCGCGGTGGCCAGCCCGGTCTGCAGCGCTGTCGGCTGCCGCGGCGGCGTGGGCAGCTCGACCCGCGGGCGCAGCAGGTTCAGCGCCTGGATCACGGTGCCGATCCCGTCGGCGATGGCGTGATGCATCAGGATCACGAACGCGCGGTGGCCGTCGGGCTGCTCCAGCAGCGCGATCCGCCACAGCGGCCGGTCGCGCGGGAAGCGCTCGGCCGCCAGCTCGGCGACGGCGGCGTTGATCCCGGCCCGGTCGGCGACCTGGCGGGAGAAGACGTGCCAGGACCAGTCCAGCGGCGGGGCCGGGACCCAGCGCGGGCGCCGCCACCGGCCGGGCTGGACGATCCGCTGGGTGAACCGCGGCAGCCGCTCCAGCTCGCCCGCCACCACCCGACGGATCGCCTCGAGGCTGGGCTCGCCCTCGGCGTACTCGTAGATGACCAGGCCGCCCACGATCTGCGGCTCGCCGGTCTCCTCGACGTGGAGGAAGAACGCGTCCGGCGCGGGCACGATCGCACCCTCCCAGGGTGGGTGGATCCACAGCGCCACCCGGTCGGCGGCGGCCACCAGCACGAACGCGGCGACGGCGTCGAGCAGGTAGTGGTTGGCGGTGGAGAGGATCACGAAGAGGGTGACCAGCACGTGGACCGCGGAGAGGACCTGGAGCCAGCCGCGCACGCCCGCCCAGGCCAGCACCACGCTCACCCACAGCGCCCAGCCCATGTGCAGCGACGGCATCGCGGCCAGCTCGTTGGCGCCGGCCACCATGAACGAGCCCCAGGACCCGAAGGTGTGGCCGTGGGTCACGGTGTCGAAGAACGTGTTGCCCGGCAGCATCCGCGGCGGCGTGGTCGGGAAGAGCCAGAAGCAGGTCACCCCGATGCCCGTCACCAGCACGAACGACGTGCGCGCCCGGCGGTAGATCTCGGGATGCCGCCACAGCAGGAAGATCAGCGCCGCGATCGCGGAGAGGATGTAGGTGTAGGCGTATTCGTAGTTGGCGATGGTGCGCAGCACCACGTGCGGCGAGAGCCAGTCGTTGAGCGTCTTCTCGATGTCGAGGTGCAGCGACCGCTCCAGATCGAAGATCGCCTTGCCGTGTGCGTCCGCGGCCGCTCGCCGCGCCGCGGAGTGGAAGCTGTCGACCACGAGGTAGTAGCCGAACAGCACCAGGCCGAGGACGATCTGCTCCCACAGCACGATGCGCGGCTTGGCGGCGCGGGCGTCGACGAGACTCATCCGGCTCGACGGGCTGGGTCTCGACAGGCTAGGCACGATGCACCTCCGGGATCGGCGTCGGGGACCAGGCATTGATCGAAGGAGAGTGCACCAGCCCGACCACCCCGAGCACCAGCAACGCGCCGGCCCCGGCGAGTCCCGCGAGCGCTCCGGGGCTGGTGGGCAGGTCGGCATGGAAGGCGATCACCCCGCCGGCGTAGCTGGCCAGCGGGTTGACGATGTTCATCGCCGAGACCGACCACGGCAGCGGGCCGGCGGCGTGGGAGAGCTGACCCAGCGCGAGACCGATGCCGGTGCTGCCGGCCAGCGCATAGCCGACCCAGTCGCGGGCGGTGGCGGCGATGCCGGGGCCGAGGAGGTCGTCGCCGGTCAGCTTCATGAACATCGCGGTCATGGCGAAGCAGACCCCTGACGCGCAGGCCAGCAGCAGCGCCGCCAGCGCCGGCGAGGGCCGGAACCGGCTGGCGGCCACCAGCGCCGCGACGGCGGCGATGGCGATGAACGTCACCAGCAGCACCCGGCCTCGGTCGGCATGGCCGGTCATCGGCGCGGCGCCGTCGACCACCATCAGCAGTGCGACGCCACCACAGATCGCCGAGCCGGCCAGCAGGTCGAGCACGGTCGGCCGGCGGCGGGCGGCCCAGGAGGAGAGCATGATCGTGAACAGCACCTGGGTGGTCATCATCGGCTGCACCGCCGCCACCGAGCCCAGGTGCAGCGCGGCCGCTTGCACGAAGAACGCCAGCAGGTTGACCAGCCAGCCGACGAACCAGGCCGGGCTGCGCACCAGCCGGCCCAGCAGCCGCATCGCGCCAGGCAGCCCCTTGCGGGCCAGCCGCTCCCCCGGATGGCCGGCCAGGTGGGTGCTCGCGCGCTGCTGCAGGAACGCCGACCAGGCGAACCCGAACGCCGCGACCAGCGCCAGGACGAACACCAGCTCCGCGCGGGTCACCGGCTCCTCACATCCTCGCCGTACCGCAGGGAGAGGCGGCGGAACGCCGCCGGGGCGAGCGCGCGCACGGTCGGCGCGACCCGGGTCCAGGACGGGACGAACACCTCGGCGCGGTCGCGCTCGATCGCCGTCACGACCGCGCGGGCGACCTCCTCGGGGCTCACCGGCCGCGGCGAGGTGCGCTCGTAGGGGCGGCCGCGGCGGGCGAAGAACCCGGTGTCGACCGCGGCCGGCACCACCACACCGACGCCGACGCCGGAGCCGGCCAGCTCCAGCCGCAGGCTCTCGGCGAACGCGTCCAGGCCGGCCTTGGCGGCGGCGTACACCGCCTCGCCGGCGACGCCGGTGCGGGCGGCGATGCTGCTGACGAAGACCAGATGGCCGCGGCCGCGAGCGACCATCCCGGGCAGCAGCAGCCGGGTCAGCCGGATCGCCCCGGCCAGGTCGAGGGCGAGCAGCTCGTCGATGCGGCCCTGGTCCATCTCCACGAACGGCCCGGAGTGGCCGAGACCGGCGTTGAGCACGAGCACGTCGATCTCGCCGGCCTGCCGCGCCAGCGCGTCGACCCCGTCGGGGGTGGCGAGGTCGGCGACCACTGCCCGCGCTCCCAGCGAGGCCGCGACGGCTTCGCTGCGCCCGGGGTCGCGACCGTGCACGACCACCTCGGCGCCGGCGGCGCGCAGCAGCCGTGCCACGTGCTCGCCGATGCCTGCCGACGCACCGGTGACGAGCGCACTGCCGCCCGTCAGCCGCATGCCGTCTCCCTTCGCCTCATCCGCGGGTCGCCTGGGACCTCGAGCAAGTTAGCACCGCGGACCGCCTCGGGTATTCCGCATATCGCCAGTCGTCACATCGCCTCACGACGCAGTTCGTCGGTACCCCGTCCGCGCACGTGCGGTCGTCGCGGGTGGGTACTGGGCCCGCATCCTGCAACCCCGAGAGGAGCACCCATGCGTGCCGTGACCTGGCAGGGACCGAAGCAGATCAGTGTCGAGGATGTGCCCGACCCGATCATCAAGGAACCCACCGACGCGATCATCAAGGTGACCACGACCGGGCTGTGCGGCTCGGATCTGCACCTCTATGAGCCGCTGAGTCCGTTCATGACCCCCGGCGACATCGTCGGGCACGAGCCGATGGGGATCGTCCAGGAGGTCGGCGCGGAGGTCACCGACCTGCGCCCCGGCGACCGGGTGGTCATCCCCTTCAACGTCAGCTGCGGCACGTGCTGGATGTGCGCCCAGGGTCTGCAGAGCCAGTGCGAGACCACCCAGAACAAGGAGCACGGCACCGGCGCGAGCCTGCTCGGCTACAGCAAGCTCTACGGCCAGGTCGATGGAGGCCAGGCGGAGTACCTCCGGGTGCCGTTCGCCGGCTACGGCGCCATCAAGGTGCCCGAAGGGCCGCCCGACGACCGGTTCGTCTTCCTCTCCGACGTGCTGCCGACCGCCTGGCAGGCGGTGGAGTACGCCGGGGTCGGGCCCGGCGAGTCGCTGCTGGTCCTCGGCGCCGGGCCGATCGGCGACATGGCCGCCCGGATCGCGCTGCATCGCGGCGTCCAGGTGATCGTCGCGGATCGGCTGCCGGAGCGGCTGGCCCGGGTCGCGGCCCGCGGCGCCGACACCATCAACGTCGACGAGGCCCACAAGGAGCTGGCCGAGCGGGTGCGGTCGATGACCGGCGGCCGGGGCGCCGACGCGGTGATCGACGCGGTCGGCATGGAGGCACACGGCTCGCCGCTGGTGGAGATGACCCAGAAGGTGGTCGGGATGCTGCCGGACGCCATCGCGCAGCCGTTCATGAAGCACGCCAGCGTCGACCGGATGGCGGCACTGTCGACCGCCTTCGAGGCCGTCCGCCGGGGCGGCACCGTCTCCATCGCCGGCGTCTACGGCGGAGCGGTGGACCCGATCCCGATGATGCAACTGTTCGACAAGCAGGTAGAGCTGCGGATGGGGCAGGCCAACGTGCGCCGATGGAGCGACGACATCCTCGCGCTGCTGCGCCAGGACGAGGACGTGCTCGGCGTGGAGTCCTTCGCCACCCACCACCTCCCGCTGGACGCCGCGCCGCGGGCCTACGCCGACTTCCGGGCCAAGGCCGACGGCATGGTCAAGGTCCTCTTCCAGCCGTGAGGTGCCGCGAGTCGATGGGTACCGCGGGTGAGGACAGCCAACCCGAGACGATAGGAGAACACGATGGGTGACGCAGCCGAGGACCTCGCCAAGGCGCAGGCCCTCCCCGAGGGCGACGTGATCCGGGTGCTGTTGGAGCAGCACGCCCAGATCCGCGACCTGTTCACGCAGGTGAAGTCGAGCGAGGGCGAGACCAAGCACCATGCCTTCGACTCGCTCCGCGCCCTGCTCGCGGTGCACGAGACGGCCGAGGAGATGGTGTTGCGGCCGGTGAGCGAGAAGGTCGCCGGCGAGGGCGTGGCCAAGGCCCGCAACGACGAGGAGGCCGAGGCCAACGAGTTCCTCGCCCACCTGGAGAAGATGTCACTGGAGGACCCGGACTTCGCCGCGCAGTTCGCCGCCTTCGAGGAGGCCGTGGACAAGCACGCCGAGGCCGAGGAGAGCGACGAGTTCCCGCGGATCATCTCCACCTGCGACGAGGAGCAGCGGCAGAAGATGGGCCGCAAGATCAAGGCCGCCGAGGCGACCGCCCCGACCCACCCGCATCCGGCGGTGGAGCCCTCCTCGATGCAGCAGAAGATGGTCGGACCGTTCGCGGCCCTGGTCGACCGGGCCAAGGATGCGATCGCCAAGGCCGGCTGATGGAGCTGGCGGATCGGGTCGCCCTGGTCACGGGTGGAGGAAGCGGGCTGGGTCGGGCCACCAGCCGGCTCCTCGCCCGGTCCGGGGCCCACGTCGTGGTGGCCGACATCGACGAGGAGTCGGCCCAGCAGAGCGTCAAGCTGATCGAGCAGGACGGCGGCGCTGCGGAGGCGGTGGCGCTCGACGTCGCCGATCCCGCGGCCGTCGACCGGGTGGTGGGCGACGTGTTCGACAGGCACGGCGAGCGCTTCGACTGCCTGGTGAACAACGCCGGCACCGACCGCGGCTCGGACCTGGTCGACATCGACGACGAGCAGTGGCACGCCGTCTTCGGGGTGAACGTCGACGGGCCGATGCACCTGGCCCGGGCGTTCGTCCGTGGCCGGCTGGCCCGTCCCGACCGGGTCGCCGACATCGTGAACGTGGTCTCCATCAGCGCGCTGACCGTCGGCGCGGGCGCGGCGGCGTACAACTCCTCCAAGGCGGCGCTGCTCAAGCTCACCGAGGTGCTCCAGACCGAGGCGCGCGAGCACGCCTGGCCGGTGCGGGTCTGCGCGCTCAACCCGGCCGCGATGGCGACGCCGATGATGGACCAGTGGGGGCTGCCGCCGGAGCGGATGATGGACCCCGACATCGTCGCGGGCCTGATCCGCACCGCCATCACGCTGCCACCCGAGGCCGTGCTGCAGACGGCGGTGGTCACCCTGCGCAACGAGTACTTCCCCCGATGAGGGGCCTGCAGGGCGCCCGCGTCGTCGTCACCGGCGGCGCGGGCTTCGTCGGCTCATGGCTGTGCGAGCGGCTGCTGACCGAGGGCGCCGCGGTGTGGTGTGTGGACGACTTCTCCACCGGAAGCCCGGAGAAGGTCGCGCACCTGGCCGACCATCCGGGCTTCACCCTGGTGGAGGCCGACGTCAGTGCCGAGATCCCAGTGTCGGAGCGAGTCGACGCGGTGCTGCACCTGGCCTGCCCCGCCTCGCCGGTGCACTACCTGCGGATGCCGCTGGAGACGCTGCGGGTGGCCAGCGCCGGCACCGTCAACGCTCTGGAGTTGGCCGCCACGTCCGGCGCGAGATTCGTGCTCGCCTCCACCTCGGAGGTGTACGGCGACCCGCTCGAGCACCCCCAGCGCGAGTCGTACTGGGGTCACGTCAACCCGGTCGGCCCGCGCAGCGTCTACGACGAGGGCAAGCGCTTCGCCGAGGCGACCACGATGGCCTACCACCGCGCCCGCGGCGTCGACGTCGGCATCGCGCGGATCTTCAACTCCTACGGGCCGCGGATGAGCCTCGACGACGGCCGGGTGGTGCCGGCGTTCCTGCACCAGGCGCTGCGCGGCGAGCCGCTGACAGTGGCCGGCGACGGCACCCAGACCCGCTCACTGTGCTGGGTCGAGGACACCGTCGACGGGCTGGTGCGGCTGACCCGCGCCGGCGGCGTGACCGGGCCGGTGAACATCGGCAACGACGACGAGACCACCGTGCTCGAGCTGGCCTCGACCGTGGTGGAGCTGACCGGTTCCCGGTCCCGCATCGAGCACATTCCGTTGCCCGAGGACGACCCCCGGGTCCGCCGACCCGACCTCTCCCTGGCCCGGGACCTGCTCGGCTGGACGCCCACCATGCCGGTCGAGGAGGGCCTCAAGCGGACCGCCGAGTGGATGGAGGCCGTGCTCGCCGGCTGACCCACCGAGAAACAGCTGGCTTGGTCGGACGACACGCTGGCGTGTCACTCGACCAAGTCAGCTGTTTTGCGGGAGTGGCCGGAGTGAGGCGGCGGCCAGGACCTCGTCGACGGTGATCGCCAGCAGGGCCGGGTCGGGGCGGTCGGCGTGGGGGTCGCCGACGCCGGTGCCGTGCCACAGCACGGTGTGCGGACCCGGGGGCGGGCCCCAGCGCGCGGGCGGAGTGGGGCCGAAGAGCAGCACCGACGGCGTCCGGTACGCCGAGGCCAGGTGGCCCAGCCCGGTGTCGCCACAGACCACCAGGGCGGCGTCGGCGACCAGGGCCGCCAACGAGCCCAGGTCGGTGATACCGGCCAGCACGGCGTCGGCCGGCAGCCCGGCCTGGCGCCGTACCTCCTCCGCGAGGGGGCGTTCGGCCGCGCTGCCGGTGACGAGCACGCGCTCGCCCCGCTCGGTCACCCAGCGCGCCACCGCGGCGAACCGCTCCGCCGGCCAGCGCCGGCTCTCCGACGCGGCGCCGGGGTGGATCACCACCGCGCCCGGCGCGGGCGAGGTCCGCGGAGGCGGCGGGAGCAGGACGTCGTCGGGATCGACGGGTACGGCGAAGGCCTCCGCGACCAGCCGGCACCATCGCACCCGCTCGTGCTCGCCGGGATCCCAGGTGTCGCGGTCGAAACAGACCAGCCGCCCGGGCGCGAGCCGCTCCAGCAGCGTCCGCGACGCCGGCCCGTTGCCGTGCAGATCGATCGCCACCTCCGGCGGTGGGCCGGACCACGCCACCGGCGCCAGCTCCTCGGTCGGGATCAGCAGGTCGACCGCGTCGATCAACTCCACCAGCGGGCGCTGTGCCTCGGGCGCGGCCAGCACGATCTGGCGGCCGGGCAGGGCGCGACGCAGGGCCCGCAGCGCCGGCACCCCGGTGAGCAGGTCGCCCAACCCGATGGCGCGATAGACCAGGACGCGGCTCATCGGGCCCGGGCCGTCTCCACCAGCCGGGTGGTGGAGCGGCCCTGCAGATAGGGCAGCACCACCGACTGGCCGCCCCACTCGCGCAGCACCGCGGCCTCCCGCAGCTCGGCGCCGGCGTAGTCGCCGCCCTTGGCCCACACGTCCGGCCGGATCCGGCGAAGCACCTCGGCCGGAGTGTCCTCGTCGAAGACCACCACCTCGTCGACCGGGGCCAGCGCGGCCAGCACCCGGGCACGGTCGGCGGCGGGGACGAGCGGCCGGGAGGGACCCTTGAGCCGGCGGACGGAGTCGTCGGAGTTGAGGCAGACCACCAGGCAGTCGCCGAGCGCTCGGGCCGCCTCCAGGGTCGCGACATGGCCGGCGTGGAGCAGGTCGAAGCAGCCACCGGTCGCCACCACCGTGCCGCCGGTGGCACGGACCCGCGCGACCACGTCGCCGACCGGCCCCGGCTCCCGGGCGGGCGCGCCATAGCACGCCGAGCCCCCCGCCGCGACGTACGCCGCGGCGGACTGCACCGCCTGATGCACCGCCTCCAGCGTCACCGCTCCGGAGCCCAGCGCCAGCGCGGCGGTGCTGGCGAACCGATCGCCCGCGCCGCAGGTGTCGACCGCCGTCACCCGCGGTGCGGGAAGCACCGACGGCGAGCTCTCGCCGCGGGAGAGCAGCGCGCCACGGGAACCCAGCGTGATCGCCACCGCGTCCACCCGCCACGCCTCGACCAGCACGCCGGCGCGGCGACTCAGTGCGGCCAGTCCCGGGCTGCCCGCGGCCGCCTCGGCCTCGTTGGGGGTGGCCAGGCGCGCGCCCGGCACCGGGTCGGCGCCACGCGGATGGGGGTCCCAGACCAGCGGGATCCGGCGGGGCAGTCCGGTCAGCAGGTCGCGCGCCTGCCGATGCGCGGTCATGCCTCGCCCGTAGTCGGCGACCAGCACCGCGTCGGCCGCCCCGAGCGCGGTCCGGGCGGCGGGCGGCAGTTCGCCGATCGGGCCCGGCTCGCCGCTGTCGAGCCGCAGCAGCGACTGCCCACCGGCGCGGACCCGCCTCTTGACGGTGGTGGTGCCCTCCTGGCGCAGCGCGATCAGCTCGACACCGGCGTCGGCGAGCGCCGCCCGCAGCAGCGCGCCCTCGGCGTCGTCGGGCACCGGCGTCACCAGCACCACCTCGGCGCCGTCGGCGGCGGCCAGCGCCGCGGCCAGGCCGGCGCCGCCGGGTCGGCGTACCTCCTCGAGGTCGTCGAGGACCGGCACCGGCGCCTCCGGCATCAGCCGGCCGGCGCTGCCCACCAGGTCGACGTCGAGCAGGGCGTCGCCGATCACCACCAGCCGGGTCATCAGGACACCTCCTCCAGCGACTCCAGCGAGCGCCGGGTGCGGGAGACGCCGACGCCGAGCGCGCGGTCGAGGGCGGCACACAGGATGTGCAGTGCGACCAGGTGGAGCTCCTGCACGGTGGCGGTGTACGGCGCGTCCACGGCGCAGTGCTCGCTCGCGGCCTCGGCCAGCGGGTTGGGCAGCGGCCCGGTCATCGCCCACACCCGCAGCCCGGCGGCCACGCCGCGACGCGCCGCCTCCACCATGTTGGGGCTGCGGCCGCTGGTCGACATCAAGACGAGCACGTCGCCGGGGCGCCCGTGCGCCTCGACCTGCCGGGCGAACAGCTCCTGTGCCGGATAGTCGTTGCAGATCGCCGTCAGCGAGGAGGTCTCGGCGGACAGGCAGATCGCCGAGTACGGCGGCCGGTCCTCGCGGTAGCGCCCGACCAGCTCCGCGGTCAGGTGCTGGGCCTGGGCGGCGCTGCCGCCGTTGCCGGCCGCGAGCAGCCGGCCGCCGTTCTCCAGGATGGCGGCCAGCCGCACGCCCCAGGCGTCGGCGACGTCGACGCAGTCGTCGAAGCGGTCCAGCGCCCGGCGCAGCTCGGCCAGGTGCTCGTGGTCGCAGGGGGTGGGAGTCATCGGATCGCCTCCTTCGCGTCGGGGATGGCACAGACCGAGCGGTAGACGGACTCAGTCTCGGCGACCACCGCGGACCAGTCGTAGTACTCGACCGCGCGGCGGCGGCCGGCCTCGCCGTACCGCCGGCGCCGATCGGGATCGTCGAGCAGCCGGCGCAGCGTCTGCGCCAGGGCGGCGGGCTCGCGCGGCGGCACCAGCTCCCCGGTGACGCCCGGCACGACGGTGTCCAGCAGGCCGCCGACGGCCGAGCCGACCACCGGCCGGCCACAGGCCATCGCCTCGACCGGCACGATCCCGAACGGCTCGTACCACGGCACCGAGACCACGATGTCGGCGCTGCGGATCAGGCCCGGTACGTCGGCGCGCGCGATGCTGCCCAGGAACACCACCCGCTCGGCCACGCCGAGCCGCGCGGCCAGCTCACGCAGCCGGCGTACCTCCGGGTCCGCCTCGAACGCCTCGCCCGCCGGGCCGCCGGCCACGACCACCTCCACATCGGGCAGCGCCGCGGCGGCCTCGATGACGTTGCCGATCCCCTTGCGGGTCACGATCCGACCCAGCACCAGCAGCCGGTGCCGACCGCGGGCCGGCGGCTCGTGTCCGGGCCGGAACACGTCGACGTCGACGCCGCACGGGATCACGCTGGCGCGTCCCGGCGGCAGCCCCAGCGCGCGTAGCTCGTCGACCTCGTCGGTGCAGGTGGCGATCACGTGGTCGACCTCGCGGCACAGCCGACGCTCGTCGTCGACACGGGAGGGCGGGCTGGTGTCGGCGGCACCCTGCTGGCGCCGCTTGACCGACCCGAGGGCATGGAAGGTGTGCACCACCGGCGTCCGGGTGCCGCGGGTGGCGTGCAGCGCGGCCAGCCCGCTCATCCAGAAGTGACTGTGCACGAGGTCGACCGGATCGCGCCGCCAGCCGTCGCGCAACCGCACCCCGAGCTCGCGCATGTGCGGCAGCAGCTCGTCCTTGGGGAGTACGACGGCGGGTCCGGCCGTGACATGTTCCACCACGTACCCGTCCGCGGTGGCGACCCGGGTCGGCACGTCGGGGCTGTCTCGCCGGGTGTGGACCACGACGTCATGGCCGTTGCGGGCCAGGCCGGCGGCGAGCGCCGCGACGTGGACGTTCTGCCCGCCCGCATCGACACCGCCGAGCGCGGCGAGCGGGTTGGCGTGCTCGGAGACGAGGGCGATCCTCATCGGTACACCTCCAGGATCAGACGGGCAGGACGGGCGCGGGCTGGCCGCAGAGGGCCGTGACGGCGGCGACGACCTCGCCCGGGGTCACCGAGTCCAGGCAGGGGTGGCCGGGGATGGGGCAGACCGTGGCGCGGGTGTCACGGCAGGCGGCATGCTGGTCACCCAGCAGCACCACCCGGTCGCCGTAGGGTCGCCAGCGGACGGCGGGGACGGTCGGCGCGTACAGGCTGACCACCGGCGTGCGGACGGCCGCGGCGAGGTGGGCGGGACCGGTGTTGCCGACCACGACCGCATCGGCGAGGGCGAGCACCTCGGCCAACTGCGGCACGGTGAGCCGGCCGCCCAGATCGGTGGCGATCCCGTCGGCCACGAAGGCCGTCAGCTCCTCCTCCCCCGGCCCGCCGGTGACGACGACCCGGTGGCCGAGCTCGACCAGCCGGTCGACCAGGGACCGGTAGCGCTGCGGTGACCACGCGCGGGCGGGCACCGAGGTGCCGGGGTGCAGGACGACGTAGGGCGGCTCGACGCCGGCGGGCAGCGCGGCGAGGTGGCGCCGTACGGCGGGGAGACCGTCGTCCCCGGGCGAGAGCTCGGCACCGGCGGCGCGGGCCAGCCGCAGCGCGCGCTCGTGCTCGGGGATGTCGTCGGGCACGCCGGTCAGGCGCAGGTCGAGCAGGGCGCCGGGGTAGTCCTCGCTGATCGCGCCGACCCAGGGCATGCCCGCCAGCCGCAGCAGCAGCGCGGTCGGCAGCGCGGACTGGTGGAACGACGTGAACACCACCGCGCGGTCGTAGCGACCGGCCTGCAGTCGGGCACGGAGTCCTTCCACCTCCGCGCGGTCGACCGGGTCCGGCTCGGGATCGATCCAGGGGGCACGCCAGCACAGCACCTCCTCGACGCCGGGGAGCAGGTCGGCGACGTCCCGGCCGCGGGGACCGCAGAGCAGGGTCAGGTGGTCGCTGCCGGCGGCGAGCGCGCGGATGGCCGGCCCGGTGACGAGCAGGTCACCGAGGCTGTCGAGACGTACGGCGAGGGTCCTCACCAGGCACCTCGCAGCACCGCGTCGATGGCGTCAGGCAGGCTGGCGGCCACCGCGTCCGCGGCCGCCACCTCGTCCGGGAGGGTCTGTCTGGTCGGGACCAGCACGCCGGCGACCCCGGCAGCCTCGGCGGCGGCCAGGTCGCTGCCGATGTCGCCGATCAGCACCGCCCGGGCCGGCGCCACCCCGGCCTCGGCGAGCGCCTGCTTGACCAGCCCGGGGCCGGGCTTGCGGCACTCGCAGCCGTCGTCGGGGCCGTGCGGGCAGACGTAGACCCCGTCGAAGGGACCGAGCAGCTCGGCGACGCGGCCGTTGACCGCCGCCACCTGCTCAGGCGTGATCAGGCCGCGGGCGATGCCGGACTGGTTGGTCACCAGTGCCACCCGGACGCCCTCGTGCCGGAGCCGGTCCAGCGCCTCCTTGGCGCCGTCGACCGGGGTCACCCGCGCCGGGTCGCCGTTGTAGGGCACGTCCTGCACCACGGTGCCGTCCCGGTCGAGCAGCACCAGGTCGGGCAGCCCGCGCCACGGCGTGGCGTTCCGGTGGCGGACCAGTCCGCGGGCGGTGTGCCAGGTCGCCGCCGGTGGGATGGCCAGGCTGGTGAGCAGCATCCGGCGGACCTCGTCGCGGTCGCGCGGTCCGGGGGCGATCCGCCGCCAGGCGAACTCCGCCGTACCGGCCAGCCACAGGCCGGCCGCGGCCGCCGCGGTCCGGCTCACCCGCCGGGGGCGGCGCAGGACCGCCCGGGCCAGCGCCCCGACCGCGGCGATGCCGGCGGCGGTGGTCGCGACGTGGGCGGCCCGTCGGCCCACCGGCGCGTCGGCGCGTCGCTGCCAGCCGGGTCCATGCAGCCGTCGCATCAGCATGTCGTCGGCATTACCCGCCTGTTGCCGCACCGATGCCCAGTCGTCGCTCGGCCTGACCGGATGGGTGATCCAGCGCTGGCCGGTGGTGATCGTGCTGCGCTCGTCCAGGGTCCCGCCCAGCCGCAGCGCCAGGTCGGCGTCCTCGCGGAAGGCTCGTGGGAAGCGCTCGTCGAACCCGCCGACGCGCGCCAGCGCCTCGCGCCGGTAGGACAGGTCGGCGGTGATCCAGCGGGCCCCGGCCAGACCCGCCGTACCGCGCTCCCAGTCGGTGGCCGGGCGATCGGCGGGCAGCGGCACCCGGACCCGGCCGCAGCTGCCCAACGCATCGGTGCGCAGGTCGTGCCGGAGCAGCTCGTACCAGTCCTCGTCCGGCACCACGTCGTCGTCGAGGAAGGAGACCCACGGGGTGCGCGCCCGGCGCCAGCCGAGGTTGCGCGCCCGCGCCGGACCGCCACCACCGGAGCGGACCACCGTCACGTCGAGACCGCGCGCATCGAGCTCCAGCTCCGGGCCGTCGGGCCGGTCGTCCACCAGCACGATCGGCGCGTCCCCCGGGTGCCGCTGGCCGGCCAGCGCCTCCAGGAGCACGTCGAGACTGGGCCGGCCCATGGTTGGCACGACGATCGTGGTCCCGGTCGCGGTCATGCCGTCGGCCGCCTGACCGCGAAGGGTCCGATCGCCAACAGGTCCACCGGCGCCGAGCCGAAGCACTCCAGCGCGTCCCGGGGGTCGTCGACCATCGGCCGGCCGGCGGTGTTGAGGCTGGTGTTGACCACCACCGGCAGCCCGGTGCGCCGCTCGAACGCGGTCAGCATCCGCGCCACCAGCGGCTCCTGGTCGGCGTCGACGGTCTGGATGCGCGCGGTGCCGTCGACGTGCACGACCGCCGGGATCCGGTCGCGCCAGTGCGGGGCGACGTCGTGCACGAAGAGCATGTACGGCGAGGGCACCGGCCCGCGGCTGAAGATGTCGCCGGCCCGGTCCGCCAGCACCATCGGTGCGACCGGCCGGAACTGCTCGCGCCCCTTGACGTCGTTGAGCCGCTCCAGGTTCTCCCGGCGACCCGGGTGCGCCAGCAGTGAGCGGTGCCCGAGCGCGCGCGGTCCGAACTCGCTGCGCCCCTGGAACCATGCCACCACGCCGTCCTCGGCCAGGCACTCGGCGACCGTCTCGGCGATGTCGTCGGGCCGCTCGTAGCGCAGCCGGGCGGTGCGCAGCCGCTCCTCGATCTCGACCTCGGTCCAGCCGCGGCCGAGGTCGGCGCCGCGCATCGGGACCAGCCGCTCACCGGCCTGCGCGGCCACGTGCAGGGCGCTGCCCAGCGACGTGCCGGCGTCGCCGGCGGCGGGCTGCACCCAGACCTCGTCGTACCCGCTGTGCTCGGCGAGGACCGTGTTGGCCACGCAGTTGAGCGCGACGCCGCCGGCCAGGGTCAGCACCCGCCCGCCGGTGCGGCCGCGCAGCCAGCGGGCCAGCTCCAGCAGCACCTCCTCCAGCCGGCGCTGCACGCTGGCGGCGAGGTCGGCGTGGTCCTGGCTCCACTGCTCGCCCGGCGCGAGCCGCTTGGCCATCGCGTCCCAGTCGATCCGCTCGGTGACGAAGCCGCCCTCGGGGCTGGTCCGCACTCGCCGGCGCAGCTCGGTGAGGAAGCGCGGCTCGCCGTAGGAGGCCATCGCCATCACCTTGTACTCGTCGCTGGAGCGCAGGAACCCCAGATGCTCGGTGAGGTCCTCGTAGAGCAGGCCGAGCGAGTGCGGCAGCTCCTGGGTGCGGTGGGTGGTCAGCCGGCCCCGCTCGTAGGTGCCGGCCAGGTGACTGGCGCACTCGCCGCGGCCGTCGAGCACCAGCACGTCCACGCCCCCGGCATCGAGCAGAGCGTCGTACGGCGCGGCCAGCGCGGCCGACGCGGCATGCGCGACGTGATGCGGCACGAACGTCACGTCGGCCGGGTCCAGCCCCGGCAGGGCGGTGGCCAGGAACTCCGGCGCCTGCCGGGCGTAGGTCTGGCGCAGGTGGTCCCACGGGTCGTGCAGGCCCATCTCGTCGGCGGGCCGCGCCAGTCGCACGTCGTAGGAGTAGGTGACCGCATCCAGGTCCGTCGGCTCGAGCCCGGCGCTGGCCAGGCACCAGCGCGCCGCCTGCTCGGGCAGCTCCCAGGCGGCGAACGGGACCGGACGGTGGCCGTGCTTGCGGCGGGAGAAGCGCTCCTCCTCCGCGGCCGCGACGGTGCCGCCGTCCACCACCAGGGCAGCGCTCGGATCGTGGAAGAGCGCGTTGATTCCGAGAACCTTCATCGGGCTCGGTGGCCGAGGAAGCGCTTCGGCAAACGTCGCGGCGGTTACCGGCGTGTCGTGAGGATCCTGATGTGGCACGTGCACGGCTCCTGGACCACCGCGTTCGTCCAGGGCGGCCACGACTACCTGCTCCCGACCACACCCGACCGCGGCCCCGACGGCCTCGGTCGCGCCCGCACCTGGGACTGGCCGGACAGCGTGGTGGAGGTGGCGCCCGAGACGCTCGCGCGGACGCCGGTCGACCTGGTGGTGCTACAGCGGCCGCACGAGCTCGACCTGGCGCGGCGCTGGCTCGGCCGGCGCCCGGGGCGCGACGTGCCGGCGGTGTACGTCGAGCACAACACCCCGGCCGGCGCCGTACCCGACACGCCTCATCCGCTCGCCGGCCAGGGCGAGATCCCGATCGTGCACGTGACCGGGTTCAACGAGCTGATGTGGGACTGCGCCGGCGCCCGCACGACGGTGATCGAGCACGGCATCGTCGACCCGGGGCATCGCTACACCGGGGAGCTGGGTCGGGCCGCGGTGGTCGTCAACGACCCGGTGCGGCGCGGCCGGTTCGTCGGCACCGACCTGATCCCCGCGGTCGCCGCGGCCTGCGGGGTGGACGTCTTCGGGATGCGGGTCGCGCAGTTGCCGGCGGTGCCGGGCGTGGCGACGTACGAGGACCTGCCGCAGGAGGCGATGCACGCCGAGCTGGCCCGGCGGCGGGTCTACGTGCACCTGTCCCGCTGGACCTCGCTCGGGCTCTCGCTGCTGGAGGCGATGCATCTGGGCATGCCGGTGGTGGCGCTCGGCACCACCGAGGCGCCGTTCGCGGTGCCACCGGCGGCCGGGGTGGTCACCACTCGGCGATCCGAGCTGGTCGACGCGGTGCGTCACTTCATCGACTCGCCGGCCGATGCCCGGTCGGCCGGCGAGGCGGCGCGTGAGCACGCGCTGGCGCACTACGGCCTCAAGCGGTTCCTGGCCGACTGGGACGCGTTGCTGGCCGGGGTCGCCGGGGTGGCCGGGGTGGCCGGCTCGTGACGGTCACGACCGTCGTGGTCACCCGCGACCGCTGGCCCGACCTGGCCTGGTCGCTCCCCCGCCACCGCGACCCGGTGATCCTGGTCGACAACGGCTCGGTCGACGACACCCCGCGACGGGTGCGGGAGCACTTCGGCGCCGTCCGCGTCATCGAGCTCGGGGCGAACCGCGGCGCGGTGGCCCGCAACATCGGCGTGGAGGCCGCCACCACGCCGTACGTCGCCTTCGCCGACGACGACTCGTGGTGGGCACCCGGCGCGCTGGACGAGGCGGTGCGGCTGCTCGACGAGCACCCGCGGCTGGGGCTGGTCGCCGCGCGGGTGCTGGTCGGAGACGACCAGCGGCTCGACCCCACCTGTACGGCGATGGCCGCGGCGCCGCTGGGGCGCGACCCGGATCTGCCCGGCCCGCACGTGCTCGGCTTCGTCGCCTGCGGCGCGGTGGTCCGGCGCAGTGCGTTCCTCGCCGCCGGCGGCTTCGACCCGGTGGTGGTCTTCCCCGGCGAGGAGGAGCGGCTCGCCCTCGACCTGGCGGCGGCCGGCTGGGCACTGGTGTACGCCGCGGGCGTCGTCGCCCACCACCATCCCTCCACCAGCCGGGCGACCACGCTGCGCCGCCGGGCGCTCGAGGAGCGCAACCGGATGCTCACCACGCTGCTGCGCCGGCCCTGGCCGGTGGTGGCCACCACCGCGCTCGACCAGCTGCGCGGCGACACCGGCGCCCGCCTCGGCCTCGGCTGGGCACTGCTCCGCTCCCCGCTGGCACTGCGCCGTCGGCGACGGCTGCCGGCCTCGGTCGAGGCGGCCCGGGCTCGGTTGGGCTGAGGGTGCTCAGCGCGACACCAGGACGCGCAGCCCGCGCGGCGGCAGGGTCGGGATCCGGGTGACGTCGTAGGAGGTGTCGATCGGCGCGAAGTCGACGCCCGCGAGCACGCCGGCGGTCGCGGCGAGCAGCCGCACCGTCAGCGGCTCGCCCGGGCAGCGGTGACCGGTGCGGGCGTCGCCGCCACCCTGGGGCACCAGCTCGTAGGGGTCCGGTTCGCCGCGGGCGAACCGGCTCGGCAGGAAGTCCTCCGGATCGGGCCAGGTCTGCGGGTCGTGGTCGGTGCCGACCACGTCGAGGACCACCCGATCGCCGGCGTTGAGATGGCGGCCGAGAGCGTCCGCGTCGCGCCGTACCCGCCCCGCGAGGGCCGGCACGAACGGGTAGCGGCGGCGGACCTCGTGCGCGAACGCCACCCGCCGCTGCGCGTCGCCGAGCAGCTCGCGCCACTGCCGGTGCTCGGCCAGGGCCACCGCGACGAACGTGCCAGGCCGGCCACCGCCACGGTCGGCCGCAGCACGTTGATCAGCTCCACGGCCGCCACCGACGCCGGCAGGTCGGAGCCGGCGATGACGGCCAGGACGCTGCCGGCCGGCGGGATCGTCTCGCCGATGCGGACCGACTCCACCAGCCGTCGCGCCCACCGGTTGGCCGCGATCCGGGCGGCCCAGCCGCGGGCGTACGCCGTCGGGACGCCGCCGAATCCGTCCACGATCCGGGCCAGCCGTCTCGCCAGCCGGGCGGCCCGGCGCCGCGAGCACGAGATGCCGGCCCACGGAAGCACCGCGGTGCCGTACACCTCGACGAGCTCGTCGAAGACGACCACCCGGCCGCGCCAACGTGCCGCACGCCGGGCCAGCTCGCGCTCCACCGCCGTCACCAGCGGGGCGATCCGCTCCGGCGTGAGCAGACCGAGGAACATCGACTTGCGTGCGGCGTGCTCGGCATCGTCGAGTCCGTGCACCGCGCCGGCGCCGAAGAGCAGGCTCGCCAGCGGCGCGGGGATCGCGTCGTACCGCCGGATCACCGAGGTGTCGTAGAACAGCCGGGCGCCCGCCGGGCCGCGCACCACCAGGGCGCGCCGGCCCAGCAGCCGGGTCTCGAAGGTGTCGGCACCGTCGTGCCGGGCGCGCTCCTCCGGCAGCGCCCGGTAGCCGTCACGCCACAACCGCCATGCCAGATCCGCCATGGCCGGCCGGTACCCAGCCGAGCGCCGAGTCGAGCGCCCGGACCCCGCGTTGGGCGGCGAGACGACGGGTACGGGACCCCTGACCCCGATCCGTCTAAGGAGACCCCATGCCCGACAAGTCCCACGCCGTTCCCGGCGCACCCGCACCCGAGCCGCCCACGCTCGAGGAGCCGACCACCCCACGCGAGCCGCTCGAGCCCAAGGCCGACCAGACCGGCCCCGACGTCCGTACGCCGTCGGGTGCGGTCGCCAACGAGGACCAGGCGGTCAACGCCCAGCAGGGCGAGTGGCTGACCACGTCGGTCGGCGCCCGGTTGCGCGACACCGACCATTCCCTCAAGGCCGGCGAACGTGGCCCGACGCTGCTGCAGGACCACCATCTGCGCGAGAAGATCACCCACTTCGACCACGAGCGCATCCCCGAGCGCGTCGTCCACGCTCGCGGCGCGGCCGCACACGGGGTCTTCACCGGGTACGGCACGGCGGCCGAGGTGACCTGCGCGGCGTTCCTCGACAAGGACGTCCAGACGCCGGTCTTCACCCGGTTCTCCACCGTGCTCGGCTCGCGCGGGTCGGCCGACACGGTGCGCGACACGCGTGGGTTCGCGACGAAGTTCTACACCGCCGAGGGGATCTTCGACCTCGTCGGCAACAACATCCCGGTCTTCTTCATCCAAGACGGGATCAAGTTCCCCGACATCATCCACGCCGGCAAGCCGCACCCGGACCGGGAGATCCCGCAGGCGCAGAGTGCACACGACACGTTCTGGGACTTCGTCTCGCTGCACACCGAGGCGCAGGCCCACACCATGTGGAACATGTCCGACCGCGGCATCCCGCGCTCCTTCCGGATGATGGAGGGCTTTGGCATCCACACCTTCCGGATGATCAACGCCGCCGGTGAGACGTCGCTGGTGAAGTTCCACTGGAAGCCCCGGCTCGGCGTGCATGCCCAGACCTGGGAGGAGGCGCAGCTGACCTGCGGCTTCGACCCGGACTTCCATCGCCGCGATCTGGCCGACGCGATCGAGGCCGGCGCCTACCCCGAGTGGGAGCTGGGCATCCAGGTCTTCCCGGACGAGCCCGACCAGATGTTCGCCGGGATCGACCTGCTCGACCCGACCAAGATCGTTCCGGAGGAGCTGGCGCCGGTGCAGCCGATCGGGCTGCTCCAGCTCAACCGCAACCCGTCGAACTACTTCGCCGAGACCGAGCAGGTGGCCTTCCACCCCGGCAACCTGGTGCGTGGCATCGACGTCACCGACGACGCCCTCCTGCAGGCCCGGCTGTTCTCCTACATCGACACCCAGCTGACCCGGCTGGGCGGGCCCAACTTCAACCAGATCCCGATCAACCGGCCGCACGCGCCCGTCAACGACATGCTGCGCGACGGCTTCCACCAAGACGCGGTGCACCGGGGCGTGGCGCCGTACCGACCCAACTCGCTGGACGGCGGCTGCCCCTTCCACGCCTCCGGTGCCGATGACCGGGCCTTCGTCGAGGCGCCGGTGGAGGTGGCCGCGGCGCCGAAGACCCGGGCGCAGGCGGCGTCGTTCGACGACCACTTCAGCCAGGTGCGGCTGTTCTGGCGGTCGATGACGCCGATCGAGCAGGACCACATCGTGCTGGCCTACTCCTTCGAGCTGGGCAAGTGCTACGAGCAGACGATCAAGGAGCGGCAGCTGCAGTGCCTGGCCAACATCGACGCCGAGCTGTGCTCGCGGGTGGCGGCCAACCTCGGTCTGCCGGCGCCGGCCGCCTCGGAGTCGGTGCCGGACGCCGACCCCAGCCCCGCGCTGTCGATGGTCGGCGAGAGCTGGCCGGTCGACGGCCGGGTGATCGGCGTGGTGACCTGCCCGGACTGCCCACAGGACGAGGTCGCCGCGATCCGGCAGGCGATCTTCGACGCCGGCATGGTGCCGCTGCTGATCGGCCCCACCGGTGGGCAGCTGCCGTCCGGGATCCCGTTGCAGCGCTCGTTCGACACCGCCAGGTCGATCGAGTACGACGCGGTGCTGCTCGCCGGTGGGATCGCCGCGCACGCCGATGACCCACGCGTCACCCTGCTGGTGCAGGAGGTCTTCCGGCAGGCGAAGGCGATCGGCGCCTGGGGTGACGGCGATGCCGCGCTGACGGCCGCCGCGGTCGACGCCGCAGCCCCCGGCGTGGTCGTCGGCGACTCCGGCGAGCAGGTGCTCACCGAGCTGGCCGGGCTGTTGGCCAAGCATCGGGCGTGGGAGCGGGTTGGCTGAGTCGGCCCGAAAATGGCCCGGAGATGGTCCGGAGATGGTCCGGAGATGGTCCGGGGCGCACATCAGTCTGACTGGTGACCGCCCCGGACTGTCTCTTCGCCACCCACGGGGTGCTCGCTCAGGGTCTGTTCTTCTCCGGCATCACCTTGTGGGTGCCGTCGCACCACGGCTTGGTCGCCGAGCTGCCGCAGCGGCACACCGCCGAGATCGGGCGGGTGGTGGCGTGCTCGGTGCCGTCCTCGTCACGCACCACGTGCTCGCCGCGGATCAGCAGCGGGCCGCCGGCGCACACGATCACGTCGGGGGTGCTCATGCGACGTCCCAGCGCTGCAGGAGGTACGACGCCACCCGGTCCTCCAGGTCCAGGCAGCTGAACGCACCGAACCACACGTCGGGCTCGGTCTGGGGCTCCGCCTCGATCAGCGGCGCGCAGATCGCCCGGACGGCGAGCTGCTCGTGCACCGCGTCGGCCTGGACGTGCTCCTCGTAGTAGGCCTGCATCTCGGGCGCCATGCCGAGCCGGTCCAGGCCCTGCACCATCCGGCGGCAGGGCAAGGAGCTGGTCGCCTCGAACGCCGCCAGGTGGCCCACCGCCGCACCCCGCAGCCGGCGGTTGAGGCCGAAGAGGCTCATCGCGTTGTTCTGCTCCAGCACCGCCAGCGGCGCCTGCTCGAGGTACGCGCCCTCGGCCGGGTCGAGCCCGAGCGCCGCCATCCCGTCGGCGAAGAGCCGGGCGTGCAGCCGGTCGGGCCGACCGGCGCCGTACTCGTCGTACTGCAACTCGGCCAGCGCCGCCCGGGGCGCGACCGGCAGCCGCGGGATAGCCCAGGAGACCGGATCGGACTCCTTGAGGTGGTAGAGCGAGCGGCAGCGCAGCAGCTCGAGCACCTGGTCGGCGGTCGCCTCGGTCTGCACATACCGCGCCAGCGACGGGCCATCGTGTTCCTCGATCATGGCGAACAGAGCCTCCGCGACGTCACCGTCGTACGCCGGCACTCCGGGCCAGCGCGCGCGCAGCCGGGACTCGAGGTCGTCCTCCAACGCCCGCCGCACCGCCACCAGCGCCGGCTCGTGCTCGAGCCGATCGTCGACGCCGGCCAGGCCGCGGTAGCAGAGCTCGTCGAGGAGCCAGAGGGTCAGCGCGGCGTCCTCGGGGTCGCCGACCCGCGCCACGTCGAGGGAGTCGACCCGGCCGGTGTCGAGGGCGGCGATGACCTCCTCACTGAGTGGACCGCGGGGCTTGGGCAGCGTCGTCATGGCGCGGCCGGTACCCGCTCAGTCGCCCAGCGACTCCCGCTCCGCGCCGATCGTGGTGTCCTCGCCGTGGCCGGTGTGGACGACCGTGGCGTCGGGCAGCGCGAACAGCCTGGCCCGGATCGACGCCTCCAGCGTCGGCCGGTCGCTGAAGGAGCGGCCGGTGGCACCCGGCCCGCCATGGAAGAGCGTGTCTCCGGTGAAGACGCAGCCCAGCTCGGGCGCGTAGAGGCACACCGCGCCCGGGGCGTGGCCGGGCGTGTGCAGCACCCGCAGCGTGGTGCCGGCCACCGCGAGCTCCTGGTCGTCGGCCAGGTCGACGTCCCACAGCTCGCCTGTCGGGTCGTCCGGGCCGCCGTGGGTCAGCTCCCACAGCGGCCGGTCGTCGGGATGCAGCAGGATCGGGGCCACCACTCTCTCCCGCAGGGCGGGCGCGACCCGGACGTGGTCGTCGTGCGCATGCGTGCACACGATCGCCCGAACCCGGCGCCCCCCGACGACGGCCAGGATCGCGTTGACGTCGTGCGGGGCGTCGATCACCAGGCACTCCTCGTCATCGCCGACCACCCAGACGTTGTTCTCCACGTCGAACGACTCGCCGTCGAGGCTGAATGTCCCCGAGGTGACGCCGTGGTCCACCCGCGCGGTCACCGGGACCCCCGTCCGAAGCGGAGCGGAGCGAGCATCCGGACCGGGTGCATCACAGCACCACCACGCTGCGCAGCACGTCGCCGTGGTGCATCTTCTCGAACGCGGCCTCGATGTCGCCGATGCCGATCTCCTCGGACACGAACGCGTCCAGGTCGAGGCGGCCCTGCTGGTAGAGATCGACCAGCATCGGGAAGTCGCGGCTGGGCAGGCAGTCGCCGTACCAGCTGGACTTGAGCGCCCCGCCGCGACCGAAGACGTCGATCAGCGGGAGGTCGGGCACCTTCATCTCCGGGGTCGGTACGCCGACCAGCACCACGGTCCCGGCCAGGTCGCGGGCATAGAATGCCTGCTTCCACGTCTCCGGGCGCCCGACGGCCTCGATCACCACGTCGGCGCCGAACCCGCCGGTCAGCTCCTGGATCGCCGCCACCGGGTCGGTGGCCGAGGAGTCCACGGTGTGGGTGGCGCCCAGCCGCGTGGCGGTCTCCAGCTTCTTCGCGTCGATGTCGACGGCGATGATCGGGCTCGCCCCAGCCAGCGCGGAGCCGGCGATCGCCGCGACTCCGACCCCGCCGCAGCCGATCACCGCCACCGACTTCCCGCGGGTGACACCACCGGTGTTGATGGCAGCGCCGATGCCGGCCATCACGCCGCAGCCGAGCAGGCCGACCGCCGCCGGGCGGGCAGCGGGATCGACCTTGGTGCACTGGCCGGCGGCGACCAGGGTCTTCTCCGCGAACGCCCCGATGCCCAGCGCCGGGGTCAGCTCGGTGCCATCCTCGAGCGTCATCTTCTGGCTGGCGTTGTGGGTGGCGAAGCAGTACCACGGCTCACCGCGGCTGCACGCCCGGCACCGGCCGCAGACCGCGCGCCAGTTGAGGATCACGAAGTCACCGGGCGCCACCTCCGTCACGCCGGGCCCGACCGCCTCGACCACACCGGCGGCCTCGTGGCCGAGCAGGAACGGGAACTCGTCGTTGATGCCACCCTCGCGGTAGTGCAGGTCGGTGTGGCAGACCCCGCACGCCTGCACCTTCACCACGGCCTCGCCCGGTCCCGGGTCGGGCACGTTGATCGTGACCAACTCCACCGGCGCACCCTGGGCGCGGGCCACGACCGCCTTCACCTGCTGCATCTGCACTCCTTCGCCTCCGCCCGACCGGTCAGCCTGGCCGTGACCGATGCGGCGCAAGCGACGTTACCCCGGCTCGCCGACAGTGCCGCCAGGTTCATCCCCGGGGCCGCGCATGGCGGGGTAGTTCGGGGAGTAACGGTCGCAATACCGGCGAGTAATAGACCGTTTCTCCCCGAACTACCCCCGCAAGGTCACCGATCAGGAAGCCCCCGGGCCGGGACGGCTGTCAGCCGAGCACCGCGAGCAGCGCCCCGGAGACCAGCCCACCGACGAGCACCACCCCCGCACTCGCCCAGGTCGCCCGCCAGCCGAGTGCTCGTCCCACCATCACCATCGAGGGCAGCGACAGCGCCGGCAACGCGACCAGCAGGACGCCAGCCATGCCCAGCCCGGCGCCGGCGCTCAGCGCGGCGAGGATGACCGGGATCTCGCCACCCGTCGGGATCACCAGCAGCGTGGCCACCACGGCGGCCAGCACGACCGCGAGCAGGCCCAGCCGATGCGCCAGGCCACCGAAGTCGGAGAGCGTCGCGCTCACCACGCCGAGCGCCAGGACGACGACGGCGTACTCGGGCACCAGCACCAGCGTGAAACGGGCCAGCGAACGCAGGTAGCGCGGCGGCAGGTCGCGCAGCCGCGGCGAGTCCTCGACCGCGGCCCGGCCCTCGTCCGACGCGACCACGGTCGACGCCGCGCCCGACGGCGAGCGCTCCAGGAGCCGGGCCAGCAGCGCCGAGGCGCCGAAGACGAGGGCGGCCCCGACGACGATGCGGGTGGCGACGTACGGCCACGGCAGCACCAGGGCGAGGAAGACCAGGACGGCGGGGTTGAGCAGCGGGTTGCCCAGCCAGTACGCCAGGCTGGCGGCCAGCGGCGTGCCGCGACGGCGCAGCCCGACCGCGACCGGCGCGGTGCAGCAGGTGCACATCATGCTGGGCAGCGACGCGAGGCCGCCGGAGAGCACCTGGGCGCCCCGGCCACGCCGGCCGAGCACCGCCAGCAGCCAGTTCCTGGGCACCAGCGCGTCGACGGCCGCGGCGACCAGCAGCGCCACCAGCAGCGCTCGCCAGATCGCCTCGCCGTAGTCCCGCGCGAAGCGCAGCGCGCCGGTCACCGAAGGCGCCGAACCGGCCTGGCCGGCGGCCGAGAAGATCGGGGAGCCGGACCATGTCCGGGTGTCGGAGAGGGTGCCCGCCTTGGCCAGGTAGGGCAGCCACTTGGCCCACATCAGACCCAAGATCAGCAGCACGGCCAAGACGGCCACTCCGATCATCCCGGTCAGCAGGGCACGGCGGCGATCGGGGTCCGGTACGACGAGGGGCTCGGCGCTCACGCGCTACCGATACCCGCGCGCGCCTCGACTAGACAACGATCAGCCGGCCGGGGCTCTGGTCGCCGTACTGCCGAAGGCGATGCCTCGCGCCTCCTTGCCCACCAAGGTCACCGCGGCGACCACGATGAGCACCGGGACGATCGTGACGGCGAGCGCGAACGGATAGGAATGCGCGCTGGCCAGGTGCTCCTGGATCGGCAGGTTGAGCGCGGCCAGCAGGTTGCCGAGCTGATAGGTCACGCCGGGATAGAAGCCACGGATCGCGTCCGGCGACATCTCGGTGAGGTGCGCGGGGATGACGCCCCATGCGCCCTGCACGAACAGCTGCATCAGGAACGACCCCAGGCACAGCCACCCGGCGGTGCTCGAGTAGGCGAACAGGGGCACGACCGGCAGCCCGAGCACCGCACAGAACGCGATCGTGTAGCGCCGGCCGAAGCGCTGCGAGAGCGTGCCGAAGACCAGCCCGCCGACGATCGCGCCGACGTTGTAGATCATCGCTATCACCAGCGCGGTCGTCTCCGAGAGCCCCGCGCCGCCCTGGTCGGTGGCCTTGAGGAACGTCGGGTAGACGTCCTGGGTGCCATGGCTCATCCAGTTGAACGCCGTCATCAGGATGATCAGGTAGACGAACCGGCGCAGGATCCTGGCGTCGAGCAGGACGTCGCGGAAGCTCGTCCTGGTCACCCGCATCGCCTCCCGGCTCTGCTCCCACACCTGCGACTCCTCGACCCGGGTCCGGATCAGCAGGCTGATCAGGGCGGGCACGATGGAGAGCGCGAACAGCCAGCGCCAGGACAGGTCGAAGGCCTCGTGCAGGAGGAGGTACGCCGCCGCGGCAAGCAGGTAGCCGAAGGAGTAGCCCTCCTGCAGCAGCCCGGAGAAGAACCCGCGCCGCTCGACGGGGATCTTCTCCATCGCCAGTGCCGCGCCCAGTCCCCACTCGCCGCCCATGCCGATGCCGTAGAGGAAGCGCAGCACGATCAGCACGCTGAGGTTGGGCGCGAAGGCGCACGCGAAGCCGACGACCGAGTAGAACAGCACGTCCACGATCAGCGGCACCCGCCGACCGACCCGGTCGGCCCACAGCCCGAAGAGCAGCGCGCCGACCGGCCTCATCAGCAGCGTCGCGGTGGTGAGGAACGCGACCTTCTCCTTCGAGACGCCGAAGTCGGTGGCGATGTCGGCGTAGACGAGGACGACGATGAAGTAGTCGAAGGCGTCCATCGTCCAGCCCAGCAGGGCCGCGAGGAACGCATTGCGCTGGTCGCGATCGAGACGGCTCACCCGGGGCCGTTACCCGGGCAGGCATGTCTCAGTCGTCGTAGGCTCCGGCCGCGATGTCCTCCAGCAGCGTCGGGCCGGTCGGCGTCCAGCCGTAGGTGGCCCGGGTCAGCGCGCTGGTGGAGGACATGTCGCGCCCGAAGAACTGCCCGATGAACCCGAAGTGCTCCCCGGCCTGCTCGGGCGACACCGACGTGGTGGGCAACCCGAGCCGGGTGCCGATCGCGGCGGCGATCTCCTTGGTGGGTACGGCGTCCTCGGCCACGGCATGCAGCCGCGCCCCGGCGGGTGCCTGCTCGAGGCCGATCCGGACCAGCCGGGCGGCGTCGGTGCGGTGGACGGCGGCCCAGCCGTGCGTGCCGTCGCCGACGTACGCAGCCACGCCGGTACGCCGCGCGACGTCGGCGAGGTAGCGCACGAACCCGTGGTCGCCCATGCCGTGCGTGGTCGGCGCGAACCGGGCCGCGATGGCCCGCACACCCCGATCGATGAAGTCGAACGCGCGGTTCTCACTGCCACCGCGCAGCGAGTCCGGCCCGACGAACGGCGACGGCTCGGTCTCCCCGGCCAACACGCCGGAGGCGAGCACGAACGGCCGGTCGCTGCCGATCAGCGCCTCGGCGATCGTCTCGACCGCGGCGCGCTCGGCACGGTTGGACTCGGCCGGGTTGGCCCAGTCGTGCTTGTTGGCCAGGTGGACCACGGCCTCCGCCTCCTGCGCCCCGCGGCGCAGCGTGGCGAGGTCGTCCAGGTCGCCGGACAGGACGACGGCCCCCTTGGCCCGGATCGAGGCGGCCGAGGCCTCGGAACGGGCCAGTCCGACCACCTCGTGGCCGGCGGCCAGCAGCTCGTCGACGACGGCCGAGCCGATCCAGCCGCTGGCTCCGGTGACGAATACGCGCATGTCAACTCCTTGATGTCAGTGTCTGACATCGACGGTAGCACGGCATGTCAGACACTGTCATCACTATGCTTGGGCCATGCCTCGCTGGGAGTCCGGATCGCGGGAGCGGCTGGCCGACGCCGCCCTGGGGCTGTTCGCGTCCCAGGGCTTCGAGCGGACCACCGTCGCGGAGATCGCGGCCGCGGCCGGCCTGACCGAGCGCACGTTCTTCCGCTACTACGCCGACAAGCGCGAGGTGCTCTTCGCCGGCCAGGACGACTTCGAGGCACTCTTCCTCACCGGCCTGGCCGGCTCCTCCGCGACCGCGCCGATGGACCTGGTCGCCGCCGCGCTGGAGAACGCCGCCGGGTTCTTCCCCGACGAGAAGCGAGCGTGGTCACGGGCCCGCCAGGAGATCATCGCGGCCAACCCCGCGCTGGCCGAGCGCGAGCAGCACAAGATGTCAGCCCTCGCCACCACCCTCACCGCCGCCCTGGTGGACCGCGGGGTCGAGGAGACCACCGCCGCCCTCGCCGCCGAGGCCGGTGTCAGTGTCTTCCGCCGTACCTTCGCCGCCTGGATCGCCCCCGGCCAGACCGGCTCCTTCGACACGCTCCAGCGGGAGATCCTGGCGCAGCTGCGGGCGCTGCT
>NZ_DASZUF010000072.1:0-7620 GCF_035547795.1 Nocardioides sp.
CAGGGGGTTGACCGGGAGATAGACCCCGATCGCGCGGTACGGCGAGCCCTGCTGCCAGGCCGCCATCGTGGTCGCGTCGGGCGCACTGGCCAGGTCGACCATGAGCTGGGTGCCAGGTGCCGGCGTCGGGGGAGCGACCGGGTCGCGCTGCACGGTGAGCGCCACCCCCGCGCTCGCCGCCGTCGCACCGTCGGTGAAGCTCAGGGTGTAGGTGCCGAGAGGGTCGCCGCTCGTCCAGCGCCAGGCCCAGGTGAACGCGCCGGTGCCGTCGGCGACATGGGTGTGCGTGTAGCTGCCGGTGTAGGGCTTGCCGTCGACGCTCACCTCCACCGACACGGTCGCGCCGGCGGTGAAGCCGCTCGCCGTACCGTGGAAGAGGGTCGTCCTGTCCCCCACGCTCGGCGCGACCACGATCTGCGGGCTCTCGGCATGCGCGGGCGCGGCCGGGAGCAGCAGCGTCGCGACGACCAGCGCCAGACCCGCCACGAGGTGACGGGCCGCCCGGGCCGCTGGCAGCACTGCCATGTCGGTGAGGCTAGCCCCCGCCGGGGTACGGCGGGGGCCGGTCGGCGAACGCTACTGCCGCAGCAGCGCGATGCCGTCGACCGCGACCTTCTTCTTCGACTCGGTGATCAGCTGCAGCCGGCCGTGGTGCACCTTGGTGAGCCGCAGCCAGACCTGACCATGACCGCTCACCGTGCCGACCTTGTGGCCGCCGATCTTGACCAGGACCTTGCCGGTCCCGTGGAACAGGATGCCGATCGAGCGCGCCTTGATCTTGCCCGGCGTGCTCAAGGTGGCGTGCTTGTGCCGCGCGACGGTGGTGGTGTGGGCGTAGGCGCCCTTCGCCTTGGCGCGGTGCCAGGACCGATCGGCCTTCAGCACCCGGTCGTCGGCCAGCCGGGAGGTGCAGCGGGTCGCCGACCATCCGCTGGTGTTGCCGGCCCGATCGGTCGCCCGCACCTGGGCACACCACTGCTCGCCGCGGGCGAGCTTCGCCTTGCGGACGCTGTGCGCCAGCGTCTTCGGCTTGCTCCAGTGGCCCAGGCTCCTGCCCAGCGCGCCGTCCTTGGTGCGGATCTGGAAGCTGGCCACCCCGGAGCCGTTGCCGTCGGAGGCCGACCAGTCGAAGGTGACCTTGGCCGCCTTCGTGGTCAGCGGCAGGCTCGGGAGGGTGGTGACCGGCGGGGTGGTGTCCCAGACGGTGTCGTCGACCGCGCTCTCGTCGATGACCATCGTGACGCCGCCGTAGTGGCGGCTGACGCTGAGGTTGAACTGGTTCATCCGCTTGCCCGCCCAGCTGCCCGCCGGCAGCGGGTCGATCGAGGCGGTCTGGGCCACGCCCCAGTCGGTGGCGGCCCAGACCACGTCGGGGCTGGCCTGCCCGTGCGAGGCCAGGGCGACCACGTCGGTCATCGTGCTGGCGCGGGAGCCGTAGATGCCCGAGCGCTGGCCCAGCTGGTGCAGTCTGGTGGTCCAGGCGTCGTAGAAGGACCGCATCGCCTTGCTGCAGCCGGAGGCGTAGGCCTCCATGTCGTAGACGATCGGGACCCCCGAGATGCCCAGCGCGCTGGCCGAGCGGGCGGCGTCCTCCGCCGCGGCCCGGCCCTGGTCGGCCGCCTTCGCGGCCTTGTTGCTCAGGTGCCGGAAGGCGGCGTTGCCGCACTTCTTCGGCGCCTGCAGGCCCAGGTAGATCGGCAGCACCTGCCAGCCACCGGCACGGACCGCGGCCACCCAGCCCGGCGCGGTGAGGTTCGCCTGCACCTTGTCGTGCCGGTCGTCGACCGAGGCGTTGACCGGGATGTAGACGGCGATCGCGGAGTACGGCGAGGTCGCCTGCCAGGCATGGATCGTCGACAGCGGTGGGGCCGAGGCGATGTCGAGCATCAGGTGGGTCCCCGGGGCCGGGGCCGGTGGGTCGCTCTCTTTCGCCTGCGCGGGGCCGGCGGCGACGAGGCTCAGGCTCACCGCGGCGGTGAGAGCAGCGGCGAGCGTGGGAAGCAGGCGCATGGGGTCCTTCCGAGATGTGGTTCGAGGCGGGAGTGGGGTGCGTGGGTGGGTGGCGTCAGTGGCGAGTGCGACCGCGCGCGAGGATCGGGGCCTCCACCAGCCGCCAGGACAGCTCGGCGACGAGGATCGAGGCGAGGGCGAGAGCCAGTTTGCCCGGCAGACCGATGCCAGGGAAGAAGTACGGCGCGGCGAGCGCGATGGGGACACTCCACAGGTACAGCCCGTAGGAGCGGCGGCCGAACCAGCGCACCACCGCGGTGATGTCGGTGGGGCCGCCGTCGCGCAGGTGCAGACCGGCCAGGATCAGCACGATGCCCAGCGGCAGGCCGATCGTCGGGCCGAGCGCGTCGTGGGTGAGGTCGTTGGCGACCAGCCCGACCACGACGGCGGCCATCAGGGCCCAGCCGGCGGCGACCGCGTCGAGCCTGGGAAGCCGGATCCCGCTGTGTGCGAGGACCGCCAGCGCGCACCCGGCCAGCAGTGCATCCGCCCGGGCATCGGTGCCCTCGTAGACGCGCAGGCTGGTGGCACCGGCGGCGTACAGGGTCCAGCGGGTGGCGGTGGAGGCGAGCATCGCGATCGCCAGGGCGGGGGCTAGCCGGATCGGCTTGACCAGCCGCAGCGCGAGCACCAGCAGGACCGGCCACAGCAGGTAGAACTGCTCCTCGATCGCCAGGCTCCAGGTGTGCTGCACCCAGGTCATCCGGACGCCTTGGATGTAGGCCCAGTTGCCGACGTAGGTCAGGACGGAGGCCGCGGAGAGGCCCCAGGGCACACCGATGCTCGCCTTGACCGCGGAGACGACGGCGAGCATCACCGCCATCGCGGGCAGGAGCCGGCGGGCACGACGAGCATAGAACGCCTTGAAGTCGACCCGGCCACGGTCGCGCCACTCCTCCAGGAGCAGCGCGGTGATGAGGAATCCCGAGAGCACGAAGAAGACGCTGACCCCGATCGAGCCCTCCGAGCGCCAGGCGTGGCGGAGGTGGCTGACCATGACGAGCAGGATGGCAATGCCTCGCACCGCATCCAGGCCCGGTCGGCGGCCCAGTCGCCACGGTGTGCTCGTCGCCCGCGTCCGCGGGCGCGGAGCAGCGAGGGTCGTGGACATGCCCCCACGGTGCCCCATGGGCCTTGCCCCCACACAATCGGCCGCTGTGAATTGCCTGAGCGGGCAGTGGTCCTAGAGGTCGACTCCGACCAGGACAGGCTCATTGACCAGGGTGATTCCGAAGCGCTCGCGAACGCCGTCACGGATCTCGCGGGCCAGCCCCAGCAGCTCCGCGGTGGTGGCGCCACCGCGGTTGGTGAGGGCCAGGGTGTGCTTGGTGGACAGGCCGACGTTGCCGCGGCCGTAGCCCTTGGGGAAGCCGGCGTGCTCGATCAGCCACGCGGCCGAGGTCTTGACGGAGCCGTCCGGCTGCGGCCACGCCGGTGCGCCCTCGGGCAGGTCGGCGGTTGCGACGACCGGGTTGGTGAAGAACGACCCTGCGCTCCAGGTGTCGTGGTCGGCCGGATCGAGCACCATGCCCTTGCCGCGGCGCAGCCCGAGCACCGCCTCGCGCACCTCGGTGACCGGCGCACGTGCGCCGACCTCGACGCCGAGGGTGCGGGCCAGCTCGGCGTAGGCCACCGGCGCGGCCAGGGTGCCCTGGCGCAGCTGGAACGTCACCGACAGCACCACGTGCCGACCGCCCCACTGGTCGAATCCGGTGGCCTTGAAGCGGGAGGTGCGATAGCCGAAGCGGCACTCGGCGTTGGTGAAGGTCCGCACTCCGCGAAGCACCCGGTCCCAGACCCGCACCCGGGCGAGGGTCTGGGAGACGTCCTGCCCGTAGGCACCGACGTTCTGGATCGGAGTGGCGCCGACCGCTCCGGGGATGCCGGAGAGCGCCTCCACGCCGATCCAGCCGCGCTCGGTGGCGTGCGCGACGAACGCGTCCCACGGCTCGCCGGCCGCGACGCTCACCATCGCGCCGCCGCAGGACGGGTCATCGCCCTGGAGGTCGGAGGAGATCCCGCGGGTGGCCACCTCGACGACGGTCCCCTCGAAGCCCTCGTCGGCGACCACCAGGTTGCTGCCGCCGCCGAGCACCAGCACCGGGGTGCCGACGGCGTCGGCCTCGGTCACCGCGGCGGTCAGCTCGGCCTCGGTGGTGGCGACCACCCAGTTGCGAGCGGGTCCGCCGAGGCGCAGCGTGGTGTGGTCGGCGAGTCGCTCAGGCGCCGTCACGCACGACCGCCTTGGGCATCCCGAGCACCTTGGTCTCGCCGCAGCGGACCTCCATCGCGATCGTCACGGTGTCATTCTCCCGGGTCACCTTCGTGGCCGCGACGGTGACCTCGACGCCCTCCTCGTCGTCCGGTACGACGACGGGCGCGGTGAACCGTGCCCCCATCTCGAGCACCTCCGCCCCACCGGTCCAGGTGTCGACGGCCGCGCCGACCAGGCCGAGGGTGAGCATGCCGTGCGCGATCACGCCGGGCAGGCCGACGGCGACAGCGGTCCGCTCCGACCAGTGGATCGGGTTGAAGTCGCCGGAGGCGCCGGCGTACCGGACCAGGTCGGCGCGGGTGAGGGTGAACCGCTGGGCCTTGAACTCGTTCATGCCGCACCTCCGTGCACCAAGGTGGCCTTGGCCTCGCAGACCACCGCGCCCGAGGCGTCGGTGAGCGTGGAGACCGTCCCGATCACGTCGGCGCCGCCCAGGGACCGCACCGAGGCGACCCGCAGGCTCGCGGTCAGCTCGTCGCCGAGGGCCAGCGGCCGGGTGTAGGAGAAGCGCTGCTCGCCATGCACGATCCGGGACAGGTCCAGACCCACCTCCGCGAGGAACGCCAGCATCGCGTCGTTGAGCAGGATGATCGGGAAGGTGGGCGGTACGCCGGAGCCGGCGTACCGCGTCGCGGCGGCGAACTCGGCCACCTTGGCGGCGCTGACGACGTAGGGACCGACGGGCGGGAACTCCCGCTCCACGACTGAGGCGACTGAGACGACCACGGTCATCGACGCTAGCGGTTACCGCCGGGTCGACGGAACTCGGCCGATCCGGCGCTGAAATGCCGAAAGGCCCCGGTCCGGTCGGACGGGGCCTCGGCTGCGACCAAGGTCAGCGGGTCTCGCGGTGCGCGCGGTGGGTGCGGCAGCGCGGGCAGAACTTCGACAGCTCGAGGCGGTCGGGGTCGTTCCGGCGGTTCTTCTTGGTGATGTAGTTGCGCTCCTTGCACTCCACGCAGGCGAGAGTGATCTTGGGGCGAACGTCGCTGCTCTTGCTGGCCACTTCAAGTCCTTCGGTGCTGGTTGTCGCTGGTGTGGTAGCGAGGGCGGGACTCGAACCCGCGACACCACGATTATGAGTCGTGTGCTCTAACCGCCTGAGCTACCCCGCCAGGGCGGGCATCGGGCACGCTCTCACGAGCACCCTCACCCAGAGCCCCTTTACGGAATCGAACCGTAGACCTTCTCCTTACCATGGAGACGCTCTGCCGACTGAGCTAAAGGGGCAACGAGCGAGAACACTACAGGCGGGTGTCTCGGGCCACCAAATCGCCCCCGCACCTGCTCCGATCCGGCCCGGCCGCGCCCAGATCGGAGCCGATCTCAGTCCTGGATCCGGGCGAATCCGACCGCTTCCTCGAGCTCGTAGGCGAGCCCGAGCAGCGTCGCCTCGCGACCCAGGCCGGCCCCGAACATCATCCCCTGCGGCAACCCCGCGGCGGTCCTCTGCAGGGGCAGCGAGATCGCCGGCTGCCCGGTGATGTTCTGCCAGGGCGTGAACGCCACCCAGGCCGTCAGCCGGCCGATGATCTCCTCGTAGTCCTGGGTCGGGTCCAGGTGCCCGACCAGCGGCGTCTCGGCGGCCACGGTCGGGGTGAGGGCCACGTCGTACACGCTGTGGAACTCCTCGGCGGTCACCCGCATCTGCTGCAGCCGGCGTACGGCGCCGGGCAATCGCGGCAGCGCCCGGGTGGAGAAGTGCGCCAGCCCGAGGGTGAGGTTGTCGAGCTTGCTGGCGTCCCAGGTGGCACCGTGCAGTCCCCCGCTGCGCACCACCAGGTTGGCCAGCAGGCTCCAGTAGGTGATGAAGTCGACTCCGACACCCGCCGGAGCCGGGGCCGGCACCTCCTCGACCCGGTGACCGAGTTCCTCGAGCACGCTGGCGGTCTTGAGGGTCAGCTCGGCGACCTCCGGGCTCGCCGACCGGCCGTCGGCGGCAGTGCACACGGCGATGCGCAGCCGACGCCGGTTGGGTCCACGGACGTCGCCGACCGGCCGCAACTCGCGGTTGGGCTTGAGCCGCTCGGCCTCGCGCAGGAAGGCCGCGGTGTCGCGCACGCTGCGGGTGAGCACGCCGTCGCTGACCAGCCGGATCGGCATCAGCCGGAAGTAGGCGTCCTGGGCGACCCGGTCGCGGCTCGGCTTGAGCCCGACCAGCCCGTTGACGCTCGCCGGGATCCGGATCGAGCCGCCGCCGTCGTTGCCGTGCGCCATCGGCACCGCGCCGGCCGCCACGAGCGCCGCGGAGCCGGCCGATGAGGCGCCGGCGATCCGGGCCGGATCCCACGGCGTGCGGACCGGGCCGAGGCGCGGGTGCTCGGCGGCGCCGGAGAAGCCGTACTCCGACAGCTGGCTCTTGGCGATCGGGATGACGCCGGTGCGCAGGAACATGTGCGCGAAGTCGCCGTCGCGACGGGCCGGGCGGGCGACGTACGCGTCGGTGCCGTGCTGGGTGGGCACCCCGGCGAGGTCGACGTTGTCCTTGATCACGGTCGGTACGCCGGAGAAGACGCCCCGGCGCGGCCTGGTCGCCAGCCGCCGGGCCCGGTCGTAGGTGCGCAGCGCGACGGCGCCGAGCTCGGGGTCGACCTGGTCGACGCGCGCGATGGCCGCCTCGACGACCTCGGCCGCGCTGACGTCACCGGCGGCGATGGCCTGGGCGACCCCGACCGCGTCGTCATCGCCGAGAGCGTCGTCGGTGAAGGCGTGGATGCGGGCCATACCCCTACGTTACCCGCGCGTAGCGGCGGGGGCAGGGGTTCACCGCCCCTCAGACCAGCAACGGCACCAGCACCGGCATCACCAGGCAGGTCGCCAGTGCGGTCAGTCCCATCGAGAGTCCAGAGAAGGCCCCCTCCACGGGGTCGTCGTGCAGCGCGCGCGAGGTGCCGATGCCGTGGCTGACGGCGCCCAGCGCCAGACCGCGGGCGCGCCGTTCCCGGATCCGCAGCAGGTCGAGCACGGCCGGGCCGACGACGGCGCCGAGCGTGCCGACCAGGATCGCGAAGACGGCCGACAGCTCGGACACACCGTGGAAGCGGTCGGAGAGCGCGATGGCGACCGGCGTGGTGGTCGACTTCGGACCCATCGTCCGGGCCAGCAACTCGCCGCCGCCGAGCACCCGCACCAGCAGGATGCCGCTGCTGACCGAGACCACCGCGCCGGCGAGCACGCCGACCAGCATCGGGAGCACCAGCCCGCGCAGCCGGTGGGTCTGGCGGTGCAACGGGATCGCCAGCGCCACCGTGGCCGGCCCGAGGAAGAACGAGATGATGCTGGTGGCGCTGCTGAAGTCGTCGTACGACGTGCCGGTCAGCCTGACCACGAGGCAC
>NZ_DASZUF010000073.1:0-10815 GCF_035547795.1 Nocardioides sp.
TCAGCCGATGAGGATCACCGACGTCGATGTCATCGTCACCTGCCCGGGACGCAACTTCGTCACGGTGCGGATCACCACCGACGAGGGTGTCGCCGGCATCGGTGACGCGACCCTCAACGGCCGCGAGCTCGCCGTCGCGTCCTACCTGCGCGACCACCTCGCCCCGGTCCTGATCGGACGCGACCCGATGCGCATCGACGACACCTGGCACTACCTCTACCGAGGCGCCTACTGGCGGCGCGGCCCGGTCACGATGACCTCGATCGCCGGCATCGACACCGCGCTGTGGGACATCAAGGGCAAGGTCGCCGGCCTGCCGGTCTATCAGCTGCTGGGCGGCCGGGCGCGCGACGGCGTCACGGTCTACGGGCACGCGTCGGGCGACACCGTCGAGGACGCGGTCGCCTCCGCGGCCGGGTTCCTGGAGCGCGGCTACCGGGCCGTGCGGGTGCAGTCGGCGATCCCCGGACTGGACTCGACGTACGGGATCGGCGGCGACAAGAGCGCTGACGCCCGCTCCTACGAGCCGGCCGAGTCGGCCATCCCGGTGGAGAACGTCTGGGACACCGAGGCCTACCTGGCCCATGTGCCGACCCTCTTCGAGGCGGTACGCCGCGAGCTCGGACCGCGGCCGCGGTTGCTGCACGACGTGCACCACCGGCTGACCCCGAACGAGGCCGCCCGGCTGGGCAAGGAGCTGGAGCCCTACCACCTGACCTGGATGGAGGACCCGGTCCCCGCGGAACTGCAGGACGGCTATCGGCACCTGCGGGCGCACACCACGACGCCGATCGCGACGGGCGAGGTGTTCAGCTCGATCTGGGACTGCGAGCTGCTGATCCGCGAGCGGCTCATCGACTACATCCGCACCACCGTCGTCCACGCCGGCGGCATCACCCACCTGCGCCGGATCTTCGACCTGGCCGCGCTCTACGACGTCCGGTCGGGCTCGCACGGCGCCACCGACCTGTCACCGGTGTGCCTGGCCGCCGCGCTGCACGTCGACACCGCGATCCCGAACTTCGGGCTGCAGGAGTACATGCCGCACACGCCCGAGACCGATGCTGTCTTCCCCCACTCCTACCGGTTCGAGGGCGGCCTGATGTACGTGTCGGAGGAGCCCGGCCTCGGGGTCGACATCGACCTGGACCTGGCCGCGCGGTATCCGTACGAGCCCGCCTCCCTGCCGGTGAACCGGCTGCGCGACGGCACCATGTTCCACTGGTGAGACCGGGTCACTCGGCGTCACTCGGTGGGGACGCGCGCCTCCAGCTCGGCCAGCCACGTCGCCGCCGACGCGTCCGAGGGCATCCGCCAGTCGCCGCGCGGCGACATGGTGCCGCCGTTGCTGACCTTGGGGCCGTTCGGCAGCGCGGAGCGCTTGAACTGGTGGGCGAAGAACCGCCGGATGAACACCTCGAGCCAGTGCCTGATCGCGGCGAGGTCGTACGCCGTACGCCGCTGCTCGGGGAAGCCCGGCGGCCAGTCGCCGGCCGCCGCGTCGTGCCAGGCCTGCCAGGCGAGGAACGCGATCTTCGACGGGTTGTGCCCGTGCCGCACGACGTGGAACAGGGTGAAGTCCTGCAGCGCGTAGGGCCCGACGATGGCCTCGGTCGACTGCGGCTTCTCCCCCGGCACCAGCTCCGGGCTGATCTCCTGCTCCACGATCGTGCCCAGCACGGCGTTGGTCCGCTCGTCGAACCGGTCGGTGGAGATGACCCAGCGGATCAGGTGCTGGATGAGGGTCTTGGGCACGCCGGCGTTGACGTTGTAGTGCGACATCTGGTCGCCCACGCCGTAGGTGCACCAGCCCAGCGCCAGCTCGGACAGGTCGCCGGTGCCGACCACGATCCCGCCGCGCTGGTTCGCGAGCCGGAACAGGTAGTCGTAGCGCAGCCCGGCCTGGACGTTCTCGAACGTCACGTCGTAGACCGGCTCGCCGCCGGCGAACGGGTGCCCCATGTCCTGGAGCATCTGGGTCGCGGCGGGGCGGATGTCGAGCGTCTGGTACGTCGTACCGAGCGCCGCCATCAGCGCGTCGGCGCTGGCCCTGGTCGCGTCGCTGGTCGCGAAGCCCGGCATCGTGAACGCCAGGATGTCGCTGCGCGGCCGGCCCAGCCGGTCCATCGCGTCGGCCGCGACGATGAGCGCGTGGGTGGAGTCCAGGCCACCGCTGACACCGATGACCACTTTCGTGTCGGGCCCGATCGCGCGCAGCCGCTGCACCAGGCCGCTGACCTGGATGTGGTAGGCCTCGTAGCAGTCCTGGGCCAGCCGTTGCGGGTCGTCGGGCACGAACGGGAACCGGTCCACCTTGCGGCGCAGCCCGCTGGCCTCCAGCGGCGGCTCGAGCTCGAACTCGACCACCTCGAAGTCCTCGACCAGCTCGTCCAGGGTGCGGCGGTTGTCATCAAAGGTGCCCATCCGGATCCGCTCGGCGGTGATCCGGTCCAGGTCGACGTCGACGACCGTCCGGCGCGGACCATCCGGGAACCGCTCGCTCTCCCCCAGCAGGTCGCCGAGTTCGTAGACCATGGTCTGACCGTCCCAGGACAGGTCGGTGGTCGACTCACCCTGGCCGGCGGCGGTGTAGACATAGGCGGCCAGGCAGCGTGCGCTGGTCGACTCCACCAGCAGCCGGCGGGCGTCGCTGCGGCCGACGGTGATGGGGCTGGCGGACAGGTTGAGCAGCACGGTCGCGCCGGCGAGCGCGGCCTGCGCGCTGGGCGAGACCGGCACCCACATGTCCTCGCAGACCTCGACGTGGAAGGTCAGGCCGGGCACGTCGGTGGCGGTGAACAGCAGCCGCGGGCTGAGCGGCACCTCCTCCCCGGAGATGGTCAGCGTGCTGTCGAGGTCGTCGCCGGGCGCGAACCAGCGCCGCTCGTAGAACTCGCGGTAGGTCGGCAGGTAGGACTTCGGCGCGATGCCGAGGATCTCCCCGCGATGGATCACCACCGCGGTGTTGAGGACCCGGTTACGGTGCAGCAGCGGCGCGCCGACCACGATCACCGGCAGCAGGTCCTCGCTGGCCACCGCGATGGCCTGGATCGCCGCTACCACCGCGTCCAGCAGCGGGCGCTGCAGGAACAGGTCGTCCACCGCGTACCCGGACAGGCACAGCTCGGGGAAGACCGCCACCGCCACGCCGTCCTCGTGACAGGCCCGGGTCTGCTCGATCACGGTGCGGGCGTTGGCCGCGGGATCGGCGATCGCGACCGGGATGGTGCAGGCCGCGACCCGGGCGAACCCGTGCGCATAGGGCGAGTAGAAGTCCACGCCTGGAGTCTAGGGAGGTAGCCGGCACGTGAGCAGCGCCACAGCGCCGGGCGGCCGGTCGCGGACCTAGGCTGGACGCGGTCCGTGGACTCCATTCGGGGAGCCGCGAGATGACGAGAGAGGCAGCTCCATGTCGAGCGAGCAGCAGGACACCACTCAGGGCGAGCAGGCGCCGTACGGCGCCCCGGCCACAGACACCCCGCCGGTCAAGAAGGTCCGCACCCACCACCTGCGGGACTGGAAGCAGGCGGGCCGCAAGTTCACCATGCTGACGTCGTACGACGTCTTCACCGCCCGGATCTTCGACGAGGCCGGCATCGACACGCTGTTGGTCGGCGACTCCGCCGGGAACACCGTATTGGGCTACGCCACGACGCTGCCGGTCACCCTCGACGAGATCATCGCGATGGCGCGCGGCGTGGTCCGCGGCGCGACGCGGGCGCTGGTCGTGGGCGACCTGCCGTTCGGCACCTATCAGGCCAGTCCCGAGCAGGCTTACCACTCGGCGGCGCGGCTGATGAAGGAGGCCGAGGTGGCGGCGGTCAAGCTCGAGGGCGGGGTGGAGATGTCGGCCCAGATCGAGAAGCTGACCAGGGGCGGCATCCCGGTGTGCGCCCACATCGGCTTCACGCCGCAGAGCGAGCACACCCTGGGCGGCTACCGCGTCCAGGGGCGTGGTGACGCGGCCGAGCGGGTGCTGCGCGACGCCCAGGCGGTACAGGAGGCCGGCGCGTTCGCGGTGGTCCTGGAGATGGTGCCCGGCGACGTGGCGGCCCGGGTCACCAAGGAGCTGGAGATCCCCACCATCGGCATCGGCGGCGGCAACCAGACCGACGGCCAGGTGCTGGTCTGGCAGGACGCCTTCGGGCTCAACGACGGCCGGACCCCACGCTTCGTGAAGAAGTACGCCGACCTCCACGGCGTCCTGCTCCAGGCCGCCAAGGAGTACGCCGCCGACGTGGCCGACTCCTCCTTCCCCGGTCCCGAGCACACCTTCTGACCCGGCCGGCCGCGGCGGCCCGGGGCCCGGGCCGGCGCGGTTGGTGCTAGGCCACCGCCTCGACCACCATCGCGACCCCCTGGCCGCCACCGACCGCGATCGCGGCCAGCCCGCGCCGGCCGCGGCCCTCGCGGACGAGCCGGGTGAAGAGCCGGACCGCCAGGACCGCGCCGCTGGCACCCCAGGGATGGCCGAGGGCGAGTGCGCCGCCGTCGGGGCAGACCCGGTCCGGGTCCAGCCCGAGCTCGTCGCAGCAGGCCAGCACCTGACCGGCGAACGCCTCGTTGAGCTCGATCGCGTCCAGGTCGTCGAGGGTCAGGCCGGCCCGCGCCAGTGCCTCCCGGACGGCGGGCACCATCCCGCGGCCCGGTCGCTCGGGCGCGACCCCGGCGGAGGCGGTGGCCAGTACCCGAAGCCCCGGCAGTCCGGCGGCCGCCTGGACGCCGGCGGGCACCATCGCGACGACCGCGGCGCCGTCACTGATGCCACAGGAGTTGCCGGCCGTCACGGTGCCACCGGGCCGGAACGTCGCGGGCAGCCGGGCCAGCCGATCCTCGCTGAGCCCCGGCCGCGGCCGCTCGTCGTGCACCAGGCCGGCCACCGGCACGATCTCGGCGTCGTACCCGCCCCGCTCGCGGGCCGCCCAGGCGAGCCGGTGCGAGCGAGCGGCGTACGCGTCCTGGCGCTCGCGGGTCACGCCGCTCTCCTCGGCCAGCAGGTCCGCCGCTAGGCCCATGTCCGGGTCGTCGAAGCCGGTCGGCGCGAACGGCGCCCGCTGGTAGCGCCGCGGCGTCTCGCCCTCGACCGGCGGCCACATCCGCCAGGGTGCCGTACTGGCCGACTCGACGCCGCCCGCGAGCACCAGCCCGGCGCCAGCGGCGACCAGCCCGGCACCCACCTCCAGCGCGGCCAGGCCGCTGCCACACTGCCGGTCCACCGTCAGCGCCGGCACCTCGATCCCGAGCCCGCCGGCCAGCGCGGCCACCCGGGCGACGTCGCCGCCGGGGCCCATGCAGTTGCCCAGCACCACCTCGTCGATGCGGCCGGTCACGCCGCCGACGGCCACCGCATCGGCCACCGCGCGCAACACCGGCGCGGCCAGGGTGGCCGCATCCACGCCGGCCAGTCCGTGGCCGGCGGTGCCGATCGGCGAACGCAGCGCCGCGACGATCACCGAGCCGCTCACCGAGCCGCTCACCGAGAGCCGTCCAGGAGCGCTCGCACCGCCGCGTCGTCGACCTTGCCGCCTGCGGTCGTCGGCAACGCATCCAGTCGCCGCCAGATCCGGGGGCGGTGCGTGGCCGGCAGCTGATCGCGCGCCACCCGGCGCAGCGTCTCGGCGTCCTCCGGCGCGGTGAAGGCGGCGGCCACCACCTCGCCGAGGCCCGGATGTGGCAGGCCGACGACGGCGACCTGGCCGCGGGCCGCGCGACGCAGCGCCGCCTCCACCTCGGCCAGCGCCACCGTGGCACCAGCGGTCGTGACGGTGCCAGGACGGCCGAGCACGATCAGCCGCTCGCCGTCCAGGCGGCCCAGGTCCCCGACGGTCGCCCAGGGCCCCAGACCGAGGGAGAGGTACGGCGAGGCGACCCAGATCACCCCGTCGCGGATCTCGACGGTGACGCCGGGGAACGCACGCAGGTCCTCCGCGTGCGGGCCGCAGCCGACGAAGGACAGCTCGGCCGCGCCGTAGTAGCTGCGCACCGCCAGCCCGGCCGCGACGGCCCGCTCGTACAGCCCGGGCGCGAGCGCGGCGCCGGCGACGACCACCCGCGTTCCGCGCGCCAGCTCGCCACCACGCCGGTCGAGTGCCGTCGGCGTCAGGCAGGCGTGCGTCGCCGCGGCCGGGTCCTCCACCACGGTGGCGCCAGCGACGCGGGCATGCACCGCCGCGAACAGGTTCATCGTGCTCCGCAGCGGGCCGGGCAGCCAGAGGCGCGCCCCCGGACCGACGCCACTCAGGTCGGCGTACGCGTCGAAGGAGTCCCACCAGGAGGCGGTGGTGCGCACCACGGTCCGCGCGGTGCCGGACGTCCCGGAGGTGGTGAGGGCGAGCGGCGTCGAGGCGGCGTGGGCCGCGATCACCGCCGCCACCGGGTCCGCGGCCTGTGCCGGACGCACCGGCTCCTCGGCCATCGTGTCTCCTCCCCTACGCCGACCGCTGCGATGCTAGCCAACCGGCGCGATGACGAGCCGCCGACCGGCGCGATGACACATGTCACTCCACCGTCATGACCCTCGGGCGATGCGCCGGAGACGGCGCGCCCACACACTTGTTGTCATGACCAGTGGCACCATCACCAGCGGCATCGCGACACGCGAACCCGCCGTCCGGCTCCAGGGCGTGACCAAGAGCTTCGGCAACGTCCAGGCGGTCAAGGGCATCGACCTGGAGCTGCAGCAGGGCGAGGTGGTCGCCTTCCTCGGGCCCAACGGCGCCGGGAAGACCACCACGATCGACATGATCCTCGGCCTGTCCCAGCCGACCAGCGGCACCGCGACGGTGCTCGGCATGAAGCCACGCGAGGCGATCGCTCGCGGCCTGGTCAGCGCCGTGATGCAGACCGGCGGGCTGATCAAGGACCTGAGCGTACGGGAGACGGTGGCCTACACCGCCAGCCTGTTCGCCGACACCATGCCCGTCGACGAGGCGATCGAGAACGCCGGCATCACCCACATCGCCGACCGCAAGGTGGGCAAGTGCTCCGGCGGCGAGCAGCAGCGGCTGCGGTTCGCGATGGCGCTGCTGCCCGACCCCGCGCTGCTGCTGCTCGACGAGCCCACCACCGGCATGGACGTGGAGGGCCGCCGTACCTTCTGGAACGCCATCCGCCGCGACGCCGACCAGGGCCGCACGGTGCTGTTCGCGACGCACTATCTCGAGGAGGCGGACCAGTACGCCGACCGGATCGTGCTGATCAGCCAGGGTCGCAAGGTGGCCGACGGCACCGGCGCCGAGATCAGGTCGCTGGCCGCCGGCCGGACGGTGCGCGCCACCATCCCGGGCCTGGACGCCACCATCGAGTCGGGCCTGCGCGCCATCGGCGGCGTGGACCAGCTCGACGTGCGCGGCGACCAGATCGTGGTGCACACCAAGGACAGCGACGCCGTCGCGCGCTACCTCCTCGACCGGACCGCCGCGCGCGATCTGGAGATCACCAGCAAGAACCTCGAGGACGCGTTCCTCGCCCTGACGGGAGACTCGGAATGAGCAGCATCGACCTGACCACCCGGCGAGTGCCGCCGATGGGGGGCTTCAACCTCACTCTGCTCGGCATCGAGCTGCGTCGTGTGTTGCGCAACCGCCGCACTGTCGTCTTCAGTCTGATCCTGCCGGCGGTCATGATCCTGATCTTCGGTGCGCAGTCCGGCTGGCAGAAGTCGGCTGGCCACGGGAACGTCGCGGCGTACATCCTGATCTCGATCGCACTCTACGGCGCGGCGCTCACCTCGGCCGCCGCCGGAGCGATGGTGGCCCTGGAGCGGGCGACAGGATGGTCGCGCCAGCTGCGCCTCACGCCGCTCAACCCGGTCGCCTACATCATCACCAAGGCGCTGGTGGCGCTGTTCATGGGCGGATTGGCAATCATCATGGTGAACGCCGTGGGCATCGCGATGGGCAAGGCGAGCATGTCGACCGGCGTCTGGATCGCCAGTGCGCTTCTGGCCCTCGTCTGCACGGTGACCTTCGCGGCACTCGGCGTTTTCGTCGGCTACCTCGTACCCGGCGAGAACGCGATGCAGATCCTGGGCCCCGGCATGGCCGCGCTCTCCTTCCTCGGCGGCGTCTTCATCCCGATCAGCACCTACCCCGAGGTCGTGCGCGACATCGCCTACTGGACGCCGTTGTACGGCGTCGCCGAGATCGCCCGGGCGCCCCTGACTCACGAGCTGCCGTGGTACGCGATCGTCAACGCGATCGTCTGGTTCGGCCTCTTCGTCGCGGGCGCCGCCTGGCGGATGAGCAAGGACACCGCCCGGGTATGACGCAAGACCAGTGCCCGCCGCAGCTGCAGCCCTGGGGGACCCGTCGCGGGCCCCTGGGGCCGTGGCTCGCCACGCTGTGGCTGGTCTTCCTGGTGCCGGCGTTCCTCGACGGGTTCCAGCACCGCGACCGGCTCAGCGGCATCCTCGGGATGGTGTCGACCGTCGCGTTCGCGGCGCTCTACTCCTCCCACTGGCTGCGCAACCGCGCCAGCCGCGCCGAACTGATCGTGCAGCCGCGACTCCGGCGTGGCCTACTCTTCGTCGGCGCGCTGACCGCGCTCGGCGTGGTGATGGTGCTCTGCAACGGCGAGTCCGGCACGGCCGCGGCGGTCTTCATCGCGGTCTCGGCGATCCTGCTGCTGCCGCTGCGCCTCGCCGTACCCCTCGTGGTGGCGCTGGCGGCCGCCGTCCTCATCGCGGGGCAGGTGCGCGGCTGGCCGTCGCAGGGCGGCACCGTCGTCGGCATCATCGCCGGCTCGCTCGCGGTGCTCGGGATGAAGGGCATCATCACCCGCAACATCGATCTGTTCCGCGCCCATGAGGAGAACACCCGACTGGCGGTGGACAACGAACGCAACCGGTTCGCTCGCGACCTGCACGACATCCTGGGACACTCGCTCACCGTGATCACCGTCAAGGCCGAGCTCGCCCAGCGGCTCATCGACGTCGACGGCGAGCGCGCCCGGCACGAGATCGCCGACCTCGAGCGGCTCTCCCGCGATGCGCTCGCCGACATCCGCCGGGCGGTGGAGGGCTACCGCGAGCTGACCCTGCCCGGCGAGCTGGCGCGGGCCCGGGCGGCGCTGACCGCCGCGGAGATCACGCCGAACATCCCCCAGTCGACCGAGATCGTGCCCACCGGGCTGCGCGAGCTGTTCGCCTGGTCGGTGCGCGAGGGCGTCACCAACGTGATCCGGCACTCCGGCGCCAAGCGCTGCGACATCCTGCTCTCGGAGAGCTGCGTCGAGATCCGCGACGACGGCGCCGGCCCCGGCGTGGCGGCCGAAGGCTCCGGCCTCACCGGCCTACGCGAGCGGGCCGCGGCCGCCGGCGCCGTCGTCATCACCCGATCGCTCTCCCCCGGCTTCTCCCTCCAGGTGGCGCTCCCATGATCAAGCTGCTGCTCGCCGACGACCAGGCGCTGGTCCGCGGCGCCCTCTCCGCGCTGCTCGGCCTCGAGCCCGACCTCGAGGTGGTCGCCGAGGTCGGCAACGGCGCCGACGTCGTCGCGGCCGTGCTCGAGCACCGGCCCGACGTCGCGCTGCTCGACGTGGAGATGCCCGGCCTGGACGGCATCAGCGCCACCGCCGCGGTCCGCAAGGCGGCGCCGGAGGTCAAGGTGCTGATCGTGACGACGTTCGGCCGGCCCGGCTACCTGCGCCGCGCGCTGCAGGCCGGGGCGAGCGGGTTCGTGGTCAAGGACACGCCGGCACCCCAGCTCGCCGACGCGGTACGACGGGTGCACTCGGGGCTGCGCGTGGTCGACCCCAAGCTGGCCACCGACAGCCTGGTGGCCGGCGAGTCTCCCCTGACGCAGCGCGAGACCGAGGTGCTGCAGGCGGCACGGGACGGCTCGTCGGTGGCCGGCATCGCGGCCAAGCTGTTCCTCTCCGAGGGCACGGTGCGCAATCACCTCTCGGCCGCGATCGGGAAGACCGGCGCCTCCAACCGCACGGAGGCGGTGCTCATCGCCGACGGTAACGGTTGGCTCTAGCCCGCGGCGGGTACCGCCCCTCGCATGCGCATCCTGCTCGGGCTGCTGCTGGTCGGCGCTCTGGTCGCACCGACCACGGCGGCCTCCGCCGTACCCTCTCCGCGGGCGAAGCCCGCACTGACCGTCACCACCATCGCCAGCGGTCTCGACCACCCCTGGGACGTGCGGCCGCTGCCCGACGGTCGGTTGCTCTACACCCAACGTGACCGGCGCACCCTGTCGGTGTGGTCCGACGGCGTCAGCCGGCGGATCGCGTTCCCGAGCAGGCGGATCTGGCACCGGGTCGAGACCGGGCTGCTCGGGCTGGCGATCGATCCCGGCTTTGCCACCAATCACCGGATCTACACCTGCAACGGCTGGAAGAGGACCGGCGGCGGACACGACGTCCGGGTGATGGCCTGGACGCTCGACGCCGGCCTGACCCACGCCACCAAGGCCGGCACGCTCGTCACGGGCATGCCCACCGGCAATGGGCGGCACGGCGGCTGCCGGCTGCTGATCGCCACCGACGGATCCATGCTGGTCGGCACCGGCGACGCGCAGCACGGCCGGGTGCCGCAGAACAAGCGCTCACTGGGCGGCAAGACGCTGCGGCTCGACCCGGAGACCGGCGCGCCGTGGCCGACCAACCCGTTCGTGCACGCGGCGAACAAGCACAAGCGGTACGTCGAGACCTACGGCCACCGCAACGTCTAGGGACTCGCCCAGCGCGCCGACGGCACGCTGTGGTCGATCGAGCAGGGCACCGACCGGGACGACGAGGTGAACCTGCTGCGCAACGGCGGCGACTACGGCTACGACCCGGTGCCGGGCTACAACGAGTCGGTGCCGATGA
>NZ_DASZUF010000074.1:0-12108 GCF_035547795.1 Nocardioides sp.
GCTTCGAGGAGGAGGCCGTCGCCGAGACCGGCCGTCATCTCCTGTACGGCGGGGGCGTCCCGGTCGGTGAGCTGCGGCCGCTGCTGTGACTCACGACGCGATGACGCTGCGCGCGGTCGTGCTGGTGCTCCTGGTGGCCGGCGCGGGCGTGGTGCCGACGCTGCCGCGCTGGCCGCGGCGGATCGGTGCGCTGGGCCTGGCGGCGCTGTCGTCGTGGTGGCTCGGGCTCGACTCGACGATGGAGGGCGGCACCCTCCACCAGATCTCCACCGGGCACGGCATCACGGTGGCCGACTTCGTCTCGGTCGATGGCTTCCTGGTCGCGCTCTACGCGCTGGTGCTGCGCCGCCGCTGACCCGGGTGTGACGCAGATCCCGCTAACTGCTGCTTGCAGTTGTTAGCACTTCTGCGGCACCATGGGGACATGGTGAAGAGCAGGGTCGGCAAGACCGTGGAGTCCCTCGGGGAGTACCTGAAGGAACAGCGCGTTTCTGCTCAGCTGTCGTTGCGACAGCTAGCCGACCAGACCGGTGTCTCCAACCCGTACCTCAGTCAGATCGAGCGCGGCCTGCGCAAGCCCTCGGCCGAGGTGCTTCAGCAGATCGCCAAAGCGCTGCGGATCTCCGCGGAGCAGGTGTACGTCCGGGCGGGGATCCTGGATCCCACCGAAGGACGTGGCGGTTCCGTGGAGCTCGCCGTGCTGGCGGACAACCGGTTGACGGAGCGACAGAAGCAGTCACTGCTCGACGTGTACGCGTCGTTCCTGGCCCTCAACAACCGTGCCGCGCCGGACGCGGACACAACCCAAGGAGAAGAGTCCTGATGCCCAAGTTCACGCTGCCGAAGATCGACCTGCCCAAGTTGCCGGAGCTGCCGAAGGTGGAGCTGCCCAAGGCCCGCATCCCGGAGCTGCCGAAGCTCCCCGAGCTGCCCAAGGCCCGCATCCCCGAGCTGCCCAAGCTCGCCGACCTCAAGAAGGTCGAGCTGCCGACCGTGGACGGTGTACGGGCCCGGGTCGCCGACGTGACCAAGACCGTCACCTCGCTCGACGCCAAGACCGTGGTGGCCAGGCTGCGCGGCCGGGCCGTGACCAAGCCGGCCGCCACGAAGGCCCCGGCCACCAAGCCCGCTGCCAAGAAGGCGCCGGCCACCAAGCCGGCCACCAAGCCGGCCACCGCCAAGTCCGCCACCGCCAAGCCGGCCGCGAAGAAGGCTCCGGCCAAGGCGGCCCCGGCCAAGACTGCTGCCAAGAAGGCTCCGGCGAAGACCACGGCCACCAAGGCCACGGCGACCAAGCCGGCCGAGAAGGCCTGAACCCCGAGCTCACCCAACGAGGCCCCGCGAGCGCAGTTCGCGGGGCCTCGTCGTGCGTGACGGACTAGGCTGGTCCCGTGTTCGGCGTCCTGCAGCTCCAGAACGGCGTGATGGCCCTGATCCATCTCGCCCTGCTCGTGGTGACGCTGTTCGCGTTCATCAGCAGCCTGCTCTACCCGGCTGAGGCCTATCGCGCGGCCGGCAAGTGGACCAAGCAGGGATGGGCGATCCTGCTGGGCGTGGCGGCGTTCCTGCCGCTGATCATCTCGCTGGGCATCATCCAGATCGCGCTGACGATCGCGGCGCTGGTCTACCTCGCCGACGTGCGGCCGGCGCTCAGCTCGCTGCGGCGCCGCTGAGCGCGACGAACCGCGCGGCTACGACGTGCGCCCGTAGTCGTCCTCGAGCCGGACGATGTCGTCCTCGCCACAGTAGTCACCGCGCTGCACCTCGATGAGCACCAGCGGCTCGTCCTCGTCGTTCACGATCCGGTGCGCGACGCCGATGCCGATCTCGACGCAGTCGCCGGCGCTCGAGTGCACGGTCTGGCCGTCGATGATGGAGGCGGCCCGGCCCGAGACGATCACCCAGTGCTCGGCGCGGTGCGCGTGGGTCTGGTAGGAGAGCCGCGAGTGCGGCAGCACTTCGATCCGCTTGACCTTGAAGCCATCGCCCTCGTCGAGGACCTGCCACGTGCCCCACGGTCGGGTGTCGGACTCACCGATCATGCTGCGTCACCGCTCATCTCGTCTGGGTTCGAAGATCGTACGGCGCGTGGCTACGCCGGGTAGTCGTTTCCGGCCAGCTGCCGCGCCTCCCAGGCGCTGGCCACCATCGCCCGCAGGTCGTGGCGCATCGCCCAGTCCAGGTCGCGGCGGGCCAACTCGCCGGTGGCCACGATCCGGGCCGGGTCGCCGGGTCGGCGGGGCTTGATCTCGGGGGTGAAGTCGATGCCGGTGACCTCGCGGATGGTGTCCATGATCTGCCGCACGCTGCTGCCCTCGCCCGAGCCGAGGTTGTAGACCGGCTCGAGGGTCTCGCCGGCCGCCAGCCGCTGCGCCGCGACCACGTGCGAGTGCGCCAGGTCGGCGACGTGGACGTAATCGCGCACGCAGGTGCCGTCGGGCGTGGGGTAGTCGTCCCCGTTGATCTGCGGGGTCCTGCCGTGGGCCAGCGCGTCGAAGACCAGCGGAAACAGGTTGTGCGGGCTGGTGTCGAACAGCCGCGGCGTGCCGGAGCCGACCACGTTGAAATAGCGCAGGCTGGTGTGCCGCAGCCGGTCGTCGTCGTTGCCGCCGTCGCTGCCGGCCCGGGCGACGTCGGCGATGAGCCACTCGCCGATGAGCTTGCTCTCGCCGTACGGGCTCTCCGGGTTGGTCGGGGTCTGCTCGGTGACCAGATCGACGTCGGGGGTGCCGAACGTGGCGGCGCTGGAGGAGAAGACCAGGTTGCGCACGCCCTCGGCGACCATCGCCTCGAGCAGGGTGGCGGTGCCCTGCACGTTCTGCGCGTAGGTGTGCAGCGGGCGCCGCACCGAGACCCCGGCGTACTTGAAGCCGGCCAGGTGGATGACGCCCTCCACGCCGTGCTCGCGCAGCGTGCCGCGCACGGTCTCGCCGTCCAGGATCGAGGCCTGCACGAACGGCACGTCCTCGGGCACGAACCGGGCGAAGCCGGAGGACAGGTCGTCGATGACGACCGGCGCCAGGCCCGCCTCCCGCAGCGCGAGGACCACGTGTGAACCGATGTATCCGGCGCCTCCGGTGACCAGCCATGTCATGCCCGCATCGTAGGGGCACACCCTAGGGTGGGCCCCATGCCGTCCCTGCTGCTCGTCCTGGCCCTTGCGGTCTCGAGCCTGGTCTCGGCGGCGGCCTCCGGCGGACACGACGGCCACGGCGCTGCGGCGTCCTCGGCGTCCTCGGCGTCCTCGGCGTCATCGGCCGAGGCGGCCCGGGTCGGGCTGCCGCTGGCGGGCCGGATCATCGTGATCGATCCTGGGCATCAGCTCGGCAACGCCCGCCATCTGGCCCAGATCGGCAAGCTCGTCCCGGCCGGCGACGGGGAGAAGCCCTGCAACACCACGGGTACGGCGACCGACGGTGGCTACCCGGAGGCGACGTTCACCTGGCAGGTGGCGAAGCGGATCCGGGCGCGGCTGCAGCGGCTCGGCGCGAAGGTGCTGATGACGCGCACCAGCAACAGCGCCTCCGCATGGGGCCCGTGCGTCGACCAGCGAGGCCGGCGTGGCAACAAGGCCCATGCCGACCTCAAGCTGAGCATCCACGGCGACGGCACGTTCGCCCGCGGCGCCCACGGCTTCCACGTCATCTACGCGCCCGACCGCGGCCGCACCGCCGACACCTACGCCGCCTCCCGTCGCTACGCGCTGGCCACCCGCACCGCGCTGGAGCAGGGTGGCTTCTCCCCGGCCAACTACATCGCCGGCGGCACCGGGCTCGACGTCCGCGGTGACCTCGGCACGCTCAACCTGTCGAACATGGCGACGGTGATGGTCGAGTGCGGCAACATGCGCGACCCCGGCGACGCGGCCCGGATGACATCGGCCCGCGGGCAGGCGGCGTACGCGAAGGCGCTGGTCGCCGGCATCCGGGCCGATCTCGCGGCTCGCTAAGGTCGGGTCATGCTCAAGCTGGGCCACCGGGTCTATGAGGACGAGTTGCCGCTGGTGATGGCGATCGTCAACCGCACCCCGGACTCGTTCTACGACCGAGGCGCCACCTACGCCGAGGACGCCGCGATGGAGCGGGTGGCCCAGGTCGTCGCCGAGGGCGCGGACCTGATCGACATCGGCGGGGTCAAGGCCGGGTACGGCGACTACGTCTCCGCCGAGGAGGAGATCGCCCGGGTCGGCGCGTTCGTCGGGCGGGTCAGGGCGGCCCACCCCGATCTGGTGATCTCGGTCGACACCTGGCGCTCGGAAGTCGCCCGGGTGGTGCTGAGCGAGGGCGCCGACGTGCTCAACGACGCCTGGGGCGGGCACGATCCAGCGTTGGTCGACGTGGCGGGGGAGTTCGACGCCGCGATCATCTGCACCCACACCGGTGGGCTGGCGCCGCGCACCGACCCGCACCGTCCGGCGTACGACGACGTGATGGCCGCGGCGATCGCCGACACGCTCGCCTACGCCGACCGGGCGCTGGCCGCGGGCGTGCGCAAGGAGTCGGTGGTGATCGATCCGGCGCACGACTTCGGCAAGACGACGTTCCACTCCCTGGAGATCACCCGGCGGCTGGAGGAGATGACCTGCCTGGGCTATCCGGTGCTGGTGTCGCTGTCGAACAAGGACTTCGTCGGGGAGACCCTCGGCCGGGAGGCGGGGGAGCGGCTGCCCGGCACGCTCGCGGCGACAGCGGTGTGTGCCATGGCCGGAGCCCGGATCTACCGGGTGCACCAGGTCCGCGAGACCCGCGACGTGGTGGACATGGTGTGGTCCATCGCGGGCCGGCGGCCGCCGTACCGCGCCATCCGGGGGCTGGCGTGAGAATCGCGGTCGTCCCCGACGCGCCGGTGCTGCGGCCCGAGCACGCCTCGCTGGTCGGCCCGGCGCCACAGCTGCGCGCCGCGGTCGCCGAGGCGACCGCGTGGGCGGAACGCGTGGTGTGCCTCAATGGCTCGGCGCGGCGGACCACCACCTCGCCGGGTCCGTACGACGAGCGTGCGGTGTCGTTCGACCGGGCCCTCCTCGCGGCCCTCACCACCCCGGACCCGGCCGCGCTGCGTGGGGTCGACCAGGCGCTGGCCCGCGAGCTGTGGGCCGATGTCTCGGCGGCCGGGGAGCTCGCCGACTTGCTGGAGGGGAAGGAGTGGAGCGTGCGGGTCAGGTACGACGACGCGCCGTACGGCGTGGCCTGGTGGGTGCTGTGCTACGAAAGGGCCGACGGATGAGGACGCTGGTCGGTGACGGCACCTGGGACTGGCCCGAGGGCGAGTGGCTGCGGGTCAACTTCGTCGCGACAGTGGACGGCTCCGCACAGGGCAGCGACGGTCGCAGCGGCACGATCAACAACGACGTGGACGTCGCCGTCTTCCAGCAGCTGCGCCGCACCGCCGACGTGATCCTGGTGGGTGCGGGGACGGCGCGGGCCGAGGGGTACGGGCCGGTGGAGACGCCGATGGTGGTCGTCGGCCACGAGATGCCCGGGCTGCTCGCCGACGCGCTCAACGTCCGGCTCGCCTCGGGGCCGCTGCCGGAGATCGTCGCCGGCATCCACGCCGAGGGGCATCGGCGGATCCTGTGCGAGGGTGGCCCGACGCTGCTGGCCGGGCTGCTCGAGGCCGGGCTGGTCGACGAGCTGTGCCTGACCACCACGCCGCTGCTGGTGGGCGGCCCGGGCAAGCGGATCAGCGACGGCCCGGTCCTCGACGTACCCCTCACGCTGTCTTCGCTGGTGGAGCACGACGGGACCCTGCTCGCCAGGTGGCTAGTCTCCCGTCCGTGACTGACCTGCTGATCGAGCGGCGGCCGGCCTGGGACGGGCGCGTCGTCGAGGTGACGTTCAACCGGCCGGAGAAGCACAACGCCTTCACCCGGGAGATGTACCAGGAGCTGCGCGCGCTCTTCCTCGAGCTCGCCGGCGACGCCACCGCGAAGGTCGTCGTGCTGCGCGGCGCCGGCGGCCGGGCGTTCGCGGCCGGCAACGATATCGAGGACTTCCTGGCTCAGGACCAGGTGCCCTACGAGGCCGAGATCCGGTCGATGTTCGACGCGCTCTTCGCGCTGCCGCAGGTCACCATCGCCGCCGTCGACGGAGTCTGCGTCGGCGGCGGGCTGGCCATCGCGACGCACTGCGACCTGCGGCTGGCCACCCCGCGCTCGCGGTTCGGCTACCCGATCGCGCGCACGCTCGGCAACGCGCTCTCCTCTCCGGTGCTGTTCCGCTGCGCCGCCGTCTTCGGGGAGTCGCTGACCCGGGAGATGCTGCTGACCGCCCGGCTGGCCTCCGCCGAGCGGGCGTACGGCGTCGGCGCGCTGCTGGCCGTCACCGAGACGCTCGAGGAGGACCTGGCCGATCTGGTGGAGTCGATCCTTCCGTTGTCGTCGGTCACGCTCCGGACCACCAAGTCGCAGCTCGCCTTCCGGGCCGCGCGGCTCGAGCCGGTGCCCGAGGGTGAGGAGGCGCTGCTGCGCGAGGTCTACGGCGGCCCAGACTTCGCCGAGGGTGTGCGGGCCTTCCTGGCCAAGGAGAAGCCCGCCTTCTCCTGACGTCGAGAGGTCACTTTCGGCGGGTCGAGAGGTCACTTTCGGCCGATTGAGTGGCCGGCGCTACCGTCGGTCCATGCGCGACGACCTCGGCACGGCGTACGACGGTCCGCGGCCGGTGACGCGGGTGGTCTCGCTGGTGCCGTCGCTGACCGAGGCGCTGGCGTCGGTCGCGCCCGAGCGCCTGGTCGGTGCCACGGACTGGTGCACCCATCCCGCCGGGCTCGACGTGACCCGGGTGCGCGGCACCAAGAATCCCGATCTGGCCGCAGTCCGGGCCCTGAGGCCCGACGTGGTGGTGGCGAACCGGGAGGAGAACCGCGAGATCGACGTACGCCGGCTCCGGGCCGCCGGCGTCCGGGTCTGGGTGACCGACATCCGCACGGTCCCGGCCGCTGTCGCCTCGATGGAGCGACTGTTCGCCGCGCTCGGCTGGGAGTCACCGGAGTGGCTGGCGCGGGCCCGCGGCCTCTGGTGCGGCCCGCTGCCGGCGGTGACCCGACGGGTGGTCGTGCCGATCTGGCGCGACCCGTGGATGGTGGTCGGCGCCGACACGTTCACCGGCGATCTGCTGCGTCGGCTGGGCTGGCCGAATCTGTACGCCGAGCCGCGGCACAACCCGGCCGGCGAGCGCTATCCGAAGGTCGAGGTGGCGGCGCTGGACGGGGCTGGCGCCGACGCCGTACTGCTGCCGGACGAGCCCTACGTCTTCACCGCCGCCGACGGGCCGGAGGCGTTCGAGCGGACGCCGACCGAGCTGGTCAGCGGGCGACTGCTGACGTGGTACGGGCCGAGCCTGGTCGAGGCGGCCGCCGGGATCGGTCGCTGAGCACGGGCGTCGGTTGATCGAGGTGGGCAGGTCAACCGTCACTTCCCCCGGCGGAGCTCCACAGGGGAAGTGCGCACTCGGCTGCATACCTCGACGAGCATGCAGCCGGTCAGACGTTGCGCCGGTAGGCCCCGCCTACCTCGAAGAACGCCTCGGTGACCTGGCCCAGTGAGCAGACCCGGGCGGCGTCCATCAGGACGGCGAAGACGTTCTCGCCGGAGGCGGCGGCCTCCTTGAGCCGGGCCAGCGCCTGTGCGGCCTCGTCGCGGTGGGCGGCCTGGAACTCGCGCACCCGGCGCAGCTGGGAGGACTTCTCCTCCTCGGTGGCTCGGGCCAGCTCCAGGTGCGCCTCGACGGGAGCGGAGCCGGGTCGGCGGAAGGTGTTGACGCCGATGATCGGCAGTTCGCCGGTGTGCTTGCGGTGCTCGTAGAGCATCGACTCGTCCTGGATCCGGCCGCGCTGGTAGCCGGTCTCCATCGCGCCGAGCACGCCGCCGCGCTCGCTGATCCGATCGAACTCGGCCAGCACCGCCTCCTCGACCAGGTCGGTCAGCTCGTCGATGATGAAGGAGCCCTGCAGCGGGTTCTCGTTCATCGCCAGGCCCCACTCCCGGTTGATGATCAGCTGGATCGCCAGCGCGCGCCTCACCGATTCCTCGGAAGGGGTGGTGACGGCCTCGTCGTAGGCGTTGGTGTGCAGGCTGTTGGCGTTGTCGTAGATCGCGATCAGCGCCTGCAGCGTGGTGCGGATGTCGTTGAAGTCCATCTCCTGCGCGTGCAGCGACCGCCCGGAGGTCTGGACGTGGTACTTCAGTTTCTGGGAGCGCTCGTTCGCGCCGTACCGATCGCGCATCGCGACCGCCCAGATCCGGCGGGCGACCCGGCCGATCACGGAGTATTCGGGGTCCATCCCGTTGGAGAAGAAGAACGACAGGTTGGGCGCGAAGTCGTCGATGTCCATGCCGCGGGCCAGGTAGGCCTCGACGTAGGTGAACCCGTTGGCGAGGGTGAAGGCGAGCTGGCTGATCGGGTTCGCCCCGGCCTCGGCGATGTGATAGCCGGAGATCGAGACCGAGTAGAAGTTGCGGACGCCGTGCTCGATGAACCACTCCTGGATGTCGGCCATGCAGCGCAGGCTGAACTCGGTCGAGAACAGGCAGGTGTTCTGGCCCTGGTCCTCCTTGAGGATGTCGGCCTGGACGGTGCCACGGACGGTGCGCAGCGCCTCCTCGGCCGAGATGCCGCGCTCGCGGGCCTGGTCGATGACGGTGTTGAGGAAGAACGCCAGCACCGTCGGCGCGGGTCCGTTGATCGTCATGGACACGCTCGTGGTCGGCGCGAGCAGGTCGAAGCCGTCGTAGAGCGCCTTCATGTCCTCCAGCGTCGCCACGCTCACCCCCGACGTGCCGACCTTGCCGTAGATGTCGGGGCGCTCGTCGGGGTCGCGTCCGTAGAGCGTCACCGAGTCGAACGCCGTCGACAGCCGCGTGGCCGGCTGACCCTCGGAGAGCAGCTTGAAGCGGCGGTTGGTCCGGAAGGGGTCGCCCTCGCCGGCGAACATCCGCGCCGGATCCTCGCCCTGCCGCCGATAGGGGAAGACGCCGGCGGTGAACGGGAAGCGTCCCGGCAGGTTCTCCCGCCGCCAGAAGCGGATCAGCTCGCCGTGATCCGCATAGCGCGGTAAGGCGACCCGCGGCACCCGGTTGCCGCTCAGCGAGATCCGGCCGTGCTCGGCGGCGTCCGCGTCGTACTGCGCCACGACGTCGGGCCAGGACTCGAGCTGCTGCTGCACCTCGGCCGGCACCGCCCGCCGCGCCTCGGCGGCCGCCTCGCCGACCTCGTCGACTCCGCTGAGCTCCGCGGCCACGGTTTCGAACGCCTGCGCCCGGCGGGCGGCCGCGACCAGTCGCTCGGTCTCGGCATGGTAGGCGCGCACGGTCTCGCCGATCTCGGCCAGGTAGCGGACCCGGTCGCCGGGCACGATCTGGCGGATGCCGCTGGAGTGCCGCACGTCGACTGGCGGCAGCACGCCCGCCGGGAGACCGAGCATGGTGCGCAGGTGCTGGTAGAGCGCCGTCACGCCGTCGTCGTTGAATGTCGCGGCCGAGGTGCCGAAGACCGGCATCTCCTCGGGCGAGGAGCCGAACGCCTCCCGGTTGCGGACCAGCTGCCGCGATACGTCCCGCAGCGCGTCGAGCGCGCCGCGCCGCTCGAACTTGTTGATCGCTACCACGTCGGCGAAGTCGAGCATGTCGATCTTCTCCAGCTGGCTGGCCGCGCCGAACTCCGGCGTCATCACGTACAGCGAGTGGTCGACGAACGGCACGATTCCGGCGTCGCCCTGCCCGATGCCGGGCGTCTCCACGATCACCAGGTCGAAGCCGGCCGCCCTGATCACCGTCAGCACGTCGGCCAGGTGGTCGGGCACCTCGTGCGCGCCGCGGGTGGCCATCGAGCGGTAGAAGGTGCGATCTCCGTCGATCGCGTTCATCCGGATCCGGTCGCCCAGCAGGGCACCGCCGCCGCGACGACGGGTCGGGTCGATGGCGAGTACGGCGACCCGCAGCTTGTCCTGCTGGTCGGTCCGCAGCCGGCGGATCAGCTCGTCGGTCAGCGACGACTTGCCGGATCCGCCGGTGCCGGTGATGCCGAGCACCGGGACGGCGCCGGTTCTGGACGGGGCCGCCGCCCGGAACGCCGCCAGCACCTCGGGCTCCAGTCGGCCCTGCTCGGCGGCGGTCAGCGCGCGGGCGATCGCCGTACGGTCTCCGGCGAGGACGCCGTCGGGATCGACCCCATGCTGCGCGACCAGGTCGACGTCGAGCTCGGCCACCACCGAGTTCACCATCCCGGGCAGGCCGAGCCGCTGGCCGTCCTCGGGAGAGAAGATCGTCACCCCGGACGCGCGCAGCCGCTCGATCTCGGCCGGGACGATGACACCGCCCCCGCCGCCGACCACCTTGACATGGCCCGCGCCGCGCTCGCGCAGCGAGGCGACGAGGTACTCGAAGTACTCCACGTGGCCGCCCTGGTAGGACGAGATCGCCACGCCTTGCACGTCCTCCTCGACCGCCGCGTCCACGACCTCGCGCACCGAACGGTTGTGGCCCAGATGGATCACCTCACAGCCCTGGGACTGGAAGATCCGCCGCATGATGTTGATCGACGCGTCATGGCCGTCGAACAGACTGCTCGCGGTGACCAGTCGGACCGGATGGGTGGGGACGTGCAGCTCGCTCACACGATAGATACTAGGACGTCCAAGTAATCAGTTCCAAGGCTCAGACCGCGTCGCCCGCCGCGGCTCGCAGGCCGGTCAGCAGGTCGGTGAGCGCGAGCACCTCGTCGGCCGGGATGCCGGGTCGAGCGAAGACCACGTCGTTGAGTCCTTCGGTGGCCTTCTCCACGATGGCGCGGCCCTCGTCGGTGATCGACGCGAGTACGACGCGGCGGTCCGGTTCGCCTCGGGAGCGGGCGACGTACCCCTGCTTCTCCAGGCGGGCCACCGCGCTGGTCACGCTGGTGGGATGCACCTGCAGCAGCGAGCCGAGTCGAGTCATCGGCAGGGCGCCGGTGCGGGTGAAGCCGAGCAGCCGGAGCACCTCGTAGCGTGCGAAGCTCAGCCCGAGCGGGCGCAGCACGGCGTCGATCCGCTCGAGGAGCAGCTGATGGGCGCGTACGACGGACGTGACCAGCGCCATGCCGTCGGCCGCGTCCTCCCAGCCGTGGGCGACCCACTGCCGGCGGGCCTCGCGGATCGGGTCTGCCACGAGGCCAAGGATAGGAGTCCGAAACCCGCTCGTGCTCGAACCTTGCCCACCGATAGCGTCACGCCGTGAACCCGACCCGCCCCTGGCTGCCGCTGCTCGCCATCGCGATCACCCTCGTGCTGTGGGCTTCGGCGTTCGTCGCGATCCGGCACCTGGGCCATGACTTCCGACCCGGCTCGATGGCGCTGGGCCGGATGCTGGTGGGGTCGGCGTGCCTGGCGGTGGTGGCGCTGCGTCGCCGGCCGCTGGCCCGGCCGAGCCGGCGCGACTGGGGCGTGCTGGTGGTGATCGGCGTGCTCTGGTACGCCGTCTACATGGTGGCGCTCAACGCCGGCGAGCGGCGGATCGACGCGGGTACGTCATCGATGCTGGTCCAGCTCTCCCCGATCCTGATCGCGGTGCTGGCGGCGGTGTTCCTGGGGGAGCGGTTCTCCCGGTTCCTGGTGCTCGGGCTGGCGCTGGCGTTCGCCGGCGTGGTGGTGATCAGCCTGGGCTCGGGCGAGTCCGGCCACCGTGACGTCGTGGGCGTACTGCTGTGCCTGGTCTCGGCGGTCGCCTACGCGGTCTCGCTGATCCTGCAGAAGCCGCTGATGAGCCGGATCACGTCGGTGCAGGTGACCTGGCTGGCGTGCAGCATCGGCGCGCTCGCGACGCTGCCCTTCCTGGGCGAGCTGGTCGGCGACGTGCGGCACGCACCGCTGGCCTCGACGCTGTGGGTGGTCTACCTGGGCGTGTTCCCGACCGCGATCGCGTTCACGACCTACGGCTACGCGCTCACCCACATGGACGCCTCGCGGCTGGGTGTGACCACCTACCTGGTGCCGGTGATCACCGTGCTGCTGGCGTGGGGCCTGCTCGGCGAGACGCCGCCGGCACTGGCCTATCTGGGCGGGGCGCTGGCACTGCTCGGGGTCGCGGTCGCCCGTCGCCGTTGAAAGGTCGCCTTTGGCCGGTCGAGTGTCCACGTGCTG
>NZ_DASZUF010000075.1:0-12599 GCF_035547795.1 Nocardioides sp.
TCGGCGAAGCCGGGGTGGTTGAAGTAGTGCCGCAGCTTGTCCAGCCGGATCTCGCTGTGGACGGCCGCGCTGGCGTCGTGGAGGTTCTCGCGGTACTGCCGGCAGGAGGAGTACGACGCGTAGGCGCTGGTGGTGAACACCGCCGCCCGCCGCACCCCGTCGGCCTGCATCCGCCGCAGCGTGTCGGCGAGGTAGGGATCCCAGTTGCGGTTGCCCCAGTAGACGCCGATGTCGACGCCGTTCGCGGCCAGGTCGGCGCGCAGCGCGGCCAGGAAGGCCCGGTTCTGGTCGTTGATCGGGGACCTCCCCCCGAAGCGGTAGTAGTGCTGTCCGACCTCCTCGAGCCGCTCGCGGGGGATCCCGCGGCCGCGGGTGACGTTCTCCAGGAACGGCACCACGTCCTCGGGCTTCTCCGGGCCGCCGAAGGAGAGGAACAGCAGCGCGTCGTACGGCGAGACGTCCATGGCCCTCATCGTATTTGCTTGGCCATGGCGAGGTCCCTCGCCCTAGGGTCTGGGCAACATGACCGTGAGCACCGTCGCACGCAGCCTGTCGCCGTACCGGCGCGTGCTCGCCGTCCCGGGCGCGCTGGCGTTCTCGCTGACGGGGCTGCTCGCCCGGATGCCGATGTCCATGGCGAGCATCGGCATCGTGCTGCTCGTCCAGCAGGCCACCGGCAGCTATCGGGTGGCCGGGGTGGCCTCGGCGGCGTACACCGTCGCCGAGGCCGGCCTGGGGATCGCGCAGGGCCGGCTGCTGGACCGGATCGGGCAGGGCCGGGTGCTGGCCGCGGCCGGAGCGCTGTTCGGCGTGGCGATGGCGCTGCTGATCGTCTGCGTCGAGGCCGGCTGGCCGCGCGGGCTGGTCTACGTCTTCGCCGCCGCGGGCGGCGGCACCCTGCCCACGATCGGCTCGAGCGTGCGGGCCCGCTGGTCCCACGTCCTGGGGACGGGCCGCGAGCTCGCGACGGCGTTCGCGCTGGAGTCGGTGGTGGACGAGATCGTCTTCCTGATCGGCCCGATCGTGGTGACGGCACTGGCCACCGGCTGGAGTCCCGCCGCCGGCCTCGGCATCGCGGTGGTGGCCTGCGTGACCGGCACGCTGCTGTTCGCCACCCGTCGGGACACCGAGCCGCCCGCGCACCGGCACGACGCGGCCAGCGGACCTCGACCGCCGATGCCCTGGGCGACGGTCGTGCCGCTGGCGGTGGTCTCGCTGGCGCTCGGGATGCTCTTCGGCGCCACCGAGGTCGCCACGATCGCGTTCACCGACGAGCACGGCCACCGCGGGCTGGCCGGCCTCACCCTGGCCTCCTGGTCGGTCGGCAGCCTGCTCTCCGGGCTGGTCACCGGACTGGTCAGCTGGCGCAGCGGCCCGGCGACCCGACTGCGCTGGGGCGCGCTGGCGATGGCGCTGGGTGCGGTGCCGCTGCTGTTCGCCGGCTCGATCCCGGTGGTGGCCGCGCTGCTGTTCGTGGCCGGCTGGGGCATCGCTCCCACGATGGTCTCCTCGGTCTCGCTGATCGAACGGTCGGTGCCCTCCGGCCGGCTGACCGAGGGGATGGCCATCCAGTCGACCGGCGTCATCGGCGGGGTGGCGCCCGGGGCGGCGCTGGCCGGGGTGATCGTCGACGCACACGGCGCCTCGGCGGCGTACTGGCTGCCGGTGGCAGCGGGCTTCACCGCGGTTCTGGCTGCGCAGCTGTTGCCGCGGGCCGCCCATGTAACACGCTGTTCGGTGCACTAGAAGGCCGTTGCAACGGCCTTCTAGTGTCGTGGACAGCGTGTTACAGGTCCCGGCCCGGGCTAGGGTCGGCGCGTGACTTGGAGCAACTGGTCCGGCCTGGAGCACGCCACCCCGTCGCGGGTGGTGGCGCCGGCCTCGGCGGAGGAGATCGCCGCGCAGGTGGTGGCGGCGCGGGCGGCGGGCACGACGGTCAAGTTCACCGGCACCGGGCACAGCTTCACCGGCATCGCCTCCCCCGGCCGCGGCGTGCAGCTGTTGCCGACCGCGCTGACCGGCATCACCGCCGTGGACCGGGAGGCGATGACAGTGACGGCGTACGCCGGGATGCGGCTCAAGGATCTCAACGCCGCCCTGGCGGGGCTCGGCCTGTCGCTGCACAACATGGGCGACATCGCCGAGCAGACCCTGGCCGGGGCCGTCTCCACCGGCACCCACGGGACAGGTGGGGTGATGGCGGGGCTGGCCGCCCAGCTGGCCGGCTTCACGCTGGTGACCGGCACCGGCGAGATCCTGGCGTGCTCCCCCGACGTCAACGCCGACGTCTTCGACCTGGCCCGGGTGGGCCTGGGCGCGCTGGGCATCCTGGTCACGGTGACGTTCCGGGTCGAGCCGCTGTTCGCACTCGAGGCGGTCGAGGAGCCGATGTCGTGGGAAGAGTTCCACGCGTCCTTCGACGATCTGGCCGCCGGCGCCAACCACGTGGACGCCTACTGGTTCCCGCACACCGACCGACTGCTTACCAAGCGCAACAGTCGGCTGGCCTCGCTCGACGAGATCGAGCCGCTCTCGCGGGCAAGGGCCTGGTTCGACGACGACTTCCTGCAGAACACGGCGTTCGGCGCCCTCACCGCCGCGGCCAACCTGGCGCCCGGGGTGATCCCGCGGATGAACCAGATGAACGCCTCGCTGCTCTCCGCCCGGACCTACTCCGACATCGCCCACCGCGTCTTCACCACCCAGCGTCGCGTCGTCTTCCGGGAGATGGAGTACGCCGTCCCGCGCGCCGACGGGCTGGCCGTGCTACGCGAGTGCCGCCGCCTCCTGGACCGCTCCGACCTGCGGATCTCCTTCCCGGTCGAGATCCGGGTCGCGCCTGCCGACGACGTGGCGCTGTCGACCGCCTACCAGCGCGACTCGTTCTACCTGGCCTTCCACACCCACCGGGCGGCCGAGCACCGGGCCTACTTCGCCCTGATGGAACCGGTGCTGCGGGCGGCCGAGGGCCGGCCGCACTGGGGCAAGCTGCACACCCTGGACAGCACCGCGCTGGCCTCGTCGTACCCGCGCTTCACCGACGTGCTCGCGCTGCGCGACCGGCTGGACCCCGACCGGGTCTTCGCGAACGACTACCTGCGCCGGGTGCTGGGGCCCTAACTCGGGCCTAGACCGACGCCGGCCCCTGCGGGGCCGGGGCCTGCCAGTGCCGCCAGATGGCCAACAGCCGCCACACCGCCACCACGATCGCGCCCGCCAGCGTGACCGGCAGGTTGTGGTACCCCAGCTTCAGACCGAGGACCGCGACGGCGGAGCCGGCGGTGGCCGGGATGGCGTAGAGGATGCCCGGGCGCAACACCAGCGGCACCCGACCGGCCAGGACGTCGCGGATGATGCCGCCGCCCACGCCTGTCACCATCCCCATCAGCGTGGCCGGCAGGAAGCCGAGTCCGAAGTCGACCGCCTTGAGCGCCCCCGCCGGCGAGAACAGCGCAAGCCCGAGCGCGTCGACGACCAGCATGGTGCGTTCCATCCGCCCCAGCGTGGGGTGGTACCAGAACGTGATCAGACCCGCCCCGACCGGCACCAGCAGGTAGCGCCAGTCGGCCAGCGCGGCCGGCGGCGTGGCACCGATGAGCACGTCGCGCAGGAACCCGCCGCCGAGTCCGGTGCACATCGCCAGCACGATCACGCCGAAGACGTCCAGCTCCTTGCGCACCGCCACCAGCGCGCCGGAGATCGCGAAGACGAAGATGCCCACCAGGTCGAGTACGACGAGGGTGGCGGGCTCGTGGGTCGGCACGTGGAGATCGTGTCGGGGCGAGGCACCAGAAACCACGAGGCGCGCCGGTGCGTCACGCCGAATCGCCGCACCGGCTGGCGTAGGCTGACCAGCACCATGTCGGCCGAAGAACTGCCCCTGACGCCGCCGGCCACCGAGCCGGCCCGGGACGGGGACACGCGTCCCATCTCGGTCAGGATCGCTTCGGTCAGCCGCGATGGCCAGCGGGTGCTGCTCGTGGACGAGACGGGCCGCGAGTTCAGCCTCGAGATCGACCAGAGGATCGATCGGAAGCTGCCCGCGCGCACCACCCCCACCCTGCCTGCCCGCCGAACGGAGGTCCCGATGGAAAGCGCCCTGCGCCCCCGCGACATCCAGGCCCGGATCCGCGCCGGCGAGAGTCCCGAGGCGGTCGCCGAGGCCGCCGGCAGCACGGTGGAGAAGATCATGCCCTTCGCCGCGCCCGTGCTCGCCGAGCGCGAGCACACCGCCGAGCGCGCCCAGAAGGCCTCGGTACGACGCCGGCCCGGCGAGCCCTCCGCGGTCCGCACCCTCGGTGACGCCGTCGCCGCCCGGCTGCGCGGCTTCGAGCTCGAGCCGGACGCCGTCGCCTGGGACTCCTACCGCCGCCACGACGGCCGCTGGAAGCTGCTCGGCGCCTACGACCTGCCGGCCCGCTCCGGCATCGCCGAGCTGACCTACGACCTGCCCGGCAACTACGTGTCGCTGGACAACGACGACGCCCGCTGGCTGGTCGGCGACCAGCTTGAGGAGCAGCAGGCGCCAGCCCCGGTGCGCGACGACCTGGAGGCGGCCCGGCAGCGTCGGCTCCAGCCGGCCGAGCCCGCCGCGCCCGCCGGACCTCAGGGCACTCAGGCGCCCACCGACGAGCCGGAGCCCGAGCCGCAGCCGGCCGCCGAGAACGAGCCCACCGTGGAGACCCCGCTGCTGGACACGCCGGTGGAGGCCTACCTCTTCGACGAGCCGGCCCAGGCGGCACCAGCCGCCCCGGCGACCCCGACCGGCGCGGAGCACGAGGCCGAGCCGGAGCAGCCCGCCGCCCCGCGCCGTACCAAGCGGAAGGGTCGCGCGTCCGTCCCCAGCTGGGACGAGATCATGTTCGGCGGCGGTCGCTCCGACTGACCGCCCCGCAGAAAACAGCTGACCTGGTCGACCGACACGCCGGCGTGTCACCCGACCGAGTCAGCTGTTTTCTGTCACTCCGGCCGGCCGTCAGTCGAACGGCAGCGGCTCGGCGCCCAGCGAGACGGCCCGCGCCCGGCCGGCCGTCATTCGACGGCGGTGGTGCTGGCGGCAGAGCACCTCGTAGGACACCACGCCCGGCTCCTGGGCCGACGGCGCCTGCTCCTCGGTGTCGCCGACCACGATGACCTCGCCCTCGGTGACCATGATGCCGTCCTCGACGCGGGCGTTGTGGGTGGCCCGCTTGCCGCACCAGCACAGCGCCTCGACCTGGAGCACCTCGGTGCGGTCGGCGAGCTCGACCAGCCGCGCCGAGCCCGGGAAGAGCCGGGTGCGGAAGTCGGTGAGGATGCCGAAGCAGAACACGTCGATCTGCAGCTCATCGACGATCTTCGCCAGCGCGTCGACCTGCTCGGCGGTGTAGAACTGCGCCTCGTCGCAGATGAAGTAGTCGATCCGCGCCCCGTGGGTGAGCGCGTCGACCGTGTAGCGCCAGAAGTCGAACTCCGGCGACACCTCGATGGCGTCGTGCGTCAGTCCCAGCCGGGAGGAGACCATCGCCGAGCCGGCCCGGTCGTGGGCGGTGAAGATGAGACCGGCCAGGCCGCGGGCGGCCCGGTTGTGGTTCGTCTGCAGGGCCAGCGTGCTCTTGCCCGAGTCCATCGCACCGGTGAAGAACGTCAGCGAAGCCACCGGCGCATCCTAGGAGACCAGCAGCGGGATCAGCATCTCGTCCGGGGTCAGGGAGCCGTGCAGCCCCACCAGCGTGGTCTCGTAGGGGAAGTCGGCGCTGGAGACCACGGCGTAGTCCTCCTTGGCCGCCACCACGACGTCACCCAACCGCGGCCACACGGCGGGTACGACGGGCCCGAACCAGCCCCGTGCCACCGCGTCCTCACGGGTGAGCACCTCGGCCCGCTCCCCCATCACCTCGGTCCAGGTCGCCACCACGTCGGCGAGCGCGCCGCGGGCGCAGTAGAGGTGCCGGAACCGGGCCTCGCCGCCGAGCAGCGCCAGCCCGTCGCGCAGCTCCAGGTGCTCGTCGACGTCGATGCGGCGCTCCGGGGCGGAGTCGACCATGCCGTGGTCGGCGACCACCAGCAGCCGGGTGGTGTGCGGCAGCGCGTCGCGCAACTGCTCGGCCTCGGCGTCGATCATGGACAGCTGCTGCAGCCAGGGCGCCGAGGAGACGCCGTGCCGATGACCGGTCCAGTCGAGGTCCCCGTCGTAGAGATAGGTCAGCGAGCAGGGCTGCCGGGATGCCTCCACCGCGCCGGCGATCCGCTCGCCGACCTTGTCGGCGCCGACGAACTCCGCGCCCCGGTGCGCGGCCACCGTCAGCCCGCTGCCGTAGAACTCGCGCTTGTTGACCAGCGTCACGCTCGCACCGGTGTCGGCGAGCCGTTGGAACGCCGTCTTGTTCGGCTGCCACTCGACCGGGTCGACGTCCTTGGGCCACTGCAGCGCGTTGATCAGGTGGTCGGTCCCGGGCACCCGCGACGTGTAGCCGACCAGCCCGTGCGAGCCGGGCGTGAGCGCGGTGCCGAGCGAGGTCAGGCTGGTCACCGTCGTGGACGGTACCCCGGCGGTGCCGGGCTCGCTGTGCGCCAGCAGGGTGGACAGGAACGGCGCCGCGTGGGCATACCGCTCCAGCAGCCGGGCGCCGAGCCCGTCGATGAGCATCACGACGTACGACGGCGCCTCGGGCAGCTCGAGCACGCTCCCTGCGCCGCAGCCCAGGGCCTGGGCGATCGCCGGCACGACGTCACCCAGGGAGCGCTCGCCGTACGCCGGCGCCACGAAGCTCATCGGCGCCTCACCCGCGCTGGGTGCGCGCCGAGAGCGCCGCCGCGAAGGAGAGCAGCCCGCTGACCGCGTCCGCGCCGTCGGCCGTCGCCGAGACCCGCAGCGAGAAGTCGTCGGAGGCGAGCGTGCCGGTGTAGCCGTGGTCGGCCTCGCAGTTGGGGTCGGCACAGCCGGCCGGCTCCAGGTCGAGCCGCCCGATCGCGCCCCAGCCGATGGTGAGCACGGCCTCTGCCGGCCGCCCCGGGCCCTTCGTGGGATTGGCGATCATCCGGGTGACGACCACCGACTTGACCGCGCTCAGCGACACCGCCTCGGTCGAGGTCGAGGTGTACGGCTCGGGGAGCAGGTCGTCCCCGGCGTGCTCGTCGGTGTGCGCCAGGATCAGCCGGGTCGGGGTGAGCACCAGGACGCTGAGGTGGCGGCGTACTTCGTCGTGCTCGAACGTCGGCTCGTGGTGCACGAAGTAGGAGACCACGCGCTCCCCGGCGACAGCGGTCGCGACGCCGTCGGCGACCACCTCCGGGTAGTAGCCGGTGCGGTCGATGGCGCCCCGCAGCTCACGGCTCTGGTCGACGTCGGTGTTGCTCATGCACGTCCTCGCTTCGCTGCGGGCGCGCATGAGGCACGACCGCGCTGCCTTGAATGATTCGCTCGCTGCCGCTCACTCATGCCCGGAAGTCTCTCACCTGTCAGGACGGCAGCGTGTCCGCGGCCGGGGCGGTCATGCGGCGCACGAACCAGTCCGAGCGCGGGTCGTCGACCGGTTCGACCCGCGCACTGGCGGTCAGCACCGCGGCGCCGTGGGTGCCGGCCAGCACCAGGCTCAGCTCGAGCGAACTGACCTGGGGCAGGTCGTTCTGCAGCTGTGAGACCCGCCGGATCAGCCGTTCCACCTCGTCCACGTCGACCACGTCCGCGCCGCGGTAGCCGAACAGCAGCGGGGCCGCCTTCACCTCACGCACCATCGCGGCGGCGTCGCGCCGGCTCAGCGGCGGAATCCGGAACGACCGGTCCCCGACCAGCTCCGAGAGCGGGCCGGCCATACCGAAGGAGACCACCGGCCCGAACAGCGAGTCCTCGCTGCTGCGGATCGTGACGGGTACGCCGCCGGGCGCGTTGCGCTGCACCACGAACCCGGTCCGCCCGGGCTCGCCGATCGACTCGACCAGGAAGTGCCAGGCCTCGGTCATCTCACCGGGCCCGAGGACGTGCGGGACGACGTGGGCCTGGTCGGGCCGCTCGCGCAGGTGCTCGGCGGTCGCCTTGAGGACCACGTCCCAGCCCAGCTCGGCGCCGGCCGCGATCGCCTCCTCGACGCTCCCCACCGGGATCGCCGGCCACAGGTCGATGCCATAGGCGCCGAGCAGCTCGCTGAGGTCCTCGGCGTTCAGCTCGCCGCCGGCGGGCCGCTCGGCGAGCGTGCGGCTGACCAGCGTGCGCGCGGCCACCAGGTCGACCTCGTCGGCGACCTCGGGCGGCCCGTCGGGGGTGCGCAGCCAAACGGCGTACTCCACGACCTTGGCCAGTGCCCGCACGGCCGACTCCACCGAGGAGTACGACGGCACCGAGCCGCGGCCGGCCGTGGAGCCGGCCACGTCGGGCACCCGGAGCAGCTCGGGGACGCCCTCGGCGCCGAGGAAGGAGGAGACCAGCGGCTTGTCGGACTGCTCGCCGACGGCGGCCAGCACGTTCGCGATCTCCTCGCCGGAGACGTTGAGGGGCGGGATGTAGACCGCCACCACGGCGTCGACGTCCGGGTCGTCGATGGCCGCGTCCAGGGCGTCCTCGAAGTCCTCCGCGGTCGGCTCGGCGGGCAGCGCGACCTGCTTGTTGACCGCCAGGCCCACGCCGGCGGCGGCGTCGGCGGCGAGCAGCCCGAGTGCGTCGGAGTTGCCCACGATCGCCACCCGGCGCCCGCGCGGCAGCGGCTGGTGGGCCAGCAGCTGGGCCACGTCGAACATGTCCTCCAGGGTGTCGACCTGCAGGATCCCGGCCTGGCGGAACATCGCATCCACGGCCTGCGGCGGGGCGGCGATGCGGCGCACCATCTGCCCCATCGGCACGCCCTGAGTGGTGCGGCCCGAGCGGACCGCCACGATCGGCTTGCGCAGCGAGACGCGGCGGGAGATCCGGGAGAACTTGCGCGGGTTGCCGATCGACTCGAGGTACATCATCACGACCTCGGTCGACTCGTCCTCCTCCCAGTACTGCAGGAGGTCGTTGCCGGAGACGTCGGCACGGTTGCCCGCGCTGACGAACGTCGACAGGCCCAATCCCCGGTTGTTGACCTTCTCCAGGATCGCGCTGCCGAGCGCGCCGGACTGGCAGAAGAACCCGGCGCGACCGCGCGGCGGCATCGTCGGCGCCAGCGAGGCGTTGATCGAGACCTGCGGGTCGGTGTTGATGATGCCCAGTGCGTTCGGGCCGATCAGCCGCAGGCCGTAGGAGCGGGACAGCCCGACCAGGCGGCGCTGGCGGCGGCGGCCCTCCTCGCCTGTCTCGGCGAAGCCGCTGGAGATGACCACCAGGCCGTGCACGCCCTTGGCGGCGCAGTCGAGGACGACGTCCTGCACGGCCTCGGCCGGCACCGCGACAATGGCCACGTCGACCTGGTCGGGGATCTCCGCGACGGACTTGTACGCCGGCATCCCGGAGACGGCCGCGGTGTTCGGGTTGACGACGTACACCCGACCGGTGAAGTCGCCGGTGACCAGGTTGCGGACCAGGACCTGGCCGATCGTCTCCTGGCGGCGGCTGGCGCCGATGATGGCGACGCTGCGCGGGTTGAAGAACCGGTTGATCGAGGCGGCCTCGGCCTCGTGCTCACGCGCGGCCAGCACCCCGATCGCGGTGTCGGTGACCTCGATCGGGAACTCCAGCGAGATCACGCCGTCCTCGTAGCCGCTGGCAACCTTGTAGCCGGCGTCGCGGAAGGTCTGGATCATCCGGTGGTTGTCGGGCAGCACCTCGGCGACGAACTTGGCGATGCCGCGCTCGCGGGCCGCCTGGGCGAGGTGCTCGAGCAGCAGCTGGCCGATCCCGCGGCCCTGGTAGGCGTCCTCGACGAGGAACGCGACCTCGGCCTCGCCCGGCGTGACCACGTCGTAGCGTCCGATCGCGATCATCCGCCCGCGCAGGGTCAGGACGAACGCCACCCGGTCGGTGTAGTCGACCTCGGTGAAGCGGTGCACGTCGCGCTCGGAGAGCACCGGCATCGGCGAGAAGAACCGGTAGTACTTCGACTCGTCGGAGACCCGCGCGTAGAACTCGACCAGCAGCTCCTTGTCGTCGGGCGTCACCGGCCGGATGTGGGCCGTGCGGCCGTCTCGCAACAGGACGTCGGCCGCCCAGTGGGCCGGGTAGCCGGGGTGCTCCGGTGCGTCCTGCGAGGTCACGGCGCCAATCTACGGGACAATGCCCACATGGCACGCGGCAAGACCCGGCAGGAACTCCCCGACGACGACTTCGAGGAGCACATCCTCGACATCGACGTCAGCGACGAGATGCGCACGTCGTTCCTGGAGTACGCCTACTCGGTCATCTACTCCCGGGCGCTGCCCGACGCGCGCGACGGTCTCAAGCCGGTGCAGCGCCGGATCCTGCACACCATGAACGACATGCGGCTGCTGCCCGACCGCGGTCATGTCAAGAGCGCGCGCGTCGTCGGCGAGGTGATGGGTCGGCTGCACCCCCACGGCGACAGCGCCATCTACGACGCCCTGGTGCGGATGGCGCAGCAGTGGTCGCTGCGGCTGCCGATGGTCGACGGGCACGGCAACTTCGGATCCCAAGACGACGGCCCGGCGGCGATGCGGTACTGCCTCACCGGCGACACCCGGGTGCGGATGGCCGACGGACGGTCGGTGCGCATCGACCACCTCGCCGACATTCCGGAGAACTCCGAGCTCGACGCCGACTACGAGGTGCTCGACAAGGACGGCAAGACCGCCAGGGTGAGCAAGGTCTTCAACTCGGGCAAGCACCCGGTCAAGCGACTGACGACCCGCAGTGGCCACGCGATCCGCGGCAGCCACAACCACCCGCTGCTGTGCCTTGTCCCGGTCGCCGGCGTCCCGATGTTCCAGTGGCGACGACTCGACGAGATCACCCCCGGCACCGTCGTCTGCCTGGCGCGCAACGCGTGGACCACCGCCGTGCCGATGGCCTACGAGATGCAGCTCGGCACGCTGCTCGGCGGCTGGGCAGCCGAGGGCTTCTCGAACGAAGAGCGCGCCGGTTTCACCAACACCGATCTGGAGTTCTTCGAGCTCGTCCGGGAGGCGTACGACGCCCTGGTCGGCGGCACCCGCTACATCTACGACCGCCAGCTGCGGCGCTCGGGCAAGCAGATCTACGGGCTGGACGTCCAGAACCTGGAGTCGTTCCGCGAGAGCCCGCTGGCGCACTTCATCGGCCAGAAGGCCGCCGACAAGACCATCCCCGACCTGATCTGGGTGAGTGGGCCTGGCGCCAAGCGTGCCTTCTTGATGGCCCTCTTCGAGGGCGACGGCGGCGTCCACGAGGTGGCCGGCAACTCGATCACGATCCAGTACTCCACCTACAGCCGGCAGCTCGCGGCCGACGTCCAGGAGCTGCTGCTGGAGTTCGGCGTCCACAGCAACCTGAGCGTCTACGAGCGCGGCGAGCACCGGATCGTGATCTCGGGGCTGCACAACCTGCACGCGTTCGCCGAGCGGGTCGGGTTCTTGACCGAGAAGCGCCGCAAGCTGGCGAGCCTGCTGCAGGACGCCCCGCGCTACCGGCACCGGCTCTCCCGGGACTTCGCGCCGTACGTCGCCGACTACGTGCGGTCCACGTTCGGTCCCGGCCGCGGCACCGGGTCGACGTGGTTCGAGCAGCACAACTTCGACCGGTTCGAGCGCTGGCAGGCCGACCGCAGCCTGATCGCGACGAAGTTCAAGGACCCGGAGACCTTCGCGGTGGTCGCCTCGATCATGGACTCGGGCTACCGCTTCGTTGAGGTCGCCTCGGTCGAGGACCAGCCGGCCGAGACGGTCTACTCGATCCGGGTCGACAGCGAGGACCACTCGTTCCTCGCCGGCGGCTTCGTCAACCACAACACCGAGTGCCGGATGGCGCCGCCCGCGGTGGCGATGACGGCCAGCATCGACGAGAACACCGTCGACTTCCGGCCCAACTACGACGGCCGCGAGCTGGAGCCGGTGGTGCTGCCGGCGGCCATCCCGAACCTGCTGGTCAACGGCGCCTCCGGCATCGCGGTGGGGATGGCGACCAACATGGCGCCGCACAACCTGGTCGAGGTCGTCGCCGCCTGCCGGCACCTGATCACCCACCCGAAGGCGGAGCTGGAGGAGCTGATGCGGTTCGTCCCCGGCCCCGACCTCCCCACCGGCGGCACCATCGTCGGCCTGGACGGCATCAGGGACGCCTACGCGACCGGCCGCGGCACGTTCAAGATCCGCGCCACCGCCCGGGTCGAGCCGGTCGGGCGCCGTCAGGGCATCGTCGTGACCGAGCTCCCGTACGGCGTGGGCGCCGAGAAGGTGATCGAGCGGATCAAGCAGCTCGTGCACGCCAAGAAGCTGCAGGGCATCAGCGACATCACCGACCTGACCGACAAGGCCAACGGCACCCGGCTGGTGATCGAGGTCAAGAACGGGTTCGTGCCCGAGGCGCTGCTGGAGCAGCTCTACAAGCACACCCCGCTGGAGGACTCCTTCGGCATCAACAACGTCGCCCTGGTCGACGGCCAGCCGCGCACGCTGGGGCTCAAGGAGCTGCTCGAGGTCTTCCTCGGCCACCGCTACGACGTGGTCCGCCGGCGCAGCCAGTTCCGCCGCGACAAGGCCGCCGCCCGGCTGCACCT
>NZ_DASZUF010000076.1:0-19020 GCF_035547795.1 Nocardioides sp.
CCATCGGATGGGGCTCCTCTTCAGTGCGTGCTTGGCCGTACACACCGAAGATCCCGCCGATGGCCGCCTACGTCAGGCAGCCTCGCCGTGGTCCCTCAAACCCCACCACTCCCGGGGACTCTTACTGGAGCAGGTGCCCCATCAGCCAGGCGTGGAACGCGCCGTTCTCCGCGCGCGGCGCCGGCGCGCCGTAGCTGGCGCCGGTGACGTCGACGGGTACGGCGCAGCCGGCGCGGAAGTCCGCACTCAGCCGGTCCATCTGGATCAGCGCCGCCGGGTCGTCCGCGGCGATGCAGCCTGCCGGCGCCGCGGCGGCGAACCGCCCGCCTGGGAACGCATCGCCGGTTCGCGATGCGGCGACCCGAAGCCCCGACGCTGCGACCGCCACCGCCGCCAGCGTGACGAGCCCGCGCCGGACCATCGGCCGAGGGATCTGTGCCCCCAGCCGTCCGAGACCGATCGGCACGACCAGCGCGATGGGCGCGGTGAGCAGGACGCCGTAGTGACGGAAGTACGCCGGACTCGCCAGCAGGATCGCGGTCGCGCTGACCAGCAGCCCGACGGGCAGCCAGGCCTCCCGGTCCGGCAGGCAGGCGACCACCGCGACGATGACCAGCAGGACGAGCACGACCGCCACCGCATGCACCAGCGCGGGGCTCCGTCCGGCCAGCACCGCCTTCGTGCCGACGATGCTCGAGATCCGGCCGACCAGCGGCGCCCGCGCGCCGGTCCGGTCGAACTGGTCGGCGACCACCATGGTCCACATCCGGCCCGGCGCCGCGATCAGGAACGGCAGGACCACGACCGCGGTCGTCACCACCGCGGCAGCCGTCACCCGGGCGGCCGCCCGCGGCTCGCGGCGCAGCAGGAGGACGAGGACGAGTGCCGCCGCGATGCCGGCGTACCAGATCTTGACGGTGCAGCTCAGTCCCAGCAGTGCTCCGCAGACGATCTCGAGCCGGGTCGCGCGGCGGTCGGCGCGGCGGCACAGCACCAGCACCGCCGCCAGCGTGAGCACGGAGCCGATCGGCTCCAGGAACGTCGCCTGTTCGCTGTAGGCCGCAGCCGCGGATGCGGCGTAGATCAGGCCCGCGAACACACCGCGGCCGCGACCCCAGCCGCGTGCGATCGTGTAGACCAGCACGGCGCTGACGCCGCCGAGGGCCATGAAGGACAGCCGCGCCACCGTCATGCCGACCGGATCGGAGGTCAGTCGCCCGAGCAGGGTGAAGGGGAGCAGCAGGAGGGTGCTGCCGGGCGGATGCAGCATGACGAAGTCGCGATAGGGCAGGTGCCCGAAGCCCAGCGCCTCGGCAGCGGTGTAGTAGACCCCGTCGTCGTAGCGGCCGTAGTAGCGCAGGCCGCCGCCGCGCAGCACCGGCAGCAGCCGCACCACGAACGCCGCCACGAAGATCAGCACCGGCGCGAGGACGTCGCCGACCGCCCGACCGCGGCGCGGCGAGCCAGCGGTCTGGTGGCTGAGCATGGTGGCGACAGGCTACCGCCGGCGCCACATGTAACACGCTGTCCACGTCACTGGACGGTCGCCGCGTCGACCGTCCAGTGCGGTGGACAGCGTGTTACATCAGCCGGGCCGTGACCGGCAGCCGCGACCGGGCAACCAGCCCGACCACGGCGGCGACCACCAGCGGCAGCCCGACCACCAGGCCCAAGATCATCAGCCACGGGACGTCGATGAACGGCCCGACCCACTGGCCCCGGCAGACCCCGACATTGCAGGGAGTGCGGGTGATCGGGTAGCTGATCGCGATGCCGGGCACGAAGCCGACCGCCGCCCCCAGCACCGCACCGACCAGCCCGACGGCCAGGGCGTACGCCGCCGCGATCCCGCGCCTGGTCCGCGGCGCCGCCCCGACCGCCGCCAGCGTCGCCAGGTCGGGCCGGGCATCGGCCAACGCGAGGAACGTCGCGGTCAGCGTGCCACCCAGCATCAGCACCGCCCCGAGCGCGAACAGGATGATCCGGATCAGCCGGGTGGCGGTGTCGGGCTGGTAGCCGCGCTCGACGTACAGCAAGGCGCCGGCACCCTGCAGCGACTCGTCGAGATCGCGCTGCTGGTCCGCGGAGAGCCGAGGGTGCGGCAGGTACAGGCCGACCTGGCCGACCCGCAAGCCGACGGCGTGGGCAGCGGCCGGGGACAGCACCGCTCGCACCGGCACCGTGCCACTGCCGGTGTCGACGACCAGCGCCGGCACGCTCGCGCGCTGGGCGGTCACGTCGTGGCCCTGGTCGTCGGTGTGCCGTCGCTTGAGCACGACCCGGTCCGGTCCGGAGCTCTGCGCGAAGACGACGGCGCCGCCCTCGGCCAGCACGGCACGCGCCGCGGTCCGATCCAGCCCCGGGACGCCGTCGAAGATCCCCGGCATCTCACCGGCGGAGACCAGGATGTCGGAGTCGAGGGCACCGCCATAGGAGTACGGCGCCAGCTCGTTGCCCGACCCGCCCGACCCGCCCGGCCCGCCCTGCGCCCGCACGCTGACGTAGTCGCTCGCGTCGGGGTCCACCGCCTGACCCTGCAGCGGGACCGCCCGCACCCCCGCCCGGGTCACCCGCGCCGTCACGCTCGCCCAGTCGGTCGGGGGCGCCCCCTGATACGCGGTGTAGGGCGAGACCGTCGCGTCACCCATGGCCAGCACCGGCTGGTAGAGCTCACGACTCTCCCGCTGGTCGCTGCTGGTCGAGATGCCGAGCGCCACCACGCTGGCGACGGTGGCCGCGACCGCGGCGACGGCGGGCACCGTCCGAGTGCGGTGCCGGGCGGCGTCGCGCACCGCGAACCGGAGCGGGAGCGGGAGGTGCCGGCCCAGCCGCGCCAGCGTCGCCACCACGATCGGCACCAGCAGCACCATGCCGAGCACGCACACGACCGCGGCCAGGGCGATGGACTGACTGCCGTGCCCATGGGCACCGGCCAGGGCCAGGGCCACGCCGACGCCGAGTAGCACCAGCCCGATGAGCGGGCTGCGCCGCGACGGGCGTGCCTCGCCCCGGCGTCCGGCGAGCACCGCCACCACGTCCTGGCGTGAGGCCACCCAGGCGGGTACGACGGCGGCCAGCAGCGCACTGACCACACCGAACGCCGCCACCCCGAGCAGATCCAGCGGCGCGACCTGGAACGGCCCGAACCAGACGTCGCTGCGCCGCTGCAGCAGAGGCTGGAGCAGCCGGGCCAGCCCGATGCCACCGACGACGCCCACCACGGCCGCGACCGCGCCGAGGACCACGCCGTTGGCGAGGACGACCCGGCGGGTCTGCCTCGGCGTACCCCCGGCGGCGGCGAGCAGCGCCAATGCTCGCTGCTGCCGGCGCGCACCGACGGCAAAGGACGGCCCGGCCAACAGGACCACCTCGATGAGCACCATCGCGACCACCAGGCCGGCGATGGTCAGGGTCTGGCTGTGGTCGGGTGCCGGGCCGATCCGCGGCAGCGCCGGCGGATGCTCGACGACCGCACGGGAGAGCACTGTCGCGCCGCGGGCGTTGAGCGCCTGCACCTGGCTCCAGTCGACCGGGCCACCGCCCACCAGCCAGGTCTGCTCGCCGGCGGCGTCGAGGCCGAGACTGCCGGGCAGGCCGGCCACGACGGGCGTGCTGCGGTACGTCGCCGACTCGGCGATGCCCACCACCCGCAGCCGAGCCGTGCTGCCGTCGGAATGCGTGACGACCAGGGCATCGCCCAGTGCCGGGCCGCGGCCGGCCAGGTACTCGTTGACCACCACCTCGCCGGTGGTTCGCGGCCACCGCCCCGACTCGAGCCGGAACAGCCCGGCCGCAAGCGGGTTGGCGAGGTCCAGCTCGCTGGCCTGCGCCGGCGTCTTGCCGCGGGCGGTGTCGACGACCGTCTGGCCGTCGGCGAGCGGCAGCAGCTCCCGGTGGCCCAAGACGGCCTCGATGTCGGCCGGCGTCGTCGGGTGCGGCAGCTGCTTGTCGCCGACCAGGTAGCCGGCGCCGTGCTCGGGATCGGGCCCCTGCTGCTCGATCGGGAAGGCCGGCTTCTGAGTGCGCACCAGCGCGGCGCCGTGGACGCCCAGGCTGCGGTCCAGGCCCTCGGCGGTGTTCACGTCCTGGGTGCGGTAGAGCACATCCGCGGTGACCACGCCGAGCACCGGCAGCGTGATCATCACCAGCGCCAGCAGCGAGCGGGCTCTGGCCCGCAGCACCTCCCGACGTGCGATCCGCAGGGCGAGGCGCCAGCCGGTCACGTCGCCTCCAGCAGCGACTCGGCCGGCGTCGTACCGGTCTCGTCGACGACCACGCCGTCGCGCAGGAAGACCACCCGGTCGGCCCAGGCGGCGTGCCGCGGCTCGTGCGTGACCAGTACGCCGGCCGCACCCGCGTCGCAGCGGCCGCGCAGCAGCCGCAGGATCTCCTCGCCGGTCTCGGTGTCGAGCGCACCGGTGGGCTCGTCGGCGAGCACCAGCCTGCGCTCGCCGACCACCGCCCGGGCGATCGCGACTCGTTGCTGCTGCCCGCCGGACATCTCGTCGGGGAACCGCCCGGCCAGCTCACCCAGCCCCACCTCGGCCAGCGCGGCCAGCGCGGCCCTGCGGGCGGCACGGGCGGCGGTGCCGTCCAGCTCCAGCGGCAGCGCGACGTTCTCGGCCGCGGTGAGTGCGGGGATGAGGTTGAAGTCCTGGAAGACATAGCCGACGGAGGTACGCCGCAGCCGGGCGACGCCCTGGTGTCCGAGGTCGGCCAGATCCTGACCCTCGACCAGGACGTGTCCCTCGCTCGGCCGGTCGAGCCCGCCCGCCAGGGTCAGCAGGGTGGACTTGCCCGAGCCGCTGGGGCCCATCACCGCCACCAGCTCCCCGGCGTACACCTCCATCGTCACGCCGCGCAGCGCCTGCACCGCCTGGACGCCGCTGCCGTGCACCCGGGTGACCTGGTCCAGGCGCAGCACGGCGCTCATCGGGTCTCCTCGGCGTCGCCGCGACGGCTCCCCCGAGCGGGGGCGCCGAGCCGCCTGCTGGAGCCGGCGTCGGGCCTCGACGAGCCAGCATCGCTCGGCCCGGTCGAGGCGCCGGGCGGTCTCCACCTCGGTCATCGGACCCGCTCCTTCGGTTCGGTCGCCGGGGCGGGCGTGCGCTCGATCGCGGCTCGCCGCAGCCGCGCCTCGCAGTGGTCGAGCCAGCGGATCTCGGCCTCGGCCGCGAAGACCAGCGAGTCGATCACCAGGCTCCAGGCGAGATCGTCGGGGCCGGCCTGCTTCTTGAGCCGGGTGTAGTCCTGCAGCGCGGCCATGGTGGCGCTGCGCTGCTGCTGGATCACGGTGCCGACGTCGACGCCCGGGACGGTCACCGCCAGCGCCAGCTTGATGGCGAGCTCGTCGCGCGGGGGCTGGGTGCGCGGCACTGGCGTGGTGAACCACGCGGCCACCTCCTCGCGTCCCTGGGCGGTGATCCGGTAGACGACGTGCCCCTCGGCATCGCTGCCGGCGCTCTCCACGTGGCCGTCGCGCTCCAGCCGGGTCAGCGTCGTGTAGACCTGACCCACGTTCAGCGGCCAGGTCGACCCGGTGTGCTGTTCGAAGGCGGCGCGCAGCTGGTAGCCGTACATCGGCTCGTGCTCCAACAGCGCCAGCAGTGCCTGCTTGACCGACATCCCGGGCCCCCCTCGATGAATACTGAGTATGTATATACCGGGTATGTGCTGCGCCGCAAGCCACGCCCAAAGTGTCACGGTGATAGTTCACGCCGCGGGTGACACTTCAGACCTGTCACTCTGGACGCAAGGTGTCACGGTGACACTTTGGCGGGGGCGACACTGTGGAGGGCGAGCCCTCAGCGGCGGTTGGTCGTCGTACCCGTCTCCCGCCAGGACCGCTCGAAGGGCAGTCGCCAGGCGTGCGGCGCGATCAGCTGGTGGATCGCGTTCGGGCCCCACGAGCCGGGGGCGTAGAGCCGCACCGGCGGCGGGTTGTCGAGCAGCGGCTGGGAGATCTCCCACAGCGTCTCGATGCCCTCGGCGGTGGTGAACAGGGTGTGGTCGCCGCGCATCGCGTCGTGGATGAGCCGCTCGTAGGCCTCCAGTACGCCGGTCGAGGACGATGTCTCCGAGGTCGCGAACTGCATGGAGAGCTTCTCCAGCTTCATCCCGGGCCCGGGCCGCTTGCCGTAGAACGACAGCGACATCTTCGACTGGTCGGCCAGGTCGAAGGTGAGATGGTCGGGGCCCTGGGTGCCGGCGTTCGATCCCGCCGGGAACATCGTCAGCGGCGGCTCCTTGAACGCGATCGAGATGATCCGCGCCCCCTCGGCCATCTTCTTGCCGGTGCGCAGGAAGAACGGCACGCCGGCCCATCGCCAGTTGTCGATGGTCACCTTGAGCGCCACGAACGTCTCGGTGTCGGAGTCGTCGGCGACCTCGTTCTTGCCGCGGTAGCCGGTGTACTGGCCCCGCACCACGTTGCGCGGGTCCAGCGGGCGGATGGAGCGGAAGACCTTGTTCTTCTCGTCGCTGATCGGCCCCGGCGCCAACGAGGTCGGCGGCTCCATCGCCATGAACGCCAGGATCTGCATCAGGTGGGTGACCACCATGTCGCGGTAGGCGCCGGTGGTCTCGTAGAACGCGGTGCGCCCCTCCAGCCCGAGCGTCTCCGGTACGTCGATCTGCACGTGGTCGATGAAGTTGCGGTTCCAGATCGGCTCGAACAGGCCGTTGGCGAACCGGAAGGCGAGGATGTTCTGGGCCGCCTCCTTGCCCAGGAAGTGGTCGATCCGGAAGATCTGCTCCTCGGCGAAGACCTCGTGGATCTTGGCGTTGAGCACCTTGGCCGAAGCCAGGTCGGTGCCGAACGGCTTCTCCATGATGATCCGGGCGCGCTCGACCAGGCCAGCCTCCTCCAGCTGCCGGATCACGTCGATGGCTGCCTTCGGCGGCACGCTGAGGTAGTGCAGCCGGCCGATCACGCGACCCAGCGGCTCCAGCTTGCGCTCGGCCTCGCGAACCAGGTCGGCCAGCGCGTGCGGGCCCTTGCCGGTCGGCACGTAGCTCAGCATCGCCTCGAACGGCGCCCAACGCTCGTCGGTGACCTCGGTCTTGCCGAACTCCTCGCAGGCCTGCCGGGCGAGCTTGGCCCACTGCTCGGAGTCGATGTCCTCCAGCGAGGTGCCCACGATCATGGCATCGCGGAGCAGGCCGGCCTCGAACAGCCTCAGCAGGCCGGGCAGCAGCTTGCGTCGGGCCAGGTCACCTGTCGCGCCGAACAGCACGATGACGTGCGGTTGCTCCATGTCTTCCACGGTAGCCATCGCTTGGTACCTACCTACTTCTCGCGTCGGGATCTTTCGGTGAACATCACTGGCTCCGGTCCGGCCAGGCGAAGAGGCAGAAGGTGTGGCCGCTGGGATCGGTGTAGACCCGCAGCGGCTCCTGCGGATCGTCGCTTCGATCCATCCGAACCTCGGCCCCCAGTGCCAGTGCCCGCCGGTGTTGGTCCTCGAGCTCCTCGACGCTGTCGACCAGGAAGTCGAGGTGGAACTGCTGGGGCACGGCCGGGTCCGGCCAGGTGGTGGGGGTCACCGACTCGGCCTGCTGGAAGGAGAGCCGCTGGCCTTCGGGGCCCACGATCGAGCGCCAGTCGAGGTAGTCCTCGGGGCCGACCTCGAAGCCGTCCGGATAGCGCCATCCGAGCAGCCGGCGGTAGAACTCCGCGAGCCGCGGCACGTCCGTGGTGTCGAGCACGACGTTCCGCAGGTGGATGCCCATACGCCAAGACTGTCACAGGACCAAGGCGTCGAGAGGCGAGCCGGCGGCGAACGGGTCGCGGCGTACTCGCCGGGCATGTCGACGGCACATCGTCGAGCCACGCGTCAGGACGGCAGGAGCTCGCTCACCAGGTCGTGCAGCAGGTCGTACCCGTGCTCGGTGAGGATCGACTCGGCGTGGAACTGGATTCCGCGGTAGTGGGGGCCGGCCACGGCGTGGACGTCCCCGCTCTCGGGATCCGCCTCGATGCCGACCCCCTCGGGCAGTCCGCTCTCGCCCACCCGGCCGACGAACGTGTTGTAGAAGCCGACCCGCTCGGTACGGCCACCCAGTGCGATCGGCGACTGGGTGCCCTGGAAGACGATGTCCTTGTACTGCAGGTCCAGGCCGAGCCGGTGGCACAGCGCCTGGTGGCCGAGGCAGACCGCCAGGAACGGCTTCCGCTCGGACAGCAGCTCGTCCACGGCGGCGCGCAGCTGGGCCATCTTGGGGTCGTCGTCGGCGCGCGGGTCGCCCGGGCCGGGCCCGACGATGACCAGGTCGGCGTCGGTGAACACACCGGGCGCATAGTCCTCGTGACGGACCACGCTGGAGGTCAGGCCCATGACGCCGAGGATGTGGCGCAGCATGTTCACGAAGTCGTCCTCGCCGTCGAGGATCACCGCGTGCTTGCCGCGCAGCCGGGGGTCGGGGTCGGAGCCGCCCTGGTCGGCGAGCCAGAACGACGAGAGCCGGCGATTGCGCTTGTTGAGCTCGAGCAGCACGTCCTCGTCGACGACCAGCTCGGCGACATCGGCACTGGAGGCCGGCGCCGCGCCGACCAGGCCGAACGCGGAGAGGATCCCGCCCGCCTTGGCGTGCGTCTCGGCCACCTCGTACGCCGGGTCGCTGTCGCGGACCAACGTCGCACCGGCACTGACCTTCAGCTCGCCGGCCGGCGAGACGTCGGCGGTGCGGATCACGATCGGGCTGTCGACCACGGGGGCGCCGGACGCGTCCCGACCGAGGATCGCCAGTGCGGCGCCGTAGTAGCCGCGGCCCTGCGGCTCGTAGGCCTTGATCAGCCGGCAGGCGTTCTCGACCGGCGAGCCGGTGACGGTGGCGGCGTACATCGTGTCGCGCAGGATCTCGCGCGGGTCGCGGGTGGAGCGGCCGGCCAGGAGGTACTCGGTGTGGATCAGCCGCGACATCGGCTTGAGGAACGGCCCGAGCACCTGGCCCCCCTCGGTGCAGATGTCGCACATCATCTTCAGCTCCTCGTCGACGACCATGAAGAGCTCGTAGATCTCCTTCTCGTCGGTGAGGAACTCCAGGAGCTGCGGCTTCAACTCCTCGGCGGCGCCGGTGACCGGCAGTCGGAACGTGCCCGAGATCGGGTTCATCCGGACGTCGCCGCCGTGCACGGAGACGTGTCGCTCGGGGCTGGCGCCGATCAGGTAGCGGTCGCCGGTGAAGAACACATAGGTCCAGTAGGCCCCGCGCTCGCGCTCGAGCAGCCGCTTGAAGACCGCCAGCGCCTTGGCGGTGCCCCAGTCCTCCACGGTGGCGCGGTAGTGCCGCGCGATGACCAGGTTGGCGCCCTCGCCCTGGCCGATCTCCTCGTCGATGATCTGCCGCACGATCTTCTCGTACTCGGCGTCGTCGGTCTCGAAGCCGCCGCGGTCGGTGAACTCGATCGGCTGGTCGTCGATCGCCTCGATCACCTCGGCGACGGAGAACTCGTGCTCCTCGGCGATGTCGACGACGACCAGCGGCGTACCGTCGTCGTGCGCCTCGAACCCGCGCTCGGCCACCTGCCGGAACGGGATCGCGACCAGCCGGTCCGCGACGTGACCGTCGCCGGGCGCCCCCTCCTCCAGGGGTACGTCGAGGATCGAGCCCACCTCGCTGCGGCTGCCGCCGATGATGCCAACGGTGTCACGGTCCCCGGCCCGCGTCGACCGACGGATGATCGCCCACGCCTCGTGCCCCGTGATTGCCTCGATGGCTTCCCGGGCGGCGGGTGCGGTCGTCATGCGCCAAGGCTAGACGAGCGTCTCGGTGACCCGGCGAGGTCGTCCGTTTCCCGGCCAGCGCCCACGCCGGCCCTCTATCCTGCTGCCGGGAGCAGGACCGGCGATCGCGCAGGGAGGCGCTCATGGACGTCGCGGTGTCAGCGGCACGGGTGGCGATCGTCGACGACCACGAGGTCGTCGCGCTGGCCCTGGGTGCTCTCATCGACGCTCAGCCCGGGCTGGAGTACGCCGGCCGCCGGGCCACCGTCACCGAGCTTCTGGCCCGAGGGCCACGCGCGGACCTCGTCGTCCTCGATCTCAACCTGCGTGACGACACGCAGCCAGCCGAGAATGTCGCCCGGCTCACCGCCTGGGGCGCCGGGGTCCTGGTGGTGACCTCCGGCGAGAACCCCTATCTCGTCCGCGATGTCTCGCGCTCCGACGCGCTCGGCATCGTGCGCAAGTCCGCTCCCGTCGACGAGATCGGCGAGGCCATCGCCCGGGCGGCGCGCGGGGAGCCGATCATCACCACCGAGTGGGCGGCCGCGGTCGACGCCGACGCGGACTTCGCCAGCGCGCCGCTGACCGACCGGGAGCGTGAGGTGCTGGCGCTCTACGCCTCCGGCCTCGGGGCGAAGGCGGTCGCCCGTCGGCTCCATGTCAGCGAGAACACCGTCGACGACCACATCCGCCGCATCCGGCTGGTCTACCAGCGGCTGTGCCGGCCGGCCAACACCAAGGTCGAGCTCTACCAGCGTGGGGTAGAGGACGGCTACCTGCCGGTGCCGACCCAGCGGTGAGCGCCCGGGCGCCCTCCACCGAGCTGCGGGTGGCACGACTGCTCACCATCGCCGGCGGCGTGGTGACGCTGGTGATCATCGTGTCGCGGCGCGCGGTGGTGCCCGACCCGCGCGCGCTGCCGTGGTCGTACACCGCTCCCGTCCTGGTGGGTCTGCTGCTGGCGGTTCTCGCCGCCGCCCGGTCACCCTGGGCCGGCGGGGAGGAGGTGCGGCTGCTCAACCGCCTGGCCGTGGTCGGCCACCTCGCGCCGCTGCTGGCGGTGGCGACCGGCTCGGCCACCGGCGCCCTTCCGGGGGACGTGACCCGGCTGCCCTGGACGCTGAGCACCATCGCGCTGCCGGTCACCGGCGCCGCGCTCGGCTGGGGAACGACGGGCAGCTGCGCGGTGCTGGCCGTGGCCGTCGGAACCGTCCGGCTGGGCCGGCTCGGCACCGGCCAGCACGACCTCACCTCCACCGCCAACGACGTGCAGGCCGCCGCCACCTCCGTCGTGCTGATCGTGCTGGTCGCGGCCCTGCTGGCGGCCGCCCGCGACCACGACCGCGCCGTGGCGCACGCCTTCACGGCGGCGGAGCGGACCGCCACCGAACGCGCGGTTCGCGCCGCCCACCGACGTACCCAGGCGCTGGTGCACGACGAGGTGCTCGCGACCCTCTTCCTGGCCGCCCACGGCGCGCCCGCGCTCCGCGACCAGATCGCGGCGAAGGCGGCGCGGTGCCGCCGGCTGATCCGCGAGATGACGGCCACGCCGGGGAGCGTCCCGGTGCCGCTGTCCGACCTGGTCGAGCGGCTACGGCACAGTGCCGAGGAGGTCGGAGCCGAGTTGCTCATCCCCGCCGGACTGCCCCGCCTCGGCCTGCCCGCCGAGGCGGCGACCGCCCTGGCCGGAGCCGCACGGCAGGCGCTGATCAACAGCCGCGACCATGCCGGCGATGGCGCCCGCCGCCGGCTGGCGCTCCGGGCGGGGACCGACGGCGTACGCATCGTGGTGAGCGATGACGGCGTCGGCTTCGATCCTCACCGAGTCGGCCCGGACCGGATGGGGGTCTCGGTCAGCATCCTGGGCCGGATGTCCTCGATCGAGGGTGGCGACGCCGACGTCTCCTCCGGGTCCGGCGGCACCCGGGTCGTCCTCGCCTGGAGTCGCCCCGAGGCGGAGTCGGTCGCGGCGATGCGACCCGCCGGACACCTGGGCACGGGGCTGTCGGTGATCCTCGCCACCGTCGCCCTGACCCAGATGGTGCTGTGCGTCCTCGCCGGCGACTGGGTGTCGTACATCGGACTGGCGGCGATCCTGGTCGGGCTCGTTGTCATGGGGTGGCGGCGCCTGGAGCCGCCGACGCCCGCCCGCACCGCCGTCGTACTCCTCGTGTCCGTCGGGGCCTCCGTCCTGCCGCTGCTCCGGACGCCTCACGGGTACGGCGAAGCCTGGTACCTCACCGGTGCCGCCTTCGTCCTCGCCGGCCTGGCCACCCGCGGTCGCCCCCTCACGGCGCTGGCGGGCACCGTCCTGGCCACGGCGGTGGGAGGCGCCTGCGTGGTGCTCCGACCGCACCCCGAGGCCGCCGCGACGCTCGTCCGTCCCGCCACGACGGCCGCCATCGCCTCGCTCTACACCCTCGCTATCCAGCGGATGCAGCGCAGCACCACCGCCGTGCGCGGCCGGGAGCTGGCTTCGCTGCGGGAGCGGGCCTGGGCGCGGGCCCAGGATGAAGAGCTGCGCCGGCGCTCCCGGTTCCTCGACGACGTCATCGGCCGCACGCTCGACCTGCTGGCGGCCGGCGCCGAACTCGACCCGGACCTGCGCGGCGACTGCGTCGCGCTGGAGGGGCGGCTGCGCGATCTCTACCGGGGCGGTCGGCTGGCCCGCCAGCCGCTGGTGGACGCGGCCATGGCAGCACGCCGGCGCGGCGTCGACGTGGTCTTCCTCGATGATGCGCCGGGACACCACCTGGCCGAGGACACCCTGGACGCGATCGCCCACTGGATGCGCGGGAACATCGACCGGGTCGGGTCCGGCCGGTTCACCGGACGGATCCTGCCGCCCGGCCGCGATGCCCTGGCCAGCGCCGTCACCAGCGAGGAATCCACCCTTTTCCGTGGCTGAGAGGCCGGTCGTACGACGGCGTGGGTCCGTAGCGTCCTGAGCCGACGGCATGGAGGCGCCGTCGACTCGACGAGGGAGATCAGACCACCATGTCGCACGACACCGAGCCGGACCAGGCCCGCTGGCTCGTCCCCAGCCCGCGCACCGAGGTCGCCGCAGAGCCCACCCGCAGCCCGGCCGACCGGGTCCGCCCCGAGGTCGTCGCCGAGATCGACCGGCTGGCCGCCTCCGGCCTCGACGTCGAGCTGTGTCGTCCCCGCCCGCGCTTCCTGCTCCCCGAAGGGAAGCAGGCGACGGTCGACCGCGCGCTGGCCGAGCAGGTCGCCCGGCCGGACTTCGTGGACTGGCTCTTCGACCCTGGGGTCCACCCCAGCGGCAGGGCCTGGTCCAGGGTGGCGAAGCGGGCCATCGCGCTGCATACGCTCCACCACGTCGGCACCATGGCGACACCCGCCTCGGGCCTCGACCCGAGCGTCTACGACCAGCCGCTCTTCGACGAGGGCACCCGGTCGGCACGCGACCTCATCGCCCACGAGAACCCCCGCAAGGTACGCCGCATCCTCGGTCGGTACGACAAGTTCTTCGCCGGCGGCAGTCTCGACGACGGCGAGGACAGCTACGGCCTGACCTCCCGCGACTACCTCGTCGGCGTGGTCGACTCGCACGCCGTACGCACCCGCGGCGACGCCGCCACCTACCTCATCCGGCGCCACCTGTGGCAACGCGACGACAACGCCGCGCGCATGCTCAGCGTCGGCTGCGGTGCCGCCGCGCCGCTCTTCGAGCTGGCCGACGAGCTCGAGGGCGAGGGCTTCGACCTGAGCCGCCTCGCCTTCGTCGACCATGACCCGATCGCGCTCGCCTCGGTGGTCGGCTACGCCCGTGGCATCCATCGGGCCGACCGGGTGGCGGTGCACCGCAAGAACTTCCTCAAGACGCCGATGACCCGCTACGTCGCGCCCCGCAGCGTAGACGTCGTGGACCTGATCGGGCTCTTCGAGCACATCCCCAGGAGCCGCTACGGCTTTCGGCTGGCCGCCCGGCTCCTGGCCGCGGCCGGCGCCGTCGCCAAGCCCGGCGGCGTGATCGTGCTGGCGAACATGCTCGCCCACCGGCCGCAGCAGGAGTTCTTCGACAGCGTCTGGCCGCGGCTCCAGCAGCGGACCATCACCGAGACGCTCGCCGTCATCGCCGAAGCAGGGTTCGACGCCAAGTCCGTGACGGTCCGCGTCCCCGAGGCCGAGGGCGTGTACGCCGTCTACGCCATCCGGACGCCGAAGGTGCTGCGCCCCGACTCGGTCTGGCAGCGAGCGCTGGGCGCCGCCCTCATGTTCCGCTGGCCGGAGTACTGAGAGGTGCGCGCCGAGATGACCACCGACCTGGCCCCCGCCCCTACCGAGCCGCGGGCACCGAGCGATCGCAGCCCCTGGCACGCGCTGGGCGCTCTGTGCCTGGGCTTCTTCCTCATCCTCATCGACATGACGATCGTCGCCGTCGCCACGCCCGCCGTCATCACGTCGCTGCATGCCGACGTCAACCAGGCGATCTGGGTGACCAGCGCCTACCTGCTGGCCTACGCCGTACCGGTGCTGATCACCGGACGCCTCGGCGATCGTTTCGGTCCCCGCCGGCTCTACCTGATCGGGCTGGTGATCTTTGGGCTGGCGTCCTTGTGGTGCGGTCTGTCCGGCACCGTCGGCATGCTGATCGCCGCGCGGGTGGCGCAGGGTCTCGGGGCCGCTTTGATGGCGCCGCAGACGATGGCGATCATCACCCGCATCTTCGCCCCTGCGGTGCGGGGCCGCGCACTGGCGATGTGGGGCCTCACGGTGGGCGTCTCCACGCTTCTGGGGCCGCTGCTCGGCGGCATTCTGGTCGGCCTGCTCGGCTGGCAGTGGATCTTCTTCATGAACGTGCCGTTCGTGGCGCTGGCGATCGTGCTGGCGCGGCGCTGGGTGCCGGTGCTCGGCACCTGCACCCAGCGCTTCGACTGGCCGGGCGTGGCGCTCTCCGGGGTCGGCATGTTCCTGCTCGTGTTCGGCATCCAGGAGGGCCACCAACGGCACTGGGACCACGGCATCCTCGCCATGATCCTCGGTGGCCTCGCGGTCGTGGCGGTGTTCGTGTGGTGGCAGTGGCGCAACCGCCGGGCGCCGCTGGTCCCGCTCGGGCTCTTTCGGGACCGGAACTTCTCGCTGGGCAACGTGTCCATCGCGATCATGGGCTTCGTCATCACGGCGATGGGCTTCCCGCTGATGCTCTACGCCCAGGTGGTGCGCGGCGACAGCCCGACCCAGGCCGCGATGCTGCTCCTGCCCATGGCCGTCTGCGCGATCGCGCTGGCGCGGTTCGTCGGCCGGCACACCGATCGGGTGCACCCGCGGGTGTTGATCGGCTTCGGCTTCGTCGCAATGGTGGCCTCGTACGTCTGGCTGTCGGTCTCGATGCGCGTCGGCTCGCCGTTGTGGACGATCCTGCTGGGCACCGCCCTGATGGGCGTCGGCAACGCGTTCATCTGGGCGCCGAACTCCGCGACGACCAGCCGGAACCTGCCCCTGGACCAGGCCGGCGCAGGGGCCGGGATCTACAACGCCACCCGCCAGGTGGGCTCGGTCATCGGATCGGCCGCTGTCGCGGTGCTGATGGACAGCCGGCTGGCGTCGTACGGTCTCGACGTGAGCGGCGCGGCCGCCTCCGGGCTTAGCTCACTGCCAGCGCCGGTGCTCGGCCCGTTCGCCAAGGCGATGTCGCAGTCGATGCTGCTGCCGGCCGGGCTGCTGGTCGCCGGCCTGGTCGTGGTGCTCTTCTTCGAGCGGCCGCAGCATCCGGGCTTCGCCCCGGAGGAGTAACACGCTGTCCACGTCACTAACACGCCGACGCGTCGACCTTCTAGTGTGGCGAACAGCGTGTTACAAGCCCGGCAGGCAGATCAGCTGATGGTGGTCAGCAGCTGAGTCGCCCGGGTGAGCACCACGTAGAGCGTGGCCCGGCCGGTGGTCGACTCGTCCTCGATCTCCTGCGGCCGCACCACCACGATCGCGTCGAACTCGAGGCCCTTGGTGTCCAGTCCGGTCAGCACCACGACCCGGTCCTCGCCCGAGGGCGCTCGGGCGGAGTCGCGCGCCGACGCGGCCGCCGAGGGCGCGGCCTCCGCGAGCTCGGGCCAGGAGGCCAGCCAGCCGTTGACCTCGGCCCGTCGCGCGACAGGTACGACGATGCCGACGGTCCCCTCGACCTCGCCGGCCAGCCGGACGACCTCGGCCCGCACCGCCGCCTCCAGGTCCGGTACGTCGACCAGCTCCACCGGCGCGATGCCCGTCGAGCGGACCGCCGTGGGCAGGTCGGCGTCGAGCCCGACGCGGTCGGCGTAGGCCGCGGCGTACTCGTAGATCTCCGAGCTGTTGCGGTAGTTGGTCGACAGGTGGAACTCGTGCACCGCCTTGCCCTCGAGCGCCGCGGCGCGCGCCTGTGCCGCCTCGGCGGGAATCGGCCACGAGGACTGCGCGGGGTCGCCGACGATCGTCCACGACGCGGTCCGGCCGCGCCGGCCGACCATCCGCCACTGCATCGGCGTCAGGTCCTGCGCCTCGTCGACGAGCACGTGCGCGTAGGGGTCGTCCTCGATCCGGTGCGTCGGCGGCCGCCATCCCGGCCCACTCGCGTATTCCCGATCCGCCGCCGTCATCAGCTCGGCCACGTTGATGCCGAGCTCCTCGTCGCGCTCGTCGGCGGCCGCCTCCGGCACGTCGCCGATCGCGTAGCGCAGCTCGTCGAGCAGCGGCACGTCCTCGATGGACAGGTCGGGCGCGGCCCACGACTTGACCAGCTGGGCCTGCTCGTCGGAGCTGAGCACGCCCTCCGCCACCCGGGCCAGCATCTCCGGGTCGCGCAGCCAGCCGAGCACCTCGCGAGCCTCCAACGGCGGCCACCAGGCGGCGACGAAGTCGAGGAACGCCGCGCTACCCAGCAGCTCGTCCTCGAACGCCGCCTTCCCGCGCTCGCGGCCGCGATCACCGCGCACCTGCCGCCACAGCACGTCGAGGATCGCCTGCGGCACCCGGCGGATCTGCTGGTTACGCCGGCCCTGGCCCATCAGCTGCCGACGCAGCTGGCCGAGTCGACCGCGGTCCAGCGACAGCACGTCGTCGCGGTAGAACATCCGGAACTCGCCCGGGGCGCCGGGCGCCTGCTGCCGCGCCGTCCGGCGAAGCACCTCGGCCATCCGTGCCGAGCCCTTGATCTCGGCCACGGCCGGCTCGTCGTGCCGGGTCGCGCGGACGCCGTCGACGACCTCCCCCAGCGAACGCAGCGCGACGGCCGTCTCGCCGAGCGAGGGCAGCACCCGCGCGATGTAGTTCATGAACACGCCGCTGGGGCCGACGATCAGCACGCCGCCGGATTCGTAGCGACGCCGGTCGGTGTAGAGCAGGTACGCGGCGCGGTGCAGCGCGACCACCGTCTTGCCGACGCCCGGGCCGCCGGAGATCGCCACCACGCCCTTGGCCGGCGCGCGGATCGCCTTGTCCTGCTCGGCCTGGATGGTGGCCACGATCGAGTGCATGGTGCGATCGCGCGCGCGGGAGAGCTGTGCCATCAGCGCGCCCTCGCCCACGATCGGCAGCTCGGCCTCGAGACCCTCGTAGGCGGAGGAGTCGAGCAGCTCGTCCTCCACGCCGATCACCCGGCGGCCTTCCGAGCGCAGCACGCGGCGCCGTACGACGTGCTGCGGCTCGGCCGCCGTGGCCTGGTAGAACACCGCCGCCGCGGGGGCCCGCCAGTCGATCAGCAGGGAGTCGCGGTTCTCGTCGCGCAGACCGATCCGGCCGATGTAGCGCGGCCCGGGGTCGAGCTCCGGGTCCATGTCGAGCCGCCCGAAGACCAGCCCCTCGTGCGCGGCGTCGAGCTGGGCGATCCGGCGCGCGGCCTGGAAGACCATCGCATCCCGCTCGACGAGACCGCCCTCGTGACCGAGCCGGCCGCGGTCGTGGCCCTCCTTGGCCAGCGCCTGAGCGGCCCGGGCCGACTCCTCCAGCTGGACGTACACCCGATCCACGAAGCCCTGCTCGCGGTCGATCTCCCGCTGGACCAGATCCTCACTCAACGCAGCGTTCCCCACCTGTCACGCGACCGCCGCCCGCCACGGGCGGCAAGTAGGAAAGCCTACCGGCTTCCCTGCGCCGCTGGTTCATCAAGGTATGTCGACGAACCAGCACACCCCTCGCGGAATTCCACCGGGGAAGCGGAGGTCGTCTGGGCATACCTCGACGAACCGCCCGGCTACTTCCCGCGAGAGAGGAACGCCATCATCGCGTCCCGGGCCTCGTCGGAGCCGAACAGCCGTGCGGACAGCTCGGCCATCTCCTCCGCCCCGGCGTCGAGGCGGGCCACCAGATCGCGGTTGACCAGGCGCTTGGTCTCGCGCAGGCCCTGCGGCGAACCGGTGGCCAGCTCCGCGGCGATCCGGCGTACCTCCGGGTCCAGTTCCGCGGCGGTCACGGCACGTGTCACCAGACCCATCGCGACCGCGTCGGCGGCGGTGAACTTCTCCCCCGTCAAGAAGGTGTACGCCGCGGCCCTCGGCGTCAGCCGCGGCAGCACGCTGAGCGAGATCGCGGCCGGCGCGAGACCGAGCTTCACCTCGGTCAGCGCGAAGCTCGCCGACTCGACGGCGACCGCGATGTCGGCCGCCGCCACCAGCCCGATCCCACCCGCGCGGACCGCGCCCTGCAGTCGACACACCACCGGCTTGGAGTGCGTGGCGATCGCCCGCTGCAGCCGCACGATCGCGCGCGGACCCTCCGCGAAGTCACCGGTCGAGGCCTCCGACAGGTCGGCGCCGGAGCAGAACACTGTCCCGCTCGCTGCCAGCACGACCACCCGGACGGCGTCGTCGTTCTCGGCCCGCTCCAGCCGTTCGAACAGCTCGCCGACCAGCTGGGCGGAGAGCGCGTTGCGATTGTGCGGCGAGTCGAGGGTGATCGTGGCGATCCCCTCGGCGAGGTCGTAGTGGACGAGCTCAGTCATCGGAGTCCTCCATCGGTCGGTTCGGGTCGGGGGCGAGGTCGTCGCGCCGGATCCTGATCTTGCGGGTCTTGGCCAGCCACGACGGGTCCATCACGATCTCGTGGGCGTGCCCGTCCCGGCCCTCGAACGTCACCGCCACGGTCTCGAAGCCCTTGTGCCGCTGCATCAGCGCGTAGCCGGCGTACGCGCGTCGGTCGGCCTCGGTGAGGTCGACCCGATCGGTGAACGGCGTCAGCAGGGCCCGCGGCCACAGCCGGCGGGCGACCACCACGTTGACCTCGATGCCGAGCACGCCCATCACCGAGGCGATGTAGATGAACCCCATCAGCCCGAGCACCAGCGCGAACGTCTTGTTCATCCCGC
>NZ_DASZUF010000077.1:0-1977 GCF_035547795.1 Nocardioides sp.
CGGCGTCGACGACATCCGCGAGCTGGTCCGCACCGCCGCGCTCACTCCGGCCGGCGCCCGCTGGCAGATCCTCATCGTCGAGGATGCCGACCGGCTCACCGAGCAGGCCAACAACGCGCTGCTCAAGGCGATCGAGGAGCCGGGTGCCCGCACCGTGTGGATGCTGTGCGCGCCGAGCGTCGAGGACGTGCTTCCCACCATCCGTAGCCGCTGCCGACTGGTCACGCTCACCACACCCACGGCGGCCGATGTGGCCGACTTCCTGGTGCGGACTCAGGGCGTCAGCCACGCCCTGGCGTCGTACGCCGCCCGCGCCAGCCAGGGGCACATCGGGCGGGCCAAGGCGCTGGCCCGCGACGAGGCCACCCGCAACCGCCGACGCGATGTCGTCGCGATCCCGACCACGCTCACCAGCCTGGGCGCCTGCATGCGCGCCGCGCAGCGGCTCACCGAGGTGACCAAGGAGGAGGCCGACGCGGTCACCACCGAGCTCGACGCGCAGGAGAGGGCCGACCTCGACGCGGCGTACGGCGTGGTCGAGCGCGGTCGTCGCCCGCGCGAGTACGGCCCCGCCCTGGCGGCCCTGGAGCGCGACCAGAAGCGGCGCGCCACCCGGCGCCACCGCGACGTGATCGACCGCAGCCTCATGGACCTGGTCAGCGTCTACCGCGACGCGATCGCGCTCGCGACCGGCGCGCCGGGCCAGCTGGTGAACGAGGAGATCCGCAGCGACGTCGAACAGGTGGCTGCGGCCTCGCCCGAGCTCAACCTGCGCCGGATCGGATGGATCTTCGAGGCACGGGAGCAGCTGATGGAGTTCAACGTCCCGCCGGCACTGGCGCTGGAGTCGATGATGGTCGCCCTCAGGATCCCGCGATGAGGCGCCTGGTCGTCGGGGTCGCGCTCCTGCTGGCGCTGGCCGGCTGCGGCTCGAGTTCACCGTCGGGGTCGCCGTCCAGCACGCCGTCTAGCACGGCCGCGGGCCCGTCCGCCCCCGGCACTGCCGCGACGGACGCCTCGGGTGCCGCGAGCACGGCGCCGTCCGACCCCGCGCTGGCCCGGTTCTACGGCCAGAGGCTGACCTGGACCTCGTGTCGTTCCAAGGACCAGTGCAGCTGGCTGACGGTGCCGCTCGACTACCAGCACCCCGCCGGCACCACGATCAGGCTCGCCCTGCTTCGTGTCCCGGCCGCCGACAAGGGCGAGCGGATCGGCTCGCTGGTGGTCAACCCTGGCGGGCCGGGCGGCTCCGGCATCGACTATGCCGCCTCCGCCGGCCAGGCGTTCCGCAAGCCGCTGCTCGACCACTTCGACATCGTCGGCTTCGACCCGCGTGGCGTCGGCGAGAGCGACCCGATCGACTGCATCTCCGATGACCAGCTCGATGCCTACGTCGCCGAGAACCCGGTGCCCGAGACCTCCGCCGAGCGGCGCGCCTACACCCAGTGGAACAAGACGATGGCCGCCGGCTGCGCCAAGAGCCCCGTCGGCGCGCACATCTCCACCGTCGACGCGGCCCGCGACATGGACGTGCTGCGGTCTGCCCTCGGGGAGTCGAAGCTCGACTACTTCGGCGCGTCCTACGGCACCAAGCTCGGGACGACGTACGCCGATCTCTTCCCGGCGAACGTGGGCCGGTTCGTGCTCGACGGCGCGGTCGACCCGACGCTGGACAACGAGCAGCTGGGCGTGCAGCAGGCCGCCGGTTTCGAGACCGCCCTGCGCTCCTATGTCCAGAACTGCGTCAGCACCTCGACGAGCTGCTACCTCGGCGCCACCGTCGAGGCGGGGCTGGCCCGGATCAAGGCGTTCCTCGCGCAGGTCGAGCAGCAGCCGCTCCCCGCCGCTGGCGGCCGAGAGCTGCACGGCGGCAATGCGTTCTACGGCGTCGCCGTCACCCTCTATGACCGGAACAGCTGGATCTATCTGACCCAGGCACTCAAGCAGGCCTTCGGCGGTGACGGCTCGGTGCTGCTG
>NZ_DASZUF010000078.1:0-15758 GCF_035547795.1 Nocardioides sp.
CATGTGGCGGTCGACCAGCTCCAGCACGGCGCCCTGCCGGAGCCCTGCCTGGCGATGCTGGTCTCGGGGGGCCACTCCTCGCTGCTGCGGGTCACCGACGTGACCTCGTCCGTGGAGCCGATGGGCGCGACCATCGACGACGCCGCGGGGGAGGCGTTCGACAAGGTGGCCCGGCTGCTCGGTCTCGGCTTCCCCGGCGGCCCGGTCATCGACCGGACCGCAGCCTCGGGCTCGAGCGTGGCGATCGACTTCCCCCGCGGGCTGACCTCCCGCCGGGACCTGGAGCGGCACCGGTTCGACTTCTCGTTCTCCGGGCTCAAGACCGCCGTCGCGCGCTGGGTCGAGGCGCGGGAGCGCTCGGGGGAACCGGTCCCGGTGGCCGACGTGGCCGCGTCGTTCCAGGAGGCGGTCTGCGACGTACTCGTCCGCAAGGCGCTCGACGCCGCCGCCACCGAGGGGATCGAGGACATCGTCATCGGCGGCGGTGTGGCCGCCAACACTCGGCTGCGGGCGCTGGCCGAGGAGCGCGGGGCGAAGCTGGGTATCCGCATCCGCGTGCCGCGACCCGGCCTGTGCACCGACAACGGGGCGATGGTGGCCGCGCTGGGCGCGGAGATGGTCGCCCGCGGCAGGACGCCGTCCGACCTCGACGTACCGGCGGACTCGTCCCAGCCGGTCACCCACGTCCTTGCCTAAGCAGGCGACCCAAGCAGGTTGGGGCCGAAAGTGACTACTCGACGGAGGTGAGCTCGCGCTCCGGCTGCTTCTCGTCGCCGTGTCCCGGCCACCAGGCGGCGTGGCCGATGAGCGCGGTCAGGGCGGGGGTGAAGAAGAGCGACATCACGAACGCCGCCACCACGATGCCGAAGGCGATCGCGAAGCCCATCGTGGTCAGCAGCGAGTTGCCCGCCAGCATGAGGGAGGCGAAGGTGCCGGCGAGGATCAGGCCGGCGGCGGCGATGGTCGGGCCGGCGTGCTTGACCGCTTCGGCCGCTGCCTCCCGGGGAGGACGACCCTCGCGGGCCTCTTCCCGGAGCCGGCTGACCATCAAGATGTTGTAGTCGGTGCCGAGCGCGACCACGAACAGATAGATGTAGATCGGCAGCAGGAAGATCAGGCCGTTGTCGCCCTTGATGTGCTGGAAGACCAGCACCGTCGCCCCCAGCGTCGCGCCGAAGCCGAGGCCCACGGAGACCATGAGGTACCACGGCGCGACGAGCGAGCGCAGGAGCAGGGCCAGGATGATCATGATGATCACCGCGGCGACCGGGAAGACGACGGCGTAGTCGCGATTCATCGCAGCCTGGAAGTCGACGAAGACCGAGGTGAGACCGCCGACGTACGCCGAGGTGCCGGCCGGTGCCGCCGCGTGGGCCGCCGGTCGCAGACCGTCCTTGATCGAGTTGATCGCGGCGTCCGAGGACGGATCGGCCTTGAGGGTGACGATGAACAGCGCGGTCTTGCCGTCGGGCGAGGGCAGTGCCTTCGGGGAGACCTGGGCGACGCCCTTCGCCTTGCCCAGGGCGGCCTCGAACGCCTGGAACGAGGACTGGTCCAGTGGCTTGCCGGTGTCCGAGGTGAGCACCACCGGTGTCGGCTGGGTGGCGCCCGCGGTGAACCCGCCCTTCTCCATCGTGGTGGTGGCCTGCGCCGACTCGACGTTGTTCGCCGAGCTGCTCGAGCCGAGGTCGAACGTCGGGTTGAAGCCACCCCACAGGAAGCAGAACAGCGTCAGGATCACCAGCACGCCGCCGGCGGTCGCCGCGGTGCGGCCGGGGCGCTTCCCGAGCAGCGTGCCGATCGCCGCGAACCGGGTCGCCCGGGGCTCGTTGCGCCACTTCTTCGAGGGCCAGAACAGGACCTTGGAACCGAGCACCGTCACCACGGCGGGGACCAGGGTCAGGGCCGCCAGGAGCGTCACCGCGACCGCGATGGCGAGGGAGGGGCCGATCGAGCGGAAGATGCCCAGCGAGGAGAGCACCAGGGTCATGAAGGCCACGAAGACGGCGCCACCGGCGGAGGCGATCGCCTCGCCCGCCCGCTCCAGGGCGTGGGCCACCGCGGTGCGGTGCTCCTCGCCCTGGCGCATCCGCTCGCGATAGCGGAACAGGAAGAAGAGGATGTAGTCGGTGCCGATGCCGAACAGGACGACGATCAGGATGACGGTGGTCGAGTCGTCGGTCTTGAGGTCGAAGATCTTGGCGGCCCAGGCGATCAGGCCGTTGGCGATGCCCGAGACGATGCCCACCAGGACGATCGGCATCAGCGCGATGATCACGCTGCGGAAGATGATGCTCAGCAGCACGATGATCAGCAGGAACGTCGCCGCCCCGACGATCGCTTCGGCGTTCTTCCCCGACTGCGACTGGTCGTAGCTCTGCGGCAGCGACCCGGTGGTCTGGGCCTTCAGCCCGCTGCCCGCGGTGAGCGATGTCAGCTGCTTGCGCATGGCCGGAACCTGGTCGAGCTCGGACTGCTTCTGGCCGGTGACGTTGTCGGCCTCGTCGAGGTTGACGATCGCCACCTGCTTGGTCGGTGAGACCTGCACGTCCTCGGCCTTGGTGAAGTCGGAGCCGAGCTTGAGCCCCTTGACCACCTCGCCGATCTTCGCCGCGTCGGCGTCGCTGATCTTGCTGCCGTCGGTCTTGCTGAAGACGATGGTCGCGCCCGCGGTCTGCTGCTGCGGGAACGCCGAGTCCATCAGGTTGCTGGCCTTGATGGACTCGTAGTGCTTCGGCAGGAAGTCGGACTGGTCGGTCGTCGAGTGGTGGGCGGGCGCGGTCGCGACGATCACGATCGCGAAGACGATCCACGCCGCGATGATGTACCAGGGACGTCGAGCCGCGAAGCGGCCTAGGGCACCGAACATGGCCTCAACCTAACCGAGGCCACCGACAAATCCGGCCTCGTCGGGGGCATCTCAGGGTCACCTCAGGGGGATTCAGGACCAACCTCACGCGAGCCCCCTGACAACTGTCACGAGCCCTTAACTTTGGCGCCTCCGGGCGGCTGCCGCGACGTCGGCCGGAGTGCCGCTCCGAGTGCCGCCGGGAGTGTCGCCGGGAGTGTCGCCCGGACACCGCTCAGAAGGGCCGCACGAGCAGGCAGGTGCCCTGGTCCGCGACCCGGGTGAGCACGATCGTCGCCTCGTTGGGGCCCTGGAGGGAGAGGCGCCGGCGGAGCTCCTCGGGTACGACGCCGACGCCGCGCTTCTTGATGGTCAGCCGCCCGATGCCACGCTCGCGCAGGGCCGCTCGCAGCGCCCGCTCCCGGTAGGGCAGCTCCTCGAGCACCCGGTAGCCGCGGGCGAACGGCGTGCGGTAGGACGCGTCGCTGGTGACGTAGGCGATCTGCTCGTCGAGCAGCCCGCCGCCGACGCCGGCCGCGACCGCGGTGACCAGCCCGGCCCGGATCACCGCGCCGTCGGGCTCGTAGAGGAACTCGCCGATCTGTCGGACGTCGGCACCCGGGTCGTCCTCGTCGGTCAGCGTCGCCAGGCCGCCGTCGCCGATGACGGTCGCCCGCCGGCGTACGGTCGCCAGCCGGCCGGCCCACAGCGCGGCCTCCTTGACCTCGCCGCCGTCGCTGACGAACTCCATCTCCACGCCGGTCGGGACCAGGTCGTGCGGGATGCCGGGGGCCACCTTCACGCAGGCGTCGCGTTCCAGCAGCGACAGGACGAACGACCAGGGCGGCGTCCAGCCCTCGGCGTCACTCTGCCAACCTCGAAGGGCCCGGCCGCGCCCGCCGCGGCGCGCGGGGTCGGCGAAGGCCACGTCGAAGGGGGAGTGGTCGACGGCGGTGGCGTCGGCGACCGAGACGGCGCCGGGCAGGTCGAGCGCGGCCAGGTTGGCGCGGGCCACGGCCACCCGCTCCGGGTCCAGGTCCACGCCCGCCGCGGTCAGGCCCGCCCGGGCGGCGGCGATCAGGTCACCGCCGATGCCGCAGCCCAGGTCGATGACGGTGCCGGCGCCGAAGGCGACCAGCCGTGCGGCGCGGTGCTCGGCCACCGCTAGCCGGGTGGCCTGCTCGAGGCCGTCGGGGGTGAAGTACATCCGCGCGGCCAGATCGCCGAACTTCGCCATCGCCCGTCGCCGCAGCTGCGCCTGCGACATTGCCACCGCGACCCGCTCGGGGGTCGCGTCGCGGCGCAGCGCCGTCTGCGCGCGCAGCGGATCCTCGCCGGCCACCGCGGTGGCGCGCTCCAGCAGCGCCTGCCCCTCGTCGGTGCGCAGCCAGTCGAACGCCTCCAGATCCACGTCCCGATCCTCTCAGCCGGTGTGCGGGCGCGTCCTACTGCCGCTGTTCGCCGGCGGCGCAAACATGCTTCTGGCACTCCGATTGGTCGAGTGCTAACGTCTGACCTGGCACTCTCCAGGTGAGTGTGCCAATGCCTGCGAGTCAGGGCGACCCCCGCGACGGCGCCTCGGTCTGCAGGCGACGACGTGCATCACCCAACAGCTACAAGTGTGAAGGGGAGGTCGACACCGTGTCGATCAACATCAAGCCTCTCGAGGACCGCATCGTCATCAAGCAGGTCGAGGCTGAGCAGACCACCGCGAGCGGCCTGGTCATCCCGGACACCGCCAAGGAGAAGCCCCAGGAGGGCGAGGTCCTGGCGGTCGGTCCCGGTCGTGTCGACGACAACGGCAACCGCATCCCGCTCGACGTCGCCGTCGGTGACAAGGTCATCTACAGCAAGTACGGCGGCACCGAGGTCAAGTACGCGGGCGAGGAGTTCCTGATCCTCTCCGCCCGCGACATCCTGGCCGTGATTGCCTGACGCGCTCTTGAGTCGTGGGTGTCGGGCGAGCGCATGATCGGCCCGGCGCCCACGACTCGGCTCGTTTCTAAGGAGAAGTAATGCCGAAGATCCTGGAGTTCGACGAGAACGCCCGCCGCGCCCTCGAGCGTGGCGTGGACGCGCTTGCCGACGCCGTCAAGGTGACGCTGGGCCCCAAGGGCCGCTACGTCGTCCTGGACAAGAAGTGGGGCGCCCCGACCATCACCAACGACGGTGTCACCGTCGCCCGTGAGGTCGAGCTGGAGGACCCGTTCGAGAACCTTGGTGCGCAGCTGACCAAGGAGGTCGCCACCAAGACCAACGACATCGCCGGTGACGGCACCACCACCGCGACCGTGCTCGCCCAGGCGATGGTCCACGAGGGCCTGCGCGCGGTCGCCGCCGGCGCCAACCCGATGGGTCTCAAGCGCGGCATGGACGCCGCCGCGGCCGCCGTCGGCGACGCGCTGCGCGAGGCCGCCCGCGACGTGGCCTCGACCGAGGACATGGCGGCTGTGGCCACCATCTCCAGCCGTGACGCGCACATCGGCGAGCTGCTCGCCGAGGCGTTCGACAAGGTCGGCAAGGACGGCGTCATCACCGTCGAGGAGTCCAACACGCCGACCACCGAGCTCGAGTTCACCGAGGGCATGCAGTTCGACAAGGGCTACATCTCGGCGTACTTCGTCTCGGATCCGGAGCGGATGGAGGCCGTCCTCGAGGACCCCTACGTCCTGCTGCACCAGGGCAAGATCAGCTCGATCCAGGAGCTGCTGCCGCTGCTGGAGAAGGTCATCGCCGCCGGCAAGCCGCTGTTCATCCTGGCCGAGGACGTCGAGGGCGAGGCGCTCTCGACCCTGGTCGTGAACAAGATCCGCGGCACGTTCAACGCGGTCGCGGTCAAGAGCCCGGCGTTCGGCGACCGCCGCAAGGCGATCATGCAGGACATCGCCACCCTCACCGGTGGCCAGGTGGTCGCGCCCGAGGTCGGGCTCAAGCTCGACCAGGTCGGCCTCGAGGTGCTCGGCCAGGCCCGCCGCATCGTGGTCACCAAGGACAACACCACGATCGTCGACGGCGCCGGAGACCCGGCCGAGGTCACCGGCCGGGTCAACCAGATCAAGGCCGAGATCGAGAACACCGACTCCGACTGGGACCGCGAGAAGCTCCAGGAGCGTCTCGCCAAGCTGGCCGGCGGCGTGTGCGTGATCAAGGTCGGCGCCCACACCGAGGTGGAGCTGAAGGAGAAGAAGCACCGCATCGAGGACGCCGTCTCCGCGACCCGCGCCGCGATCGAGGAGGGCATCGTCGCCGGTGGCGGCTCTGCGCTGGTCCACGCCGTGTCGGTGCTGGAGAAGGACCTCGGTCTCGAGGGCGACGAGGCGGTCGGCGTCCGGATCGTGCGCAAGGCGGCCGACGAGCCGCTGCGCTGGATCGCCGAGAACGGTGGCGAGAACGGCTACGTGATCACCACCAAGGTTCGCGAGCTCGGCGTCGGGAACGGCTACAACGCCGCCACCGGCGAGTACGGCGACCTGGTCGCCCAGGGCGTCCTGGACCCGGTCAAGGTCACCCGCTCCGCGCTGGTCAACGCCACCTCGATCGCCGGCATGCTGCTGACGACCGAGACCCTGGTGGTCGACAAGCCGGAAGAGGAGGAGCCCGCTGCGGCCGGTCACGGCCACGGGCACGGTCACGGTCACTGACCGCTCGACCACAGCCACAGGGGCGCGGACTCGACCGAGCCCGCGCCCCTGCGCATTGACCTGCATGCCTCGACGAACCGTCGCGGCCGCTCAGGGCTGCTGCGCGAAGCGGAACGTGTCCCCACCCGCCGGGTTCGTGGACCGCTCGATCGGGCTGACCCGGCGCAGGCTTCCCGAGGTGTCGAGCGAGAGCAGCACCTGCCCGCCGTCGGTGCTGTCGAAGGCGTTGAACACCACCGTGTCGCCGTCCCAGGCCACGCTGAGGCCCAGGTGCAGCTTGCCGCCGAGCTTGGGGGTGGTCGCGACGACCTCCCCGGTGTGGGCGTCGAGGATCGCGTAACGCGCGGGGTCGCCGTTGTCCTCGACGGGGTGGGCCGCCACATACCTGCCGTCGGAGCTGAACCGGTCCGGCTGCCAGCCGTTCTGCCACAGCATCCGCCCGGTCGAGCCGTCCACGACCGCGCCCTGCTGGTTGCTCTGCGCGGGTGTCCCGGTCACTCCACCGACCAGGCCGTCGGCATCCGAGAGCGCCACCGGGGCCATCGACGGCAGCGCGAGCTTCGTCGTGCCGCCCGAGCCGGTCAGCGTCCACAGCGAGGTGCCGTCGCTGACCACCGGCTGGCTCTTGAGATAGCCGAGCATGCTGGTGCCGGCGGGCACGTGCCACGTCGTCTCGCCATTGCCCATGCCGGTGGAGATCCCGGCCGTCACGGTGGTGCCGGTCTGGAAGGCGGTCTGCATCTGGTCCGCACTGACCGCCAGGCTGCCGTCGGCGCCCTGGGTGAGCAGCTTGCCCTGCCCGTCGTACTGGCGCAGCGTGCTCGGGTCGTCGATCACCAGCCAGCCGCCGTGATAGACCGCGAAGGAGAGCACGGTGCCCTTGCCTGGTAGCCGCGTCGTCCCGCCGCCGGTGTGCAGCACGCCGTTCTGGTCGAGGTAGGTCAGCGTCGTCGTCGGTCCGGCGGGGATCGCGGTGAGCGAGGAGTACGCCGGGCCGCCCGGGGTCGCGCTCGACGAGGACGGCGAGGACGGCGAGGACGGCGAGGACGGCGATGGTGCCGGGGTGGTCGAGGGCGTGACCGTCGGCGTGGGCGTGTCGCTGACCGCCGGCGTGGGCGGGTGCGAACCCTGGCGGCTGCCGAGCACTACGGCGGTCGGCACCACGACGGCCACCACGGCGGCCGCGGCCAGCGCCGTACCGACGCGGCGGTTGCGCTGCCGCCGGATCCCACGGGCGCGGGCGACGATGTCGCCGAAGTCCGGTGAACGGGGGTCGTCCTCGCTCGCCTGGCGGGCGAGCGAGGAGCGCAGCTGCTGCTCCAGGCGGGGGTCGCTCATCGGGCCTCCCTCCAGTCGTGCTCGGGTCGGTCGATCTCGGGATGCTCCGGCAGGCGCTGTCGGAGTGCTGCCAGCGCGCGGCTGGCTTGGGACTTCACCGTGCCGGGGGAGATGCCGAGCGCCGCCGCGATCTCGATCTCGCTGAGGTCCTCGTAGTAGCGCAGCACGATCACCGCGCGCTGCTTGGGCGGCAGGGTCTGCACGAACGCCCAGACGGCGTCCCGCTCGCCGTCGAGCCCGGCGTCGCCCGGCGCGGGGTGGTCGGGCAGGTGCTCGGCGGGCACCTCGTGGTGCCGGAAGGCACGCCGCCACGACGAGCGGTGCTCGTTGAGCATGATCCGCCGTACGTAGGCGTCGATCCGGTCGTGGTCGCGGACCTTGCCCCAGGACAGGTACAGCTTGGCCAGCGTCGTCTGGGTGAGGTCGTCGGCTGCGTGGGGGTCGCCGCCGCACAGCAGGTACGCCGTCCGCCGCAGCGCCGGGTAGCGCACCGCCACCCAGTGCTCGAAGTCAGCGGTGGCGTCGCCCCTGCTGCGGAACCCGCGCATGCCCACCTCCGTCGTCTCCTTCACCACCCTGACACGCGACCACCCCGGCCGCGGGTTGCATCACCGGCAACCTTTGCGCCGCGGTAACCGGAGGTAACGGCGCCGCAACATCGCCTCGCCAGACTGCCGACATGCTCTGGCGAGTCCGTACGACGCTTCCCGACCGGCCGGGTGCGCTGGCCGTGCTGGCGCAGCGCTGTGGCGAGGCCGGCGTCAACATCCTCGGGCTGCAGATCTTCCCCGGCGGCGAGGACGTCACCGACGAGCTGGTGCTGCGCACCCCCGACGACTGGGGACCCGCGCAGATCACCGCGCTGCTGGAGGAGAGCGGCGGTCGTGACGTGGTCGTCCAGCCCTCCTCGGAGGCGGCGCTGGCCGACCAGCCGACCCGCTACGTGCAGGCGGCGCGCGCGATCCTGGAGCGGCCGATGTCGTTCCCCGAGGTACTGGGGCACCTGTTCGACACCGAGGCCGAGCCGGCGCCCGACGATGGGGCGGTCGCGGGGATCGACGTGATGACGATGACGGTCGGCGACGTGGAGGTGCAGGTCCGGCGCCGTACGCCGTTCACCGTCACCGAGCATGCCCGCGGTGCGGCCCTCGCGGACGTGGTCAACGACGTGCTGCGGCGCAGCCGCGACCAGGCCGCGATCGGCGCCGTCGCCGGCTCCGGCCGGCGGCTGGGCACCGGCGCCGTCCCGGAGTACGTGGTCAGCGGCGACACCGTCACCGCCTATCTGGACGAGGTGCCGGTCGGCATGGCCAAGGTGCTCGGCCTGGTCGAGGACCCCGACGAGACGGTGCGCTCGATCCAGCTGCGGGTCGACCCCGCGTGGCAGCGCCGCGGCATCGGCACCCGGCTGCTGATCGACGCGGCCAGGCTGGCTCACATGTTCGGTGCCGGCGAGATCCTGTTGACCACCAGCTCGGACAACCAGGCGGTCCTGCCGCTGGTGCTGGCCGCCGGCCTGCGCGGCCGGATCAGGATGGCCGGGGACGAGCTCACCGTGCGGGTGTCGGTGCGCGAGCTGAGGCCGCTGGCCGGGTAGGCGGTGACACGACGCCCGCGCGATGGGATCGTCACCCCATGGCGTACGACGAGGAGCTGGCCCGGCAGGTCCGAGCGGTGATCGCGTCGCGGGCGGAGTTCGACGAGATCAAGATGTTCGGCGGCCTGTGCTTCATGGTGAACACCCACATGACGGTGGGCGTCACCGAGCACGGTCTCCTGCTCCGGGTCGGCAAAGAGCTCGTCGACGCGGTCGCCCGGGGCGGCACGGTCCCGATGATGGGTCAACGGGCGATGACCGGCGTGGTGCGCATCGACCGGACGGTGATCGCACGTGATGGCCTGGCGGCCTGGGTGCTGCCCCGGGTCGAGGTCGCGCTCGGGCTGCCGCCGAAGCCGCCGAAGAGGCGGTCGACGAGGCGGTAGCCGGGCAGCCGTCGGGTACCGGGACGGGTCCGCTGAATCCGACGTACTGCCGAAGGAGCATGCGATGAAGGGCATCGTGTATCAGGGTCCGCGCAACGTCACCGTGGAGGACCGTCCCGATCCGCACTGCCAGGAGCCGACCGACGCGGTCATCCGGCTGACCACCACGAACATCTGCGGCTCGGACCTGCACATGTACGAGGGCCGCACGAATGTCGAGCCGGGCACCGTGCTCGGCCACGAGAACATGGGCATCGTCGAGGAGGTCGGCGCCGCCGTCGGTCGGATCAAGCCGGGGATGCGGGTCTCGGTGCCGTTCAACATCGCCTGCGGCACCTGCCGCAGCTGCAACCAGGGCTGGACGTCGTTCTGCGAGCGCACCAACCCGACGCCCGGCGTCCAGGGTGCCGCCTACGGCTACGCCAACATGGGCCCCTACGACGGCGGCCAGGCGGAGTTCCTGCGGGTACCGTACGCCGACTTCAACCTCCTCGAGCTGCCCGCGGGGACCGAGCACGAGCGCGACTTCACCCTGCTCTCCGACGTCTTCCCGACCGGCTGGCACGGCGTGGAGCTCTCCGGGATGCGGCCCGGTGACGCGATCGCGATCTATGGCGCCGGCCCGGTCGGCCTGATGGCGGCGCACTCCGCCATGATCAGAGGCGCCAGCGAGGTGTACGTCATCGACTTCCACGACGACCGGCTCAAGCTCGCCTCCTCGATCGGGGCGAAGGTCGTCGACGTGCGCGAGGGCGACCCGGTGGAGCAGATCATGGACGGCACCGGCGGCCAGGGCGCCGACGCCGGCGTGGAGGCGGTCGGCTGGCAGGCGCACGACCCCACGGGGGAGGAGCACCCGGCGATGGTGCTCGACAACCTGGTGCAGTCGGTCAAGTGCCACGGCGGCATCGGCGTGGTCGGCGTCTACGTGCCGCAGGATCCACAGGCGGCGACCGAGGGTGCGAAGGAGGGCCGGATCGGCTTCAACTACGGCAGCTTCTTCCAGAAGGGTCAGTTCATGGGCACCGGCCAGGCACCGGTCAAGCGCTACAACGCCGAGCTGCGCGACCTGATCATCGAGGGACGGGCCGAGCCCGGCTTCATCGTCTCCCACGAGCTGCCGCTGGCCGAGGCACCCTCGGCGTACGCCAACTTCGACCAGCGGGTCAACGGCTGGACGAAGGTGCTGCTCAAGCCGTGACGTCGGTTCGGTGAGGCCGGGTGCCGGAACGTAGGATTCGTTCATGGAGCTCCCGGAGAAGTTCGCGACCCTCGGCCTCACCTACGACGACGTCCTCCTCCTGCCTGGCTACTCCGATCTCGCGCCCGACGAGATCGACACCACCAGTCGGCTGACCCGCGAGATCGAGCTCAAGGTGCCGCTGGTCTCCGCGGCCATGGACACCGTGACCGAGTCCCGGATGGCGATCGCGATGGCCCGCCAGGGCGGCATCGGCGTGCTCCACCGCAACCTGTCCATCGAGGACCAGGCCTACCAGGTCGACCTGGTCAAGCGAACCCAGACCGGCATCATCACCAACCCGGTCACGATCGGCCCCGACGCCACGCTCGAGCAGCTCGACCAGCTCGCGGGCGAGTACCGCATCTCAGGCTTTCCGGTCGTGGACGGCGACAACCGGCTGCTGGGCATCATCACCAACCGCGACCTGCGCTTCACCCCGGTCGCCGAGTGGGCCACCACCAAGGTCGACGAGGTGATGACTCCGGTGCCGCTGATCACCGGCCCCGACGGCATCTCCCGTGAGGAGGCCACCACCCTGCTGCGCCAGCACAAGCTGGAGCGGCTGCCGCTGATCGACACGGAGGGTCGCCTGACTGGCCTGATCACCGTCAAGGACTTCGTCAAGGGCGAGCAGTTCCCCAACGCCTCCTACGACGACCAGGGCCGACTGCTGGTCGGCGCCGCGATCGGCTACTTCGGCGACGCCTGGCTGCGTGCCACCACCCTGATCGAGGCCGGCGTCGACGTGCTGGTCGCCGACACCGCGCACGGCAACGTGCGGATGCTCATCGACATGGTCAAGCGGCTCAAGACCGACCCGGCCACCAGGCACGTCCAGGTCATCGGCGGCAACGTGGCGACCCGCGAGGGGGCGCAGTCCTTCGTCGAGGCCGGGGCGGACGCCGTCAAGGTCGGAGTCGGCCCGGGCTCCATCTGCACGACCCGGGTGGTCACCGGCGTCGGCGTGCCGCAGATCAGCGCCGTCTACGAAGCCTCGCTGGCCTGCAAGCCCGCCGGCGTACCCGTGATCGCGGACGGTGGCCTGCGCTACTCCGGCGAGATCGGCAAGGCCATCGTGGCCGGGGCGGACACCGTGATGCTCGGCTCGATGCTGGCCGGCACCGAGGAGGCCCCCGGCGAGACGATCCTGGTCAACGGCAAGCAGTACAAGGCCTACCGAGGGATGGGCTCGATGGGCGCCATGTCGAGCCGGGGCAAGAAGTCCTACTCCAAGGATCGTTACTTCCAGGCGGAGGTCACCAGCGACGACCTGATCGTGCCCGAGGGCGTCGAGGGCCAGGTGCCCTACAAGGGTGCTCTTGCGGCCGTCGCCCACCAGCTCGTCGGCGGCCTGCACCAGACGATGTTCTACGTCGGTGCCCGCACCATCCCCGAGCTGCAGGAGAAGGGCCGCTTCATGCGGATCACCTCCGCCTCGCTCAAGGAGAGTCACCCCCACGACGTCCAGCTGACGGTCGAGGCGCCCAACTACCACAGCTGAGTCGAGGCAGCCCATCCCAAAGTGTCACCGTGAACCTTTGCGGCTGCGGTGACACTTCCGCTGTGTCACCCGTGGCGCGAACTATCACGGTGACACTTTGGGGAGGCGGCCGCTTTGGGGAGGCGGCCACCTGCGGCCCTAGACTCAGCGGGTGACCGAGATCGAGATCGGACGGGCCAAGCGGGCCCGGCGGGCCTACTCCTTCGACGACGTCGCGATCGTGCCCAGCAGGCGCACACGCGACCCCGAGGAGGTCAGCACCGACTGGCAGATCGACGCCTACCGGTTCGACATCCCGGTGCTGGCCGCGCCGATGGACAGCGTGATGTCGCCCGAGACCGCCATCAAGCTGGGCCGGCTCGGTGGTCTGGGGGTGCTCAACCTCGAGGGCATCTGGACCCGCTACGAGAGCCCCGAGCCGCTGCTGGCCGAGGTGGCCGGCCTGGAAGGCGTGGACGCCACCCGCCGGCTGCAGGAGATCTACGCCGAGCCGATCAAGGCCGAGCTGATCGCCCAACGGCTGCGCGAGGTGCGCGAGGCCGGCGTGACGGTCGCCGGCGCGCTCAGCCCGCAGCGCACCAAGGAGTTCGCCAAGACGGTGGTCGACGCGGGCGTCGACATGTTCGTCATCCGCGGTACGACGGTCTCCGCCGAGCACGTGTCCAGCCAGGCCGAGCCGCTGAACCTCAAGGAGTTCATCTACGAGCTCGACGTGCCGGTGATCGTCGGCGGCTGCGCCACCCACCAGGCCGCGCTGCACCTGATGCGCACCGGCGCCGCCGGGGTCCTCGTCGGGTTCGGCGGTGGCGCCGCCCACACCACCCGCACCGTGCTGGGCGTGGCGGTGCCGATGGCCAGTGCCGTCGCGGACGTGGCGGCCGCGCGTCGCGACTACCTCGACGAGTCCGGCGGCCGTTATGTGCACGTGATCGCCGACGGCTCGATCGGCAAGTCCGGTGACATCGCCAAGGCGATCGCCTGCGGCGCCGACGCGGTGATGATCGGCAGCCCGTTCGCGCGCGCCACCGACGCGCCCGGCCACGGCTTCCACTGGGGCGCCGAGGCGCACCACGCCGACCTGCCGCGCGGACAGCGAGTGGGGTTCGAGCCGGTCGGGTCGCTCGCGGAAGTCCTGTTCGGGCCCAGCCACGTCGCCGACGGCACCATGAACCTCATCGGCGCGCTCAAGCGCTCGATGGCGACGACGGGATACACCGACGTCAAGGAGTTCCAGCGCGTCGAGATCGTCGTCCAGTAGCACCTGACACACTGGCGGCATGACCCAGCCGGGAGTGCTGAGCACCGACGCCCGCGATGCGGCCATCGCCGCCATGACGGGCGCGGCCGGCGAGCCGGAGCTCGACGTACTGGTCGTCGGGGGAGGGGTGGTCGGCGCCGGCGTGGCCCTCGACGCGGTCACCCGCGGTCTGGCCGTCGGCCTGCTGGAGCAGCGTGACCTCGCCTCCGGCACGTCCTCGCGCAGTTCCAAGCTGATCCACGGCGGCCTGCGCTACCTGGAGATGATGGACTTCGCGCTGGTCCGCGAGGCGCTGGCCGAGCGCGGCCTGCTCCTCACCCGGCTGGCGCCGCACCTGGTGCGGCCGGTGCCGTTCCTGTACCCGTTGACGCACCCGATCTGGGAGCGCGGGTACGTCGGCAGCGGCCTGCTCCTCTACGACGGCATGGCGCTGGCCGGGCCGCTGCTGCACGGCCAGGGCGGGATGGGCCTGCCCCGGCACCGGCACCTGACCCGCACGGCGGTGGCCCGGATCGCCCCCGACTTCCGCACCGACACCATCACCGGTGCGATCCAGTACTACGACGCCCAGGTCGACGACGCCCGGTTGGTGCTGACCATCGCCCGCACCGCCGCGCGGCACGGCGCGCACCTCGCCACCCGCATCCGGGTGACCGGATTCCTGCGCGAGGGCGAGCGGGTGGTCGGGGTGACCGCCCGCGACCTGGAGCACGGCACCGACCACGAGATCCGGGCCAAGACGGTGGTCAACGCCGCCGGGGTGTGGACCGACGAGATCCAGGAGATGGTCGGCGGCCGCGGCGCGCTGCACGTGCAGGCGTCCAAGGGCATCCACCTGGTCGTCCCCCGCGACCGGATCCGCAGCGAGTCGGGCTTCATCGTCCGGACCGAGAAGTCGGTGCTGTTCGTGATCCCCTGGGGTCGGCACTGGATCATCGGCACCACCGACACCCCGTGGAGCTACGACCTCGCCCACCCGGCCGCCAGCCGCGCCGATATCGAGTACGTCCTCGACCATGTGAACGCGATCCTGCGCGAGCCGCTGGGGCACGAGGACGTCGAGGGCGTGTACGCCGGCCTGCGCCCGCTGCTGTCGGGGGAGTCCGAGCCGACCTCGAAGATCAGCCGGGAGCACACCGTCGTCACCCCGGTGCCGGGACTGGTGATGATCGCCGGCGGCAAGCTGACGACGTACCGCGTGATGGCCAGGGACGCCGTCGACGCCGCCGCGCACTCGCTGCGCACCACCACCGACCTGTTCCTGCAGGAGTCGATCACCGACCGGGTGCGGCTGCTGGGCGCCGAGGGCTACGAGACCCGCTCCAATCAACGGGTGCTGCTGGCCCGCCGCTGTGGGCTGCACGTGGCCAGGATCGACCACCTGCTGCACCGGTACGGCGGCCTCATCGACGAGTTGCTCGCCCTGATCGGCTCCCGCCGGGCGCTGGCCGAGCCGCTGGAGGGTGCCGACGACTACCTCGCCGCCGAGGTGGTCTACGCCGTCACCCACGAGGGCGCGCGCCACCTCGACGACGTGCTGGCCCGCCGTACCCGCATCTCGATCGAGACCTTCGACCGCGGGGTCTCCGCCGCGCCGGGCGTGGCCCGGCTGATGGCCGCCGAGCTCGGCTGGAGTCCGGCCCGGACCCAGGAGGAGATCGACCACTACCTCCGCCGGGTCGAGGCCGAGCGGCTCTCCCAGCAGATGCTCACCGATGCCGAGGCCGACCAGGTCCGGCTCAAGGTCGCCGACATCGTCTGATCCGGGCCACTTACCGTCCACAGGCGCCCCTCTCAACGAGGCTGTCCACAGCTGCATTGCACGCCGTTGCCTCGAGCCGAACACAGGCGTTGGCTCGTGTCATGTCTCGGAGAACTGCTGGCGGATTCCGCCGTGGTCGGCGCGTGGCCGACTCGATGACCCCGGAGTACCACGCCTACGTGGA
>NZ_DASZUF010000079.1:0-27380 GCF_035547795.1 Nocardioides sp.
GCAGGAACACGCCGGCGTCGGCCGGGCGGCGATCGCGGTCGCGGGCGGTGGCACGCGCCACCAGCGCATCGACGTACGGCGGAATTCCGGGGACCGCCTGTGACGGCGGCGGCACGTCGTTGTGCACGTGCTTGTAGGCGACCTGGATCGGGGTCTCCCCGGCATGCGGCTTGTGGCCGGTGAGCAGCTCGTAGAGGATCACGCCGGCGGCGTAGACGTCGGCACGCGCGTCGGCGGTGCCGTCGGTGACCAGCTCGGGGGCGATGTAGGAGACGGTGCCGATCAGCACCCCGGTGGAGGTGTGCTGGGTCTCGGAGGTGACCGCCCGGGCCAGCCCGAAGTCGGCGACCTTGATGGTGCGGCCGTCCTCGGAGATGAGCACGTTCTCCGGCTTGACGTCGCGGTGCACCAGGCCGGCGCGGTGGGCCGCGGCCAGGGCCTGCAGCACCGGGTCGAGCACCGCCAGCGCCCGGCGCGGCGACATCGGCGCCTCGGCTGCGATGGTGTCGCGCAGCGTGTAGCCGGGCACGTACTCCATCGCCAGGAAGACCACGCCGTCGTCCTCGCCCTGGTCCTGGACCGCCACCACGTGCGGGTGGGAGAGCCGGGCGGCGGCGCGCGCCTCGCGCACGAACCGGGCCGCGAACGCCGCGTCGTCACCCAGGCCGGCGTGCATCACCTTGACCGCGACGGTGCGGTCCAGCCGCAGGTCCTCGGCCTGGTAGACGGTCGCCATCCCGCCGCGGGCGATCCGCGCCTTGATCCGGTAGCGACGGTCCAGCACCCGGCCGATCATGGGGTCGGCGACCGTGCGCGCGTCGCTGCCCGCGCGGGCGTGCCGGTCTGGCTGCACGTCGGCCCCTCCTGCTGACCCGGCCGGGGAAGTGACCGGGCCTCCCATGGTACGGAGCGGTGAGCGAGTTTTCCGACGCGACACGGGAGGTGGGAGAGTGGCGCCCATGGACGCACGCTCACTGGCTGACCAGGACCTCGGCGCCCTCGTGACCGAATGGCTCGACTGGGCGCAGGCCGGCAAGGCCCTCGGAGTCACCCCGGCGAAGGTGCGCACGATGGTGCGCGAGCACCAGCTGGCCGCCGCCGTACCGAACCCGGGGGAGAAGGGCGCGGGACAGCGCGTCCCGGCGGCGCTGATCCAAGACGGGCTCCCGGTCAAGGGCCTGCCCGGGCTACTGACGCTGCTGCACGACGGCGGGTACGACGACCGCGAGTGCATCGCCTGGCTCTTCATGGACCAGGACCTGCCGGGCCGGCCGATCGACGCGCTGCGCGAGAACCGTGGGTCGGAGGTCAAGCGCCGCGCTCAGGCGATGGCGTTCTGAGGCCGATGTCGCGCAAGACCATCGCCGGGGTCGTGGGCCTGCTCGTGGTCGTCCTCGGGGCGCTGGTCGGCGGCCTGGCCCACCATGACGCGTCCTCGCCGGCGACGCACGACGCGGCGACGGGATGGGTGGACGCGGACGACCTGCCATCGCAGGCGCGTCGGGTGCTCGCCGAGATCGACGAGGGCGGACCGTTCGAGTATCCGGGCAAGGACGGCTCGGTCTTCGGCAACTACGAGGGGCTGCTGCCCACGGAGCCGTCGGGCTACTACCACGAGTACACCGTGGACACGCCGGGCGCCTCGACCCGCGGTGCCCGGCGGATCATCACCGGCCGGGGCGGGGAGCTCTACTACACCGACGACCACTACAACTCGTTCCGGAGGATCCGGCGATGACCCTCTCAGGACTGCTGTCGGGCGACCTCCCGCGCGGGGTCTACCGCAGCGAGGAGTACGACGAGACCGCCGCCGAGACCGCCGCGCTCGCCGCCGGCTGGGGCTTCGCGCCGGTGCGGGGCGCCGCGACGAAGAGGGACACCCTGGAGGCGATCGGGGCGGCGCTCGGGTTCGGCGCGCACTACGGCCGCAATCTCGACGCCCTGGCCGACTGCCTGCGTGACCTGCGCGGTCCCACCCTGCTGCTGTGGCGCGACTGGGCCGGACTCGCCGAGAACGACCCGACCGCCTTCGGTGCGATCGTGCACGTGCTGGGGCAGGCCGGACCCCTCGCCGTGCTGCTCGCCGGTCCGGGCCCGGCCCTCGACGTACCCGCGCTGTTGGGGTAGTTCGGGGAGAAACGGTCGGTTTACCAGCCAGTAATAGACCGTTTCTCCCCGAACTACCCCCTCAGAGCGCGCGCTGGGTGGCAGCCGCCGCCAGCCCGCGCAGTACGTCGCGGGCGGTCGGGTCGATGTCGGCGCGCTCCAGGGCGGCGACCGCGTGGGAGGCCAGCTCGGCGATCATCGCCTCCACCCGGGCCTGGGCGCCGGAGTCGGTGATGATCCGGCGCAGCTCGGCGATCTCGGCCTCGGTCAGCGGCGTGCCGAGCGCCCCGTCGAGGGTGGCGGCCTCGGCGGGGCCGGCCGCCTCCAGGGCCAGGGCGACCAGGACGGTGCGCTTGCCCTCCACCAGGTCGTCCCCGGCGGGCTTGCCGGTGGTGGCGGGATCGCCGTAGACCCCCAGTAGGTCGTCGCGCAGCTGGAACGCCTCGCCCAGCGGCAGCCCGAACGCGGAGAGCCCCGACAGCGACCGGGCGCCGGCGAGCGCGGCGCCGATGTTCAGCGGCCGCTCGATGGAGTACTTGGCCGACTTGTAGCGCAGCACCGTCATCGCGGTCTCCACCGAGGCGAGCCCGCGGGCCTGCACCGAGACGTCGAGGAACTGCCCCGCGATCACCTCGGTCCGGGTCAGGTCGAACAGCTCCAGCGCCCGCGAGGTGCGCCCGGCCGGGAAGCCCGAGCCACGCAGCAGCTCGTCCGCCCAGGCCTGCAGCAGGTCGCCGAGCAGGATCGCGGCCGCGCCGCCGTACTGCTCCGCGTCGCCGCGCCATCCCGCCGTGCGGTGCTGCGCCTCGAAGACGCGGTGCGTCGCGGGCCGCCCGCGACGGGTGTCCGAGGCGTCCATGTAGTCGTCGTGCACCAGCGCGGAGGCGTGCAGCAGCTCCAGCGAGGCGCACGCCCGGATGAGCGCCTCGGCGTCGTCGGGAGAGGGCAGGTAGGCCCGATGGCCCCAGTAGCAGAACGCCGCCCGGAACCGCTTGCCACCGGTGACCGACGCCCGGGCCTGTGCCACCAGCCGGGCCGCGTCGTCGCCCAGCGGCTCCAGCCGCTGGGCCTGGGTGTCGAGGAAGTCGTCGAGCGTGGCCTGGATCCGGGCGCGGAAGGCGCCGGCGTCCCACGGGGTGCTCACGGACAGACCCTATCGGGCCGCTGACCTTAGACTTCGGCCATGGCAGCGCAGAGCTCACCGGCACCCGACGACGGCCCCGGCGGCAGCATCGCCGCGCGGCTGCGCGCCGGCGAGCCGTCGTTCTCCTTCGAGTTCTTCCCGCCCAAGGACGAGGCGGGGGAGGCGCAGCTGTGGCAGGCCATCGAGACCCTGGAGCCCTATCAGCCGACGTTCGTCTCGGTGACGTACGGCGCCGGCGGCACCACCCGCGACACGACCGTCCGGGTGACCGGCCGGATCGCCCGTGAGACCAGCCTCACCCCGATGGCGCACCTGACCTGCGTCGGCCACACGGTGGCCGAGATCGAGGCGGTGCTGGACTCCTACGCCGACGCCGGCGTCGAGAACGTGATGCTGCTGCGCGGCGACCCGCACGAAGGCCCGCGCGCCCCCTGGACGCCGACCGCGGGCGGACTCACCTACGCCGCCGAGCTGGTCGAGCTGGTCAAGGCCCGCGGCGGCTTCGACATCGGCGTGGCGGCGTTCCCGGAGGGGCACCCGAGCGCGGCGTCGCTGGACGCCGACGCCGACGTGCTGGCCGCGAAGGCGCGGGCGGGGGCGCAGTTCGCGATCACCCAGATGTTCTTTCGCGCCTCGGACTACTTCGGGCTGGTCGAGCGGGTGCGCGGGCGCGGGGTGGACCTGCCGATCCTGCCGGGGATCATGCCGATCCTGAACCTGGCGGCGATCCGCCGCCAGGGCGAGCTGATCGGCACCTCGGTGCCGGCCGACATCGTGGCGCGGATCGAGCGGCACGAGGACCCGAAGGCGATCCGCGCGGAGGGCATCGGGATCGCCGCCGAGCTGTGCGAGCAGCTCCTCGACGGCGGCGCCCCGGGCCTGCACTTCTACACCCTCAACCGCTCCACGGCCACGCTGGAGATCTTCGACCGGCTCAACGTCCGGGTCTGACCGCGGGCACCTGACCTTTCGCACGGTGACACGCCGACGCGAGCCGAGGAAGTCAGGTACGCCGCTAGGCCGGGCCGATGGCCTGGGCGACCAGCGCTGCGGACAGCCCGACGTAGGGCAGCCCGGCGCCGGGATTGGCGTGCGCGCCGGCGGCGTACAGGCCGCGGATCGGGGTGGTCGGACCGTGCCGCAGCGCGAGCGTCGAGCGGCCCTGCCACAGCAGCCCGTACGGCGACCCGCCCCACCGGCCGACCAGCTCGCGCACCCCGAGATCGACGCGCGTGACGACCTGGTCGCGCACATCGAGCCGGTGCCGGGCCAGCGCGACGGTGACGTCCTCGAGCAGCTTGCCGCGGGCATGCACCGTCCAGGCGTTGCCCCGGCCGCGGACCACCAGCAGGGGATCGCCGTGCAGCACCACCTCACCGGCCGGCAGCTGCGGCGCGTCGCCGAGTCCGAGGTGGAAGACCTGCGGCGGCATCGCCGGCAGCGTCCTGTCCGAGAACCGCTCGAGGGCGGGCAGCCGGCGCGGGTCGATCGCGCAGACCACGTGGTCGGCCTCGATCTCGCCCGCGGCGGTCGCCACCGCCACCACCCGGCCGCTCCGGACCACCAGATCGGCGGCCGCCAGCCCGGTGCGCACCGTGACGCCGCGGGTGGCCAGCCGCGCGGTCAGCGCCGCGGCCAGCTGGTGCATCCCGCCGGGGACGGTCCAGGCGCCGAAGCGCTGCTCCAGGTAGTGCACCAGCCCCGCCCAGGCCGGCACGTCGCGGGGGTTGTGCCCCTCGGCCTCGGCCGGGAAGCCGGCGACCAGACGCAGCCGGCGGTCCTTGAACGTGCGCCGGATCCGCTTGGCCAGCATCTCCCGCGCCTCCAGCACCGCGCTCACCTCCGCCGGCCGGGGCGAGGTGGCGACCTCGAAGTAGTGCTGGCGCAGCAGCTCCCAGACCTCGCCGTACGACGCGACGAAGTCGACCCACTGCTGCCCGAGCCCGGTGCCGAGCTCTTCGAACGCCGCCAGCTGCGCGCCCCGCGACCCGCCGTGGACCCGCAGCCGCGACCGGTCCTCGAACCGGTGCTCGCGGATCACCTCGACCGGCTCGAGATCCAGCTCGCGCTCCACCGGCCGGCCGGACTTGCGGAACAGGTCGCGGATCACCGCCGGCAGCAGCGTGTACGACGGACCGCCGTCCCAGGTGAACCCGTCCTGCGTCACCGGCGCCAACGCGCCGCCGAGCTGCTCGGTGGCCTCCAGCAGCGTCACCTCGTGGCCGAGCTTGGCCAGCCGCGCCGCGGCCGCCATCCCCCCGAAGCCACCACCGACCACCACGACCCGCGCCACGCGCGAAGGGTAGCGGGTCCGGGCTCAGTCCACGGCCAGCTCGGTGGCGCCGGTCAGCGCGAGCAGCTCGTCATACGTGGTCGAGAAGACCGCGGCCGGGTGGCCCGCGGCCGCCCACACGACCGGGTGGCGGCGCAGCCAGGGATCCAGGTACGTCGGCAGCGGGGCCGGATGCCCCAGCGGCGACACGCCGCCGATGACCTGCCCGGTGTGCTCGCGGACGAACTCCGGACTGGCCCGCTTCAGCCTCGGCACGCCGATCCGCTCGGCGGCCAGCGCGGTGTCGACGCGGTGGGCCCCGGAGGTGAGGATCAGCACGGGCGTGCCGCCGCCCTCCCCGTCGGGTACCGCGAAGAGCAGACTGTTGGCGATCGCGCCCACCTCGCAGCCCAGCGCCTCGGCCGCCAGTGCGGCGGTGTGGACCGAGTCGGGCAGAATGACGATGTCGCCGGTTCCGCCGCGTTCCCGGTGGGCGGCACGGAAGGCGACGACCGAGGGGTGCTCGCTGCTCATGGCGGCACCCTAGCCAGATGCGAGGAGGACCTGTGGACGAGAGGCCGGTCGAGCTGACCAGGGCACTGCGAGCGCTGGCGGCCCTGGTCGCTGTCGGCGGGATCACCGTCTTACTCATCGTGATCTTCCACGACTCCCTGATCCGGTCGTGGGCCGAGGGCAATCCAGCCACGCGCCACCTGCTCCGCACCGAGGGCCTGGCCGCGGTCAAGGCCGGCACCGTCCGTCCGCCGCACTTCGTGGCGCCGGCGCTGACGATGTACGTCGTCATTGCCAGCCTGCTGTGGGTGCTCGGCGCGTTTCTGCGCAACGGGTTCGAGTGGGGCCGGATCGGCATCACCGTGCTGCTGGTGTTCACCGCCGTGGCCAGCGTGGGCGCGGTGCTCACCGAGCCGCCGGCGCTGTTCGTGGTGTGCACCTTCGTGGCGATGGCGATCGGGATCGGGTCGCTGGTGCTGATGTGGCTGCCGCCGGTCACCCGCTACATCCATCCGCCGGCCGCGGAGGCGCCGCGACCGGCGGACGCGGCACCGGCCGTCCCGGCGACGCGAGGCTGACGACATGACCGAGCGGCCTACCGAGCGGCCTACCGAGCGGCCCAGCGAGCGCCGCGCCACCGCGCGGACCGGCGTGGTGTGGTCGGCGCTCGAGCCGCTGCTCGGCGAGCGGCCGGTCGACGTGGTCGACATCGGCGGCGGCACCGGCGGCTTCGCGGTCAAGATGGCCGGGCTCGGCCATCGCGTCTCCGTGGTCGACCCGAGTCCCGACGCGCTGGCCGCGCTGGCTCGACGGGCCCGTGAGGAAGGCGTCGACGTGGCCGCCCACCAGGGCGACCTGGCCGACCTGACCGACGTGGTGGGGGAGGGCAGCGCCGACCTGGTGCTGTGCCACGGTGTCCTCGAGGTGGTCGAGGACCCCGCCGCCGCGCTGCGCACCCTGCACGGCGTGCTGCGTCCCGGTGGGGTGCTGAGCCTGGTCGTGGCGCAGCGCAACGCGGCCGTGGTGGCGCGGGCGATGGCGGGTCACTTCGCCCAGGCCCTGGCTCTGCTCGACGACGACGCGCCCAGTGGCCGGGTGGGGCGGCGGTTCACCGCCGGCGAGCTCACCGTCGCGGTGGTGGAGGCCGACTTCGAGGTGATGGCGGTGCACGGCGTGCGCGTCTTCACCGACCTGGTGCCGGGGTCGCTGCTGGATCTGGAGCCCGGCTCGACCGCGGCCCTGGCCGAGCTGGAGAACGCCGTCGCCAAGCGCGCCGACTTCCTGCCGCTGGCGGCCCAGCTGCACGTGCTGGCGGCACGCTCCTGAGCCCGCGCCGTCAGGATCGTTGAAGATTTTCGCCGCTCGCCTACCGTGACCGCACCAGGCTGCCTAGAATTGGCTTAAGCACGACCTAGGAGGATCCGGTGCCACTCTCGGAAGAGGAGCTGCGACTGCTCGAGCAGATGGAGCGTGCCCTCTCCGAGGAGGACCCCAAGTTCGCCTCCACCCTCCAGGGTCACTCGCTTCGCCGGGCTGCGCATCGCCGGGTGATCCTTTCCGCGGTCGCGTTCGTCGTCGGCGTGGTCGTGCTGATGTCCGGCGTGATCACCGGCCTGTGGGCGATCGGCATCCTGGGCTTCCTGGTGATGCTGGGCTCGGCCACCGTCGGCCTCACCGCGCTGCGCGGCCGACCGCTCACCATGCCGATCCACGGCTCGCACGGGTTCACCGTCATCGACGGTGGCCGCTCCGCCCGCGGCCCGCGGCCGCGTTCCTCCGGCTCCTTCATGGATCGGGTCGAGGCACGGTGGCGCCGTCGCCGTGACGGCGGCTTCGGCTGGTAGGGACTGGTAGGGAGTCGGCCGCGCGCGGTGTCGCGCAGTGGGCCACCACTGGCGAGTGAGAGTGGAGCGAGAGCGATCCCCGACTCGTCTGCTAGCCGGCTTTTCTGACGCCGCCCACCGCACCGGTTCTAGCCGCGCACGGCCACGTCCGGGCCGTCGGCACTCTCGTCGAGGAGCACCGTCGGCTGCTGCCCCGGACGCCGCCGCAGCGCCGTGCGAGGCCACCAGGTCGCGCGCCTGGTGACGCCCGGCGAGGCACCCGCTCGCAGCCCCTCGATGACCAGCCGGGCGTCGTCGGCGACGGCGTGCTCCGCACCGGTCCGCCCATAGCGCTCCCGCTCCACCGCCGTCAGCAGCCGGCGGAGTGCCTCCTTGCCCTCCCACGTGCCGATGTACGTCGACATGAGCCGCGCGTTCGTGCGCGGCGAGACGCCGTCCGCCCAGGGGATCCATAGGTCGAGCATGGTGTCGCGCACCTCGGCCCAGGCCGCCTCGGGATCGCCGGCCAGACGCCGGGCCCGGCGACGCCGCCGTATCGTCGTCGGCAGTGTCAGCGCGACCGCCACCACCAGCAGCGCGACCCCACCGGAGACCCACGCCGCCACGTGGTGGGTGGTGCGGTGGGTCGGCGTCGCGGTCTCCTTCGGTGCCTGGTGACGCTGGGCCTGCTTGGGGAGCGCCGAGGAGCTCGACCGGGTGGTGGGCTGGTCGCTGGGCTCCTCGACACTGCCGACCTGCGGCGTGTCGGTGGTGAGGTTGTGGGTGTAGCTGGGCGCCGCGGTCCCGCGCACGGCCGGGGTCGGCTCGAAGCGCACCCAGCCGGCGCCGGCGAAGTACAGTTCCGGCCAGGCGTGCATGTCGTGACTGGAGTAGACGTAGCTGCCGTCGCTCATCCGGGTCGGCGCGAGGAAGCCGACCGCGACGCGGGCCGGGATGCCGAGGCTGCGGGCCATCACCGCCATCGCCGCTGCGAACTGCTGGCAGTAGCCGGTGCGTCCATCCGGCCCGGAGCGCAGGAACGTCACCAGGTCGTCGGTGCCGCTGCCCAGCGTGGTGGCGGTGGAGTAGTGGAAGCCGCCATCGGTGCGGAACCAGGACTGCAGCGCCACCGCCTTCCCGAACGCGGTGGTCTGCCCGCGTGTCACCTGGAGGGCGAGCTGGGAGACCAGCTTCGGCAGGTCGGCGGGCAGCTCGGTGTAGTACGCCGGCACCTGGCCCACGCCGGCGATCGTGTCCATCAGCTGGCTCCCGCTGAGCGAGAGCTGGTCCTTGGTGGCCGTGTAGGTGAGCCCGGCGGTGGTCAGGTTCTTGTCCGCGGCGATGAAGTCCATGGTGTTGGCGTCGTAGCGCCAGTCGCCGGCGGCGTGGATCTCGGAGGTGGGAGCCGGCGTGGGCAGCCAGCGTGAGTCGAAGTCGTGTTCGGCGGTGATCTGGTAGCTGTACTCGGTGCGCTTGACGCTCGGGTCGACGCCGGGCAGCGGCAGGTCGCCGATGGCGTCCTGGTCACGCGGGATGCTCCGGTCGCCGGCGGTCCACTGGGAGTCGGTGAACCGGGTGAGCACCGCGATCCGCAGGTACGTCGGGTCGGGGTCGCGGGTCTTCGCCACCACCAGCGGCACGTCCCGCCCCTGCACCAGGTCCCGGTGCAGGTCGACCATCGGGTTGGTCACGGTCACGTGCCCGCCGCCACTCCCGTTGCCGATGCCGCTGAGGTCGAGGTGGAGGGTCGGGATGCCGAGGGGCACCACCAGCGCGAGCGCCGTCGCGGTGGTCCCGACCGCAGCCGCACCCAGGCTGCCCCGCCAACCGGTGCTGGTGGTGTCGTCGACCCGCTCCGGGCCGTCCAGGGAGCGGCCCCAGTGGGTCACCCGAGCGGACTCCTCGACCACGATCTGACCCAGGAAGCCGGCCGCGGTCAGCACGAAGATCCAGGGCGAGACACCGCCGCCCACCACGCTGAACGGCACCGCCAGCACGGCCAGCAGCGCCAGGCCGACCAGCGGCGGGCGGTGCAGGGTGCGGGCAAGCAGGTCGGCGATCACGAACGCCAGCGCGGCGCCGCACAGCACGAACGCGAGGATCCCGTGCAGCACCGGCACCGGCGGCGCATACCGGTCGGCGGCGTCCCCGGCCTCCAGGAACGCGTCCTCCAGGTGGAGCAGCGGCGTGCCGTGGATCGGGAGCGGCGTGTGGACCAGCCGGATGCTCACCACCGACCAGGCTAGCGCGAGCTGGACGAGCACGACGGCGTACCACCGCCACCGCAACAGCCGCATGCCGGCGCCGGCCGCGGCGACGAGGATCCCGGTGAGCGTTAGCGTCGGCAGTGCGTGCGACATGCCGGCGGCCACGCTGCGCCACGACCACAGCGCCACCCACACGGTGAGGGCGGTGAGCGCCGTGAGCAGCGCCTCGCGCAGCTCGCGGCTCATCGAGCGATTCATCGCGCCACCGCCTTGACCCGGACGCCGAGCGCCTTCCAGGCCGGCTCCAACCGCTCGCCGGCCGCGAGCGTCGCGGTCTGCCAGCCGGCCTGCGCCAGCAGCGGCGCGGCGGGGACACCGTAGGGGATCTCGCCGTGCCCGGCGGCGCCCCAGGTCGGGACGTCCAGGGCGAGGCCGAGCGCGGCTCCGGCGTGATGCCGCAGCCGCCGCAGTGCGGTGATCTCGGCGCCCTCCAGGGCCCCGAGTACGGCGATGACGAGCCCGCCGGTCGCGGTCTCGTCCAGCCAGCCCAGGTCGAACGCGCTCGTCGGGGTCAGCCCGACCACCGCGAGCGCCTCCAGCAGCGTCGCGGCGTCCGGAGCGTCGTGTCGTCGCTGCCAGGCGGTCGGGTCGTCGCCGGTGGCGGTGACCAGTCGGACGGTGAAGCCACGCTCGCTCAGGTGCACCGCGATGGAGGCCGCCGCCGAGACCGCCGCCTCGAACGACGACGCCGCGCCGGCGCCGCGGTGTGCCCGCAGCCGGTTGTCCAGCAGCAGGGTGGCGCGCGCCTGCCAGGGCTGCTCCTCCCGGCGCACCATCAGCTCGCCGACGCGGGCCGAGCTGCGCCAGTGCACACGCCGCAGGTCGTCGCCGCGGCGGTACTCGCGCACCGTCACGTCCTCGGCGCTGCCGCCGGCGAACGCGCGCGGCATGCTGTCGCCGGCGCCGCCGCGCATCCCGGTCAGCGGGATCGCGGCGAGGGGGACGGTGCGCGGGGTGACCGTCAGCGGGGTGGTCGAGGAGAACGCCCGGCCCAGCCGCACCAGCCCGAACGGGTCGCACACGTGCACCGTCATCGGGCCGATCTCGAACCGGCCGCGCAGTTCGGAGCGGACCTGGTACTCCACCTGGCGGCCGCGGCCCAGCCGCCGCACCACGAACCGTGGTCGGGCGCCGAGCGCGAACGGCACCGACTCCTCCAGCAGCAGCGTGGCGGTCGGCGTACGGCCCTCGTTGCTGAGCGACACCTGCACCCGGGCCGGCTGCCCGGCGGTGACCACGCGCGGAGCGACGGTGCGCACCAGGGCGAGTCGGTAGCGCCCGCGGCTGACCACGAACGCGACCAGCAGCGGCAGCACGAGCAGCAGCACGCCGACGCGGGTCAACCCGGGCTGGCCGAGCACCACGGCGCAGACGATCGCCGTGACGCCGGCGGCCAGGAACGCCCGTCCGCGGACGGTCAGGCCACGCAGTGCCTCGCGCATCGGGTCACCTCACATCACCCCAATATCAGGCCGTCGGCACGGGTACGGCGGTGACGAGCCCGTGCAGGATGTCGCCCACCTGGCGACCGGTGAGCGCCGCTTCGGCGCTGGGCAGCAGCCGGTGGGTCAGCACGGGCCCGGCCAGGGCGCTGACGTCGTCGGGCAGGACGAAGTCGCGGCCCTGCAACGCGGCCGAGGCCTTCGCGGCCCGGACCAGGTGGAGGGTGGCGCGCGGCGAGGCCCCGAGGGCCAGCTCGCCGGCGCTGCGGGTGGCGTGCGCGATCGCGACGGCGTACTTCTGCACGGCCTCGGAGACGTGCACCTGGTTGACGATCGCGATCAGCTTGCGCACCTCGGCGCCGTCGGTGACCGGCTCGAGGTCGTCGAGCGGGTTGGCGGTGGCATGTGAGGCGAGCATCGCGATCTCGGCCACCGCCGGCGGGTAGCCCACCGAGACCCGCGCCATGAAGCGGTCGCGCTGCGCCTCGGGGAGGACGTAGGTGCCCTCCATCTCGATCGGGTTCTGGGTCGCGATCACCAGGAACGGCGAGTCCAGCTGGTAGGTCGTGTTGTCGACGGTGACCTGCCGCTCCTCCATGCACTCCAGCAGCGCCGACTGGGTCTTGGGGGAGGCGCGGTTGATCTCGTCGCCCACCACGATGTTGGCGAAGATGCCGCCGGGCCGGAACTCGAACTCGCGGGTGTTCTGGTTGAAGACCGAGACTCCTGTCACGTCCGAGGGCAGTAGGTCCGGCGTGAACTGGATGCGCCGCACCGAGCAGTCGATGGAGCGGGCCAGTGCCTTGGCCAGCTGGGTCTTGCCGACGCCGGGCACGTCCTCGATGAGCAGATGCCCCTCGGCCAACAGCACCACCAGCGTCGAGAAGACGACCTCGGACTTGCCCTCGATGACGCGCTCCACGTTGGCGCGGATGCGTCCGGCGACCCGGGCAACGGTCTCCAGATCGGCACTCGGCGTACTCACGCTCCCAACCGTACGGCGTCGGCGATGGGGACGTCTGCCCTCACCGTCCGAACGGCGGCCTGAGGAGGGGGAGGAGCGGGGCGCAAATCGCCGTCGAAGTGGTTGACGGTGGGGGAAAGTGGAGTAGGGTGGGGCGAAGTGGGGGAAGTTCCCAGTGAAGTGGAGGGGCGCCATGTTCTTCATGGGCACCTTCACGCCGCGCCTCGACGAGAAGGGGCGGCTCTTCCTCCCGGCCAAGTTCAGGGACCGTCTGGCGGAGGGTGTCGTGGTCACTCGCGGGCAGGAGAAGTGCCTCGTGGTGTGGCCCCAGGACGTCTTCGAGGCCGAGGCGGCCCGGGTGATGGCGCAGCCGCGGGAGCGGCGGGGCACGCGTGACGTGACCCGCTCCTTCTTCTCCGGTGCCGACTCCGGGACCCCCGACAAGCAGGGGCGGATCGCGATCCCGCCGCTGTTGCGGGCCTATGCCGGGCTCGAGAAGGACGTCGCCGTCATCGGCGTCGGCGACCGGCTCGAGATCTGGGACCAGGCCCGCTGGCTGGAGTACGACGCCGAGACCGCGGAGAAGTTCTCCGATCTCGACGAGGAACCACAGGCCTAGCGCCCGAGCACAACAGCACAGCGGATCCGCAGGACGAGGTCTCAGTCCCGCTCTCACCGCCCACCTGGGGCACCTTCCCCGGTTCCAGGCGAGCAACTTCCCCGGGAGCGGGCATGAGACCTGGCTCTGCGGATCCGGCGCATATCCGGCGCATATCCGGCGCATATGGAGTCCGACGCGATCGAGAGGTGGAGCAGGGTGGAGCGCCAGCAGCACGTGCCGGTCATGCTCGACCGGGTCGTGGCCCTGCTGACCCCCGCTCTCGACCACGACGCTGCCGTGATGGTCGATGCCACCACCGGCCACGGCGGCCACACCGCTGCGGTCCTCGAGCGGATCCCGGGCGTGCGAGTGATCGGCATCGACCGCGACCCGTCCGCGCTGGCGCTGGCCGGTGAGCGGCTCGCCGGCTTCGGCGAGCGCTGGGTCGGCGTGCACGCGGTGTACGACGAGCTGCTCGACGTGCTGGCCGGACAGGGGCTCAGCCACGTCGACGCGGTGTTGTTCGACCTCGGCGTCTCCTCGATGCAGCTCGACCAGCGCGAGCGCGGCTTCGCCTACGCCGAGGACGCGCCGCTGGACATGCGGATGGACCCCAGCCGCGGCATGACCGCGGCCGACGTCCTCAACACCTACCCGGTCGGGGAGCTGACCCGGATCCTGCGGGAGTACGGCGAGGAGCGGTTCGCGGCCAAGATCGCGCGCGCCATCGTTCGGGCCCGCGAGACCGAGCCGTGGAGCACCAGCGGGCGGCTGGTCGAGCTGCTCTACGCCGAGATCCCGGCGCCGGCCCGCCGCAGCGGCGGCCACCCCGCGAAGCGCACCTTCCAGGCGCTGCGGATGGAGGTCAACGACGAGCTCGGCGCGCTGCGCGCGGCGCTGCCGGCGTCGCTGGAGGCGATCGGGGTCGGCGGTCGGGTCGTCGTGGAGTCCTACCACTCGCTGGAGGACCGGCTGGTCAAGCAGGCGTTCGGTGCCGCGACCCGTCTCGACGTACCGCCGGACCTGCCATTCGTGCCCGCCGGCATGGAGCCGGCCTTCCGCCTGGTCACCCGCGGCGCCGAGCAGGCGTCGGCGGACGAGACCGCCCAGAACCCACGCGCCGCCAGCGTCCGGCTGCGCGCGATCGAACGCGTCACCGCATCCACCGGGGGAGACCAGAGATGAGCAGCACCGCAGCAACCGCAGCACGTTCCGTCCGCCGGCTCGCGGCGTGGGCCGACCCGGTCGCCCTGCGTCGAGCCCGGCTCACCGTCGTGCCGCGCCCCCGGGCGCGAGCGCCGCGGCTGCCGTTCGTGGCGCTGGTCAGCGCGATCCTGCTCGGCGGCGTGATCGGGCTGCTCATGTTCAACACCTCGATGCAGCAGGCGGCGTTCGTGGAGAACAAGCTGAGCGTCCAGGCGTCCAACCTGGCCGCCCGCCAGCAGGCGCTCCAGTCCGACATCCAGCGGCTCAACGACCCGCAGACGATCGCGGCCAAGGCGCAGGCACAGGGCATGGTCATCCCACTGGACCCGGCGGTGCTGCACGTGCCCGACGGCAAGGTCGATGGCGTGCCGACGCCGGCCACCGCGGACAACACCCCGCAGCTGTGGAAGCACCAGCCGAAGCCGACGGCCCCGGTGGCGGGCGGCACGTCCACCTCCACGAAGTCCACCGACAAGTTGGCCAAGCAGGCCGACGCGCCGAAGCACCACCACAAGTTGGCGGCCTCCGCAGGGTAGACAAGACCTCAGCAGCATCAGCAGTCACAGGCCAGCAAGTGAGGACATTCCGTGCGTCGTACCGAGCCGCGCCTGGACGGGAACTCGGACGAGCCGTCGCGTGGCACCCGTCGTGGGTCGCCGTCGCTGCGGCTGCGGGTCGGGTTCGTGCTCATCGCGATGGTGCTCTCGGCCTTCGGTGCCCGGCTGGTGCAGCTGCAGGGCTTCGATCCGCACGCCTACGCCCAGGCCGCGGAGAAGGAGAACCTGGTCACCCAGGTGCTGCCCGCCCAGCGCGGCGAGATCCTCGACCGCAACGGTGAGCCGCTGGCCGACTCCGCGGACGGCCTGATGATCACCGCGGACCCGTCGGTGACGGCCAAGACGGCGCCGGCGCTGGCCACGCTGCTGGCCAACAAGCTGAACCTCGACTACACCAGCGTGCTCACCGATCTGCAGGGCAAGGCGAAGGGCGCCGGCCCCCACTTCGTGTACGTCGCCCGCCGGGTGCCGGCCGCCAAGGCGAAGGCCGCCGTGGCCGCGGCCGAGGCGAAGGGCTTCAAGGGGCTCTACACCGCCGACGACCCGATCCGGGAGTACCCGGCCAAGGACGTGGCCGCCAACATCGTCGGCTTCCTCGGCACCGACGGCCCGCTGGCCGGGCTGGAGCAGTCGCTCAACGGCGAGCTGGCCGGCAAGGACGGCAAGGAGACCTACGAGGTCGCCGACCAGGGCACCCGGCTGCCGCTGGGTCCCTCCACGACGGTCAAGCCGGTCAACGGCACCGACGTCCACCTCACCATCGACCGCGACCTGCAGTGGTACGCCCAGCGGGTGCTGCAGCAGGCCGACGAGAAGTCGGACGCGCTCAACGGCATGGCGATCGTGATGGACGTGAAGACCGGCGAGGTGCTGGCACTCGCCGACGACCCGACGTTCGACGCCTCCGACCCGAGCGCGTCGCCGAAGGCCGACCGGGGTGCCCGCTCACTCAGCGAGGTCTACGAGCCCGGCTCGGTGGAGAAGATCCTCACCCTCAGCTCGCTCATCGATGCCGGCAAGGTCACCGACCGGACGAAGCTGAGCGTCCCGGGTGAGCTGCACCGCGAGGACACGGTCATCCACGACTGGTTCCCGCACGGCATCATCCCGTTCACGCTGGCCGGGGTGATCGCGCAGTCGTCCAACATCGGCACCGTGCTCGCCTCGGACCGGTTCGGGACCGGACAGTTGCACTCCTACCTGGAGAAGTTCGGCCTCGGCCAGCGCACCAACGTCGGCCTCACCGGCGAGTCGCCGGGCATCCTGCCGTCGATGAGCCAGTGGACCCACGAGATCCAGGATCGCGTCGACTTCGGCCAGTCGGTCTCGGTCAACGCGCTGCAGGAGATCAGCGCCGTCAACGCGGTGGCCAACGGCGGCGTCCGGATCGACCCGAGCCTGATCCTGGGCAAGGCCGTCACCAACACCGGTCAGGTGGTCGGCACCGACGTGGCCACCAGCCACCGGGTGGTGAGCCAGAAGGCCGCCACCCAGATGATGAAGATGATGGAGCGGGTGCCGGACCCGAAGACCGGCACCGCGCCGCAGACCCAGATCCCCGGCTACCGCGTCGCCGGCAAGACCGGAACGGCCCAGCGGGCCGTCAACGGGCGGTACGACGGCAGCCTGACCGTCTCCTACGCCGGCTTCGCCCCGGCCGACAACCCGCGCTTCACCGTCTACGTCGTGGTCAACGACCCCCGCAAGGGGGCCATCGGCGGGGGCGTCACGGCTGGCCCGGTCTGGCAGAAGATCATGAGCTTCGCGCTGCGCCGCTACGGCGTGCCCCCGACCAACACCAAGCCGTCGAACCTGCCGACGATGTGGGGCAAGGGCGTCAACCACCACGGTCGCCCCTGAGCCGTGGCGTCAGCGCTCCGGTCGTCTAGCCTTTCCGCCACCATGAACGTCTCCGATCGAGAGCAGCGCGAGCGCCGGCGCCAGGTCGCCGCCACCCGTCCGCAGCGTCCGCCGCACACCCGCGTGGGCGCGTTGGTCGCCGATCTGGTGGCGGCGAGCGGCGAGCCGCTGCTCACCCTCGCGGGCGACCCGGACACCGAGGTGACGGGTCTGTCGCTGAGCTCGCAGCGCATCCTGGACGGTGACCTGTACGCCGCCCTGCCGGGCAGTCGCGTGCACGGCATCGAGTACGTCGAGGACGCCGTCGAGGCAGGTGCGGTGGCGATCCTCACCGACCAGGCGGGCATCGACCGGGTGCGGCCCAACGCGCCGGTGCTGGCCGGCGTACCCGTGCTGCTGGCCGGAGAGCCACGACGCTGGCTGGGCCGGCTGGCCGCTCGGATCTACGGCGATCCGGCGACCTCGATGCGGATGATCGGCGTGACCGGCACGCAGGGCAAGACCACCACCACCCGGCTGGCCGAGGGTGCGCTCCAGGCCGCCGGCGTCAAGGCCGGCGTGATCGGCACCGTCGGCACCCGGGTGGCAGGGCGGGACATCAAGACGGCGCTGACCACGCCCGAGGCGCCGGACCTGCACGCGCTGTTCGGCGTGATGCGCGAGGCCGGCGTCGAGGCGTGCGCGATGGAGGTCTCCAGCCACGCGCTGGTGATGGGGCGGGTCGATGGCGTGGTCTACGACGTGGCGGTCTTCCTCAACCTGGGCCGCGACCACCTCGACTTCCACCGGGACGTCGAGGACTACTACCAGGCCAAGGCGTCGCTGTTCACGCCGCAGCGAGCGCGGCTCGGGCTGGTCTGCGTCGACGACGCGCACGGCCGCCGGCTGGCCCGCGAGGCGACGATCCCGGTGCTGACCTTCTCCGCGCGCGGCGCGGCCGCCGACTGGCAGGCGCGCGAGGTCACGCTGGGCGCCGACGGGTCGTCGTTCACCGCGGTCGGCCCGTCGGGCTCGTACGACGTGAGCGTCCCGCTGGCGGGTGACTTCAACGTCAGCAACGCGCTGGCGGCGATCGCGGCGATCGCCGAGGCCGGGCTGCCGGTGGCCGAGGTGGCCGCGGCCTTCGGGGCCTCCGGGGGAGTGCCCGGCCGACTGGAGCGGATCGACGAGGGCCAGGACTTCACCGTGGTGGTCGACTACGCGCACAAGCCCGATGCGGTCGAGGCCGCGCTGCGCACGTTGCGGCCGCTCACCGAGGGTCGGCTGATCATCGTGCTGGGCGCCGGCGGCGACCGCGACCCGGGCAAGCGGCCGATCATGGGAGAGATCGCGGCCCGGCTGGCCGACGTCGTGGTGGTCACCGACGACAACCCGCGCAGCGAGGACCCGGCAGCGATCCGGCGGGCGCTGCTGGCCGGCGCCGAGGGCGGACGGGCCGAGGTGGTCGAGCTCGGTGACCGGCACGCCGCCATCGCCGCGGCGATCGGGCGCGCCGCGCCCGGCGACATCGTGGTGATCGCGGGCAAGGGGCACGAGACCGGCCAGGTGGTCGGGGAGACGACGTACCCCTTCGACGACCGGGACGTCGCCCGGCAGGTGCTGCGCGAGAGCAGTCTCACAACCGACGCATAGCCAGCGGCGGGGCATCGGCGCCGGGACGCCGGGGTAGGGAAGAATGCCTGCGATGCGTTCGGGTGCAGCGGCCGGGAAGGGTGTGAGTGGATGAGGGCGATCCTGTTGAGCGGCGTGATCGCGCTGCTCCTCTCGCTCCTCGGCACGCGCCTGGCGATTCGACAGTTCACCAAGTGGGGCTACGGCCAGGAGATCCGCGACGACGGCCCGACCAGCCACCACACCAAGCGCGGCACGCCGACGATGGGTGGCGTCGCGATCGTGTTCGCGGCCGTGGTCGCCTACCTGCTCGCCAAGCTCGCCGAGGGCGATGCCCCGAGCGCGAGCGCGTGGCTGCTCCTGCTCCTCTTCGTCGGCTGCGGCCTGGTCGGCTTCCTCGACGACTTCATCAAGGTCTTCCGGCAGCGCAACCTGGGGCTGCGCAGTGGGGCCAAGATGATCGGCCAGACGATGGTCGCGGTGCTGTTCGGCGTACTCGCCACCTGCTTCTTCGGCGACGACCGCGGCGTGCATCCGGCCTCGCACTACCTGTCCACCATCCACGACTGGGGTTGGAAGCTGCCGCTGGTGGTGGTGCTGGTGCTGATCTGGTTCATCGTGACCGCGACCAGCAACGCGGTGAACCTCACCGACGGCCTGGACGGCCTGGCCACCGGCGTCTCGATGATGGTCTTCGGCGCCTACACGCTGGTCTCGATCTGGCAGAACAACCAGCGCTGCGGCAGCGCCCGCCCCAACGTCGACCCGCTGCACTGCTACACCGTGCGCGACCCACTCGACCTGGCCATCGTCGCGGCCGCGATCACCGGCGCGTGCTTCGGCTTCCTGTGGTGGAACGCCTCGCCGGCCAAGATCTTCATGGGCGACACCGGCTCGTTGGCGCTGGGCGGAGCGCTGGCCGGGCTGGCGATCATGAGCCGCACCGAGGTGCTGATGGCCATCATCGGCGGCATCTTCGTGCTCGAGACGGTCTCGGTGATCCTGCAGGTCGGCTTCTTCAAGCTGACCAAGCGCGGCGGTGGCGTCGGCAAGCGACTGTTCCGGATGACACCCATCCACCATCACTTCGAGATGCTCGGCTGGGAGCAGATCACCGTGGTGATCCGGTTCTGGATCATCGCCGGCATCTGCGTCACCGCGGGCCTGGGCCTCTTCTACGGCGCGTGGGTGGTCGTCTCGTGACCCTGCCCTCCTCCCGCGAGGGCTGGGAGCACGTCCGGGTGCTCGTGGTCGGCTTCGGGCCGGCCGGCGCCGCGGCCGCGGACAACCTGCTCTTCCTGGGCGCGACGGTGACGGCGGTGGACACCGAGCTCGGCGATGCGGACACCCAGGAGCGGGCCGAGCTGCTGCGCACCCTGGGCGCCGACATCCGGCTGGGCGAGGACGCGTTCGCCGACCTCCCGGTCACCGATCTGGTGGTCGACACCGGCGGCTCGGGCGTCGCGGTCGTCGGCGCACCGCTGTGGAGCGACGCCGAGCTGGCCTGGCGGCTGCGCGATCCGGCCGTGCCGTGGCTGGTCGCCGCCGGTCGTGGCCACGCCCGGGTGGCGCGCCTGCTCGCCGCCATCCTCACCGCAGCCGGTCTGCGCACGACCCACGCCGGTGCGGGCGGTACGCCGCTCGTCGAGGCGGTGATGGATCCCGAGCAGCCCGCCGCCCTCGCGGTCGCGCTCGACGCCGCCCAACTGGCCGCCAGCACCTCGCTGGCCGCCGAGTCCGCCGCGGTGCTCAGCGCCGAGGACCCGGTCTTGGGCATCGCCTTCCAGGGCGTGGCGCGGGCGTGCGTCTACGACGTCGCCGACGAGGGCACGGAGCGGCTGGTCATGGACGCCGACGTGATCGAGGGCGCCCGTGCCATCGGGATCACGCTCGACACGCCGGGCGTCTCGATGCTCGGTCTGGTCGAGGACCTGCTCGTCGACCGGGCGTTCATCGCGCAGCGCCACACCAGCGCCGCGGAGTTGGCCACCGTGGCCGATCTCGGTCCCGGTGGCGCCGATCCGTCGTACCTGCGCGACGCGCTGGCCGCCGCCGCGCTCGCGCGCGCCCATGGCGTCAGCCAGGCGGCTGTCCGCGACGGGCTGCGCGCCGCCGGCGCCGTAGACTCTCCCGGCGATGAGTGAGCAGAAGCGCCCGCGCGGCCAGGAGTTCCGGTACGTCGACTTCGAGCTCACGCCGCAGGGCGAGCTGAGCTGTCGCTACGCGCTGGACGGCGAGACCTTCGTCGAGCGGTTCGACCTAGCCCCCCACGGCGCCTACGACACCGCGGCCGCCCGGGCGGCCGCCCGGCTGGTGTGGCTGCTGGCCGGCGTCTCCTACTACAAGACCGGTGCGCCCGCCCGGATCGTGGTCGAGGGCGGGCTGTCCGCGCTGGAGCGCGACTTCCTCCACCAGCTCTACGTCGAGGGCCTGGCCGAGTTCGCCTGGCGCAGCGGCCTGGACATCAGCGACGTGGAGGTCACCGGCGAGGAGCGGAGCGTCGTACCGGTGCCGGCGGCGACGGACCCGGCCCGGCCGCTGATCCCGTTCGGCGGCGGCATCGACTCGATCGTGGTCGTGGACGAGACGGTGCGCTCCTTCCCGGATGCCGCACTGTTCGTGGCGAACACCTCGGACGTGCTGTTCGCGCCGATCGAGGACACCGCCGCGGTCACCGGGCTGCCGGTGCTGCGGGCGCGCCGCCACCTGGACGAGAAGGTGCTGGCCAGCCGGCAGCGGGGCTACTTCAACGGCCACGTGCCCGTGACCGGCGTGCTCTCCGCGGTGGCGGTGCTGACCGCCGTCGCGCACGGCCGCGGCCAGGTGGTGATGTCGAACGAGCACTCCGCCAGCGAGCCGACCGCGCTGCGGGCCAACGGCACCCTGGTCAACCACCAGTGGAGCAAGGGCCTGGACTTCGAGCGTCGCTTCCGCGCCCTGCTCGCTGCGACCGTCACGGGGGTCGACTACTACTCCGCGCTGCGGCCCTACAGCGAGCTGTGGGTGGCCGAGCGGTTCGCGGGGCTGACCGGCTACCACCCGGTCTTCCGCAGCTGCAACAAGGCGTTCTACGTCGACCCCGAGAGCCGGCTGGCGCAGTGGTGCGGGGAGTGCGACAAGTGCTGCTTCATCGACCTGATCCTGGCGCCGTACCTGTCTCGCGACCAGCTGGACGCGATCTTCACCGGCCGCGAGCCCCTGGAGCAGCCGCGGCTGGAGGGGGCATTCCGCGACCTGCTCGGCGAGCCCGGCCGGACCAAGCCGCTGGAGTGCGTGGGCGACGAGGGGGAGTGTCGGCGGGCGGTCTTGCTCGCCGCCGCGCGCCCCGACCGCGCCGACAACCCGGTGCTGGCCACCCTGGTCGGGTACGTCGAGGCCACCGGACTGCCCGTGCCCGAGGTCGCGACCCTGCTCCACGCCCAGGGCGAGCACTTCCTCCCGGGTGCGGCTTCGTGACCACCTTCGCCGACCTGGCCGGCCGCCGGGTCGGCGTGTGGGGCGTCGGCGTGGAGGGCAGTGCCACCCTGCGCCGGCTGGCCGCCGACGGCATCGAGGCGGCGGTCGTGGTCGAGTCCGGCTGGTCGCCGGACCTGCTGGACTGCGACGTGGTGGTGAAGAGCCCAGGCATCAGCCGCCGTCTGCCCGAGGCCGAGGCCCTGGTGGCCGCCGGGGTCGAGCTCGCCGGCGGCCTGGGGCTGTGGCTGGCCGGCGCCGACCGCTCCCGGGTGCTGTGCGTGACCGGCACCAAGGGCAAGAGCACCACCACCTCCATCGCCGGACAGCTCGCCCGTGGGCTGGGCGCCTCGGTCGGCGTGGGCGGCAACCTCGGCTCCGCGCCCTGGGACCCGCAGACGCCGGCGGCGGACTGGTGGGTGATCGAGACCTCCAGCTACCAGGCCACCGACATCGTGCTCGGCCCGCGCGTGGTCGCGGTCACCTCGCTGGCCCAGGACCATCTCACCTGGCACGGCGGGTACGACGCCTACGTCCGCGACAAGCTCTCCCTGGCCACCCGTCCCGGCGTCGAGACCGTGGTGATCCCCGCCGGTGACCTCGAGTTGGAGGCACACGCGGCACTGCTCGGCGGCCATGTCCGGCGGGTGCCGTCCGAGCATCCCGCCTGGGTGGGGCGGCTGGGTCTGCTCGGTGAGCACAACCGGCGCAACGCGCTGATCGCCCGGGCCGCCCTGGTCGCGCTCGGCGTACCCGGTGCCGAGGACGACGACGCGATCGCCGCGGCCACGGCCGGATTCGAGCCGCTGCCGTCGCGACTGACGCTGGTCGCCACCCGCGGCGGCGTCGACTTCGTCGACGACGGGCTGTCGACCAACGTGCTGGCCGCGCTGGCGGCCCTCGACGCCTTCCCCGGGCGGCGGGTGGCGCTCCTGGTCGGCGGCCACGACCGGGGCATCGACTACACCGAGCTGGGCCGCGGGCTGGCCAGCCGGGATGCCGACGTACACCTGTTCACCATGCCGGCCGCGGGCGCCCGGATCGCGGCCGAGGTCGCCTCCGTCGCCCCCGGCGCCGCGATCACGCAGTGCGACGACCTACCGAGCGCGGTGCAGGCCGGCGCGGCCTGGGCGGCGCCGGGCGGGGTGGTGCTGCTCTCTCCGGCCGCGCCCAGCTTCGGGGCCTACCGCGACTATCGGCACCGCGGCGAGCACTTCGCCGAGTTGGCCCGTGGCCTGGGCGAGTCCTGAGTCGAGCCTGCGCAGTGCGCTGGTGACCAGGCCGGTGATCGGTCCGGTGATCGGTCCGGCGATCGGTCCGGCGATCGGTCCGGTTGCGCGACACGCGCCGGATCTCCCGGTGATCGGCAGGACCTTTGACCAGACTGGACCCACCGTGACGGTTCGAGCTGGCAGGAGGGGGACACGGTGACGACCGCCAACCCCGAAGAGACCGCCACCGAGCAGGTCCCGTCCTACCGCGCCTGGGCCCGCAGCTGGGTCAAGGCGCTGCAGGAGGCGCTGGACCGCCCCCTGACGTCGTACTACCTGCTGCTCGGCGCCGCGGCGCTGCTGCTGGTGATCGGCCTGATCATGGTGATGAGCGCGTCGAGCGTCTACGCCTACCGCCACTACGCGGGCGACTCCTACGCGGTGGTCAAGAAGCAACTGGTCTGGGTGGTGCTCGGCCTGCCGACCGCCTGGGTGGCCAGTCGGCTGTCCCAGCGCTGGATCCGCCGGCTGGTCTGGCCGGCGTACGTCGTCTCGCTGGCGCTGCTGCTGTTGACGGCGTTCATGGGCGCGACGGTCAACGGCAACAAGAACTGGCTGGTCCTGGGGCCGATCCAGATCCAGGCATCCGAGGTCGCCAAGCTCGCGCTGATCCTGTGGGCTGCCCACATCTACGCGCTCAAGGAGCGCCGGCTGCGCAGCATCCACGAGATGATCATGCCGGTCGTGCCGGGTCTGCTGCTGGCGACCGGACTCGTCCTGGTCGGGCACGACCTGGGCACGGCGCTGGTCTTCGGCGCGATCCTGCTGGGGTTGCTGTGGGTGGTGGGGTTCCCGAGCAAGTGGTTCACCATCGCGCTGCTGGTGGTCGGCACCGGCGCGCTGTTCTTCGTCGGGACCAGTAAGGAAAGGCTGATCCGGATCGAGAACTTCCTCAACCCGTTCAAGGACTTCCACGGCGCCGGCTGGCAGGCCGGTCACGGGCTCTACGCCCTGTCCACCGGTGGTTGGTTCGGTCAGGGCATCGGCGCCTCCCAGCAGAAGTGGGGAGACCTGCCCGAGGCCCACACCGACTTCATCTTCGCGGTGCTCGGCGAGGAGCTCGGCCTGGTCGGCACGCTGCTGGTGATCGGCCTGTTCGTGGTGCTCGCCTACGCCGCGATCCGGGTCGCCCGGCAGACCAAGGACGCGTTCGTGCGCTACGTGACCTTCGGGGTGGTGGTCTGGCTGGTCGGCCAGGCGATGATCAACATCGGGATGGTGCTGGCGTTCCTGCCGGTCATCGGCATCCCGCTCCCCTTGGTCTCCTACGGCGGATCCGCGCTGCTGCCCTCGATGGCGGCGCTGGGGCTCGTCATCGGCTTCGCCCGGCGCGAGCCGGAGGCCGCACTCGCGCTGTCCCAGCGCAGAAGGTCCCGTTCGGCCGGACTGTCGGCCCGCAGCTAGATTCTTGTCACCATGCGCGTCATCCTCGCCGGCGGCGGCACCGCCGGCCACACTTCGCCGCTGCTCGCCACCGCCGACGCCCTACGCCGGCTCGAGCCGACGGTCGAGGTGACCTGTGTCGGCACCCCCCGCGGCCTGGAGACCACCGTCGTGCCTGCCGCCGGCTATCCGCTGGAGCTGATCCCGCCGGTGCCGCTGCCGCGCCAAGTCAACGCCGAGCTGTTCCGCGTCCCGGTCAACCTGCGCGCCGCGGTGAGGGCCGCCCGGGCGCTGCTCGACCGGGTCCGCCCCGACGTCGTGGTCGGGTACGGCGGCTACGTCTCGCTGCCGGTCTACCTGGCTGCCCGGCGTCGCCGGGTGCCGGTGGTGGTGCACGAGCAGAACGCCCTGCCCGGCCTGGCCAACAAGATCGGCGCCCGGATCGCCCGCCGGGTGGCGATCAGCTTCCCGTCCACCCCGCTGCCGAAGGCGGAGTACGTCGGCCTGCCCATCCGGCGGCTGGTCTCCAGCCTGGACCGGGCCGCGACCCGCGCCGAGGCCCGGGCGTTCTTCGGCCTCGACAGCGACCGGCCGACCGTGGTGGTGACCGGAGGCTCGCAGGGAGCGCGCCGGCTCAACGAGGCGATCTCGGGCTCGGCCGCGAGGTTCGCGGCTGCGGGCGTGCAGGTGCTGCACGTGGTCGGCCCGAAGAACACGCTCGCTGTCCCCGAGACCGGCGTGCCCTACGTGGTGGCCTCCTACGTGGACCGGATGGACTACGCGCTCGCGGCCGCCGATCTGATGGTGTGTCGGGCCGGGGCGTCGAGCGTGACCGAGGCCGCGGCCGTCGGCGTACCGGCCGTGTTCGTGCCGCTGCCGATCGGCAACGGCGAGCAGCGGCTCAACGCGCAGCCGGTGGTCGACGCCGGTGGAGCGGTGCTCGTCGACGACGCCGACTTCACGCCCGGCTGGGTCGCCGAGCACGTCGTGCCGCTGGTCACCGACGCCGAGCGGCTCGCCGCGATGAGCGCCCGCGCCAGCGCGCTCATCCCGCGCGACGCGGACGAGAAGCTGGCCCGGATCGTGCTGGAGGTGGGCCGATGAGGGTGCCGGTCCCCGAGACGATCCTGCCCGCCGAGCGGCTCGGCCGGGTCCACTTCGTCGGCATCGGCGGCGCCGGGCTGTCCGGGATCGCGCGGCTGATGCTGGCTCGCGGCATCGCCGTGAGCGGCTCGGACGGCCTCGCCTCCGACACCCTGGACAAGCTCCGCGAGGCCGGGGCCACGGTCTACGTCGGGCACGCGGCCGAGCACGTCCACGCCGCCGACACCGTGGTGGTCTCCACCGCGGTGCGCGAGGACAACCCTGAGGTCGTCGAGGCGCAGCGGCTCGGCCTGCGGCTGCTGCCGCGCAGCGCCGGGCTGGCGTCGGTGATGGTCGGCCACCGGGTGCTGGCGGTCGCCGGCACGCACGGCAAGACCACCACCACGTCGCTGCTCACCGTGGCCCTGCAGGCCGCCGGAGCGGACCCGACGTACGCCGTGGGTGGCGAGTTGGCCGCCACCGGCACCAACGCCGGCCGGGGCACCGGCGACCTGTTCGTGGCCGAGGCCGACGAGAGCGACGGAGCCTTCCTGGTCTATCGGCCGCACGTCGCGGTGGTGACCAACGTCGAGGCCGACCACCTGGACAGCTGGGGCACCGAGGAGGCCTACCGGGAGGCGTTCGAGCAGTTCGTCGGGCGGGTGGACCCGGCCGACAGGGGCGGCCTGCTCGTGGCCGTGGTCGACGATCCCGGAGCCGCCGCGCTGCGCTACGTCGCCTCCTCGCTGGGCCGGCGCTTCGTGGGGGTGGGAGAGTCCGACCTGGCCGACGTCCGGGCGGTCGATGTGGTGCTCGAGGGCACCACCTCCAGCTTCACCGTCCTGGACCGCGAGGACACCACCGTGCGCGAGCTCGGCCGGGTGACGCTGCAGATCCCGGGCCGACACTACGTCGCCGATGCGCTGGCCGCACTGACCGTCGGGCTGCGGCTCGGGTATCCGTTCGAGCTGCTCAGGGCCGGGCTGGAGAGCTTCACCGGGACCCGGCGGCGGATGGAGCGCAAGGGCGAGGAGGCGGGCGTCCGGGTCTACGACTCCTACGCCCACCACCCGGCCGAGATCGCCGGCGACCTGGTCGCCGCCCGTGCAGTGGCAGGGGAGGGGCGGCTCATCGTCGCCTTCCAGCCGCACCTGGTCTCGCGCACCCGCATCTTCGGCACCGAGATGGGCCGCGCGCTCGGCGCCGCCGACGAGGTGGTCGTGCTCGACGTCTACCTGGCCCGCGAGGACCCGGACCCGGCGGTCACGGGTGCGCTGGTGGCCGACGCGGTACCTCACCATCGGAAGGTGTTCGCGCCCACCCTGGAGGAGGCCGCCCGAGCGCTGGTCGAGCGGGCCAGGCCCGGCGACCTGGTGGTGACCCTGGGTGCGGGGAACGTCACCGAGGTCGGTCCGCGGGTGCTGGAGCTGCTGCGGGAGCGCGGTGCGTAGCCGCCGGCGCGGACCCGAGAGCGCCGAGGACCGCACCCGGCGCCGGTTCGCCCGTCGGCAGTGGCGTCGGCGTTGGCTGGCCTGGCGCTACCTGGTGGCGCTGGTCGCCCTGGTGCTGGTGGCCGGCTTCGGGGTCTGGGCGGCGTACTTCTCCTCCTGGCTCTCGGTCAAGGGCGTCGACATCACCGGCGTGAGCGGCTCGACCACGCTGACCAAGGGCCAGATCCGGCGGGCCGCGGCGGTGCCGACGGGCGGCCCGCTGCTGCGTGCCGACCTCGACGCGGTACGCCGCCGGGTCGCCGCGCTGGCGCCGGTCCGCTCGGTCGATGTGACCCGGGAGTGGCCGGACAAGGTCCGGGTGGCGGTGACCGAG
>NZ_DASZUF010000080.1:0-7093 GCF_035547795.1 Nocardioides sp.
CGCTCAACCCCCAGGCGTTCGACGAGGTCCCGCGCCAGCGGGGTCGCGGCGCCGGCCCGGGCGGTCTCGAGGAGTGGCTCGCACTGGTCCTGGAGCCCGCCCGTGGGCGCCTGGCCGAGTTGGTCGCGGCCGGCCGCTCCGCGGCATGAGCGGCGGAGAAGTGGCACCATGGGAAGGAGTTGGACCTGTCGATTCCCTCAGGAGCCGCGATGCCGACCGTGGCCATCGACCGACTCGAGCGGCGCAGGATGTCGTTCGAGGAGTTCCTCGCGCTGCCCGAGGACATCCACGCGGAGTATCTCGACGGGGTGGCGATCGTGAGCCCGCCGGCGGACATCCCGCATCAGGCGCTCGCCGGCAGGCTGGTCGTGCTGTTCGCGACGTCGTTGCCGACGCTCGTCCCCGTCGCCGAGGCGGGGCTACGCACGATCCGCGACGGCCACCGCATTCCCGACGTCATGCTGCTTCGGAACGAGGAGCAGAGCGTCTGGGCCGAGCAGCGGCCCGTGCTCGTGGCCGAGATCACGTCCCGCTCGACACGCACCGAGGACACACTCCGCAAGTCGGGGGAATACGCACAGGCAGGCGTCGGGCAGTACTGGCTGCTCGACCGTGATCATCGCAGCCTCACCGTGATCGAGTACCTCGACGGCGTTGCCTCGGTGGTCCTCGAGCTCGATGACGACCATCCCACCGGCCGGGTGCGGGTGGGGGAGGACGGTGTCGTGGATGTCGACCTCGGGGCCCTGCTCGGCAGATGACCAAATGTGACTGACGGGTAGCAACTGCGACGACTGTCACATACTCTCGGTACATGAGCGCTTCCAACCCCGACCGCCACCCCCTCGTCGAGGGCCCGCGTGACCCCGAGCACGACCCTGGCGCGTCCTACGCGCTGGACCCGAAGTACGTCGCCGGCCTGACCGACCGGGTGCTCGCCAGCTCGGGGGAGACGGTGGAGGTCCGCTCGCCGATCGACGGGGCGCCGCTGGCGCACATCCCGCAGTCGACCGATGCCGACGTGGAGGAGGCGTTCCGCCGGGCGCGCGCGGCCCAGGAGCGGTGGGCGCGCACCCCGGTCAAGGAGCGCGAACGGCTGCTGCTGCGGCTGCACGACCTCGTGCTCGACCGCCAGGAGGAGATCCTCGATCTGATCGTGCTGGAGTCGGGCAAGGCCCGCAAGCACGCCTTCGACGAGCCGCTGCACATCGCGCTCACCGCCCGCTACTACGGGCGTACGGCGGCCAAGCACCTGGCCACCGAGCGGCGCCCCGGTGTCATCCCCGGGCTGACCCGGGTCGACGTGAACCACGTGCCCAAGGGCGTGGTGGGCGTCATCTCGCCCTGGAACTACCCGTTCACGATGGCGCTGTGCGACGGGCTGGCCGCGATCGCCGCCGGCAATGCCGTGGTCGCCAAGCCCGACGCCCAGACCATGCTCAGCGCGCTCCTGGGGCACGAGCTGCTGGAGCAGGCCGGCTTCCCGCGTGACCTGTGGGCGGTCGTCGCCGGCCCGGGCTCCAAGGTCGGCACCTCGATCATCGCGCGCGCCGACTACATCTGCTTCACCGGCTCCACCGCGACCGGCAAGCTGATCGGCAAGCAGTGCGCCGAGCGGCTGATCGGCTGCTCGCTCGAGCTGGGCGGCAAGAACGCCATGCTGGTGCTCGCCGACGCCGACATCGAGCGCGCCGCCGAGGGCGCCACCCGGGCGGTGTTCTCCAACGGTGGCCAGCTCTGCGTCTCCATCGAGCGGCTGTACGTCGCCGACGCCATCTACGACCGCTTCGTGGAGCGCTTCGTGGCCCGCACCCAGGCGATGACGCTCGGCGCCACGCTGGCCTGGGAGAACGACATGGGCACCCTGATCAGCCAGGACCAGCTCGACACCGCCGTGGCGCACGTCGAGGACGCGGTCGCCAAGGGCGCCCGGGTGCTGGCCGGCGGCAAGGCCCGCCCCGACCTCGGCCCGTTCTTCTTCGAGCCCACCATCCTGGAGGGCGTCACCCCGGAGATGACCTGCTTCGGCAACGAGACCTTCGGGCCGGTGGTCTCGGTCTACCGCTTCCACAGCGAGGCCGAGGCGGTCGAGCGGGCCAACGACGGCGACTACGGTCTCAACGCCGCGATCTACAGCCGCGACACCGACCGGGCCCGGGCGCTGGCCGCCCGGATCAAGTCCGGCACGGTGAACATCAACGAGGCGTTCGCGGCGACGTTCGCGAGCCTGGACGCGCCGATGGGCGGCTTCCGGCAGTCCGGCATGGGGCGGCGCCAGGGCGCCGAGGGCCTGCTGCGCTATACCGAGACGCAGTCGGTGGCGACCCAGAAGCTGATGCGCTTCTCGCCCATGTTCGGCATGTCCGACGAGGCCTACGCCAAGACCATGACCGCGAGCCTGCGGCTGCTGAAGGCGCTGGGTCGCGCGTGACCGTTCGAGACGCCTCGTCCCTCGGCTCCTCAGGGACCAGCCACTACGACGTTCTCATCATCGGCTCCGGCTTCGGTGGCTCCGTCAGCGCCCTGCGGCTGACCGAGAAGGGCTACAAGGTCGCCGTCCTCGAGGCCGGCGCCCGGCTGGAGGACAAGGACTTCGCCGACACCTCCTGGGACCTGAAGAAGTTCCTCTTCAACCCGGCGCTGGGCTGCTACGGCATCCAGCGCATCGACATGGTCAAGGACGCCATCATCCTGGCCGGTGCCGGCGTCGGCGGCGGGTCGCTGGTCTACGCCAACACGCTCTACGAGCCGCTCGACCCGTTCTACGCCGACCCGTCGTGGTCGCACATCACCGACTGGAAGTCGGAGCTGGCGCCCTACTACGACCAGGCCAAACGGATGCTCGGCGTGGTGGTGAACCCCTACGTCACCCCGGCCGACAAGGTCATGCAGCAGGTCGCCGAGGAGATGGGCGTCGGCGAGACGTATCACCAAGCGCCGGTCGGGGTCTTCTTCGGCCAGGAGGGCGTCGCTCCCGGCACCGAGGTCGCCGACCCGTTCTTCGGCGGCGAGGGCCCGGCCCGCAACACCTGCACGCAGTGCGGTGAGTGCATGGTCGGCTGTCGCCACAACGCCAAGAACACGCTGGTGAAGAACTACCTGCACCTGGCGGAGAAGAACGGCGCCGAGGTCCACCCGCTGACCACCGTGACCCGGGTCGTGCCGCGAGAAGGCGGCGGCTACACCGTGCATGCCCGATGGACCAAGGCGAAGCTCTCCCGGCGTACCGCCACCAAGACGTTCACCGCCGACCAGGTGATCTTCTCCGCGGCCGCGATCGGCACCCAGAAGCTCCTCCACAAGCTCAAGCTCACCGGTGACCTGCCGGACATCTCCGACCGGCTCGGCGAGCGCACCCGAACCAACTCCGAGGCGATCCTCGGCGCGATCGCCCCGGACCTGTCGGTCGACTACTCCGAGGGCGTGGCGATCACCTCCTCGATCCACCCCGACGCGACCACGCACTTCGAGCCGGTCCGCTACGGGCACGGCAGCAACTCCATGTCGCTGCTGCAGACGGTCCTCACCGACGGTGGCCCGCATCGGGTGCAGCGGTGGCTGAAGGAGATGTGGGCCCAGCGCTCGAACATCACCAAGCTCTACGACTTCAAGCACTGGTCCGAGCGGATGATCGTGCTGCTGGTGATGCAGGCGCTGGACAACTCGATCACCGTCTTCCCGAAGAAGACGCCGTTCGGGGTCCGGCTCTCCTCCAGGCAGGGCCACGGCCAGCCGAACCCGACCTGGATCCCGGCCGCCAACGAGGGCGCCCGGCTGATGGCGAAGGCGATGTCGACCGACGCCGGCGAGGGGTACGCCGGCGGCACCATCGGGGAGCCGTTCAACATCCCGATGACGGCCCACTTCATCGGCGGCTGCGCGATCGGCGACTCGCCCTCGACGGGCGTGGTGGACCCCTATCAGCGCCTGTTCGGATACGACGGCCTGCACGTGGTCGACGGCTCCGCGATCTCGGCCAACCTGGGCGTGAACCCGTCGCTGACCATCGCGGCCCAGGCCGAGCGGGCGATGTCGTTCTGGCCCAACAAGGGCGAGGCCGACCCGCGGCCCGCGCTCGGGGCCGGCTACGCCCGGATCGAGCCGGTCGCGCCGCGGCGACCCGCGGTCCCGCCGACGGCTCCCGCCGCGCTGCGGCTGCCCATCGTCGGAATCGGCTGAAAAAACTTCGAGAGCGGCGTAACCCGGCCCAGCGCGCCTCGTTGGAGTGACAGACCCGGGATTGCTCCCTCCCTTTGTGTTTCCGGGTCACGCGGTCCAGGCGCTGTCCATCAGTTGCGTGGACGATCAGGGCCCGGCCACCCTCCCTCCCCGGCCGGGCCCTGGTGCATTTCCCGGGGGTGCGCCGAGCGCCATAGGATCCCGCCATGACGGATGATCACGACCTCGTCCTCGTCGTCGACTTCGGGGCCCAGTACGCCCAACTGATCGCCCGCCGGGTCCGCGAGGCGCGGGTCTACTCCGAGATCGTGCCGCACACCACGCCGGTGGAGGAGATGCTGGCGCGCGGGCCGAAGGCGATCATCCTCTCCGGCGGGCCCAGCTCGGTCTACGAGGAGGGCGCGCCTGCCATCGACTCTGCGATCTTCACCGCGGGGACTCCGGTCTTCGGGATGTGCTACGGCTTCCAGCTGATGGCCCAGGGCATGGGCGGCACCGTCTCGGCCACGGGTGCGCGCGAGTACGGCCGCACGCCCGTGACCGTCGCGGAGCACGGCACACTGCTGGCCGGCATCCCCGCGGCGCACAACGTCTGGATGTCGCACGGTGACTCGGTCACCGCCGCACCCGAGGGCTTCGCCGTACTCGCCTCGACCGCGACCACCCCCGTCGCCGCCTTCGAGAACGTCGCCGCCGGCCTGGCCGGGGTGCAGTGGCACCCCGAGGTGCTCCACTCCGAGCATGGCCAGCGGGTGCTCGAGCACTTCCTGTGGGACATCGCCGGCTGCCGGCAGACCTGGACGATCGGCAACATCGCCGAGGAGCAGATCGAGCGGATCCGCACCCAGATCGGCGAGGACGGCCGGGCGATCTGCGGCCTCTCCGGCGGTGTCGACTCCGCAGTGGCCGCCGCGATCGTGACCAAGGCGATCGGCGACCGGCTGACCTGCGTCTACGTCGACCACGGGCTGATGCGCAAGGGCGAGAGCGAGCAGATCGAGCGCGACTTCGTCGCCGCCACCGGAGCGAAGCTGGTCGTGGTGGACGCCGAGAAGCAGTTCCTCGACGCGCTCGCCGGTGTCACCGACCCGGAGACCAAGCGGAAGATCATCGGCCGGGAGTTCATCCGGGCCTTCGAGGGCGCGCAGGCCGACATCATCCGCGAGGCGCCGGAGGGTACGGCGGTCGGCTTTCTGGTGCAGGGCACGCTCTACCCCGACATCGTCGAGTCGGGTGGTGGCACCGGCACCTCCACGATCAAGTCCCATCACAACGTCGGCGGGCTGCCCGAGGACCTGGAGTTCGAGCTGGTCGAGCCGCTGCGCGAGCTGTTCAAGGACGAGGTCCGCGCCGTCGGGGCCCAGCTCGGGCTGCCCGAGGTGATCGTGCACCGGCAGCCGTTCCCCGGCCCCGGGTTGGGCATCCGGATCATCGGTGAGGTGACCCGCGAGCGGCTCGACGTCCTGCGCGAGGCCGACGCGATCGCCCGCGAGGAGCTGACCGCGGCCGGTCTCGACCGCGACATCTGGCAGTGCCCGGTGGTGCTGTTGGCCGACGTGCGGTCCGTGGGCGTCCAGGGTGACGGCCGCACCTACGGCCACCCGGTGGTGCTGCGCCCGGTCACCTCCGAGGACGCGATGACGGCCGACTGGGCCCGGCTGCCCTTCGACGTACTGGAGCGGATCTCGACCCGCATCACCAACGAGGTGGCCGAGGTCAACCGGGTTGTCCTCGACGTCACGTCGAAGCCCCCGGGCACCATTGAGTGGGAGTAGGCCCCGCGCACAACAGCTGAGTTGGTCGGGTGACACGCCGGCGACCAACTCAGCTGTTGTTCGGGTCGGGCCGGCCGGGTACTGGGATCGCCGTACCGATCGCCGTATCGATCGAAGGAGCGATCCATGGCCGAGACCATCGTCGACGACCGACTCTGGGAGAACTTCCACCGCGCGGTGAACATGACCTCCCGCGAGCTGCGGGACTGGCTGGCGGTGCAGGGCGCGGGGGAGGAGACCGAGACCGAGCCCGACCGCGCCGGCAGCGAGCTGGGCCATCATGTGGCCGACATCCTGGGCAAGCGGCGCGCCGACCTGACGCCGGACGATGTCGCGGTGATGCGGCGGGTGGTCGACAAGGTGGCCGACCTGCGCGGCGAGGGCGAGGAGTGGGAGCCGACCGCCGGCGACGACCGCTGGCGGCGTCGGCTGATGAACGTCGGGCACGACCCGCTCAAGCCCTAGCTCGGACGGGTACCTGTCACCCGTGCCACCGACCTCCGAGCTCGCCCAGCTGACCGAGGCGATCGCCGGCTGCACCGCCTGCGAGCTCTACCGCGACGCCACCCAGGCCGTCCCCGGCCGGGGCGCGCTGGGTGCGCCGCTGATGCTGGTGGGGGAGCAGCCGGGCGACCGCGAGGACGTCGAGGGTGAGCCGTTCGTCGGACCGGCCGGGCACCTGCTGGACCGGGCGCTGGCCGAGGCCGGCATCGCGCCCGAGCACGTCTACGTGACCAACGTGGTCAAGCACTTCCGTTTCGCCCGACAGGGGAAGCGCCGGCTGCACAAGGCGCCCGCGGTGCGCCACGTCGAGGCATGCGCCCCGTGGCTGATCGCCGAACTCGAGCTGGTCGCGCCGGAGGGCGTCGTCCTACTCGGCGGTACGGCGGGCAAGGCCCTCTACGGACCGTCGTTCCGGGTCGGGGACGCCCGCGGCCGGCTGGCGGAGTGGCCACAGGAGCGCTTCCCGCTGACCACGCCGCCGTGGGTGCTCGCCACCGCGCATCCCTCGGCGATCCTGCGTGCCCGCGACGAGCGCGAGGACGCCTATGCGGCGCTGGTCGCCGACCTGAGGGCGGCCGTGGCCGCCCTCTGAGCCCTGCGGACGAAACAGGAAACAGCTGGGTTGGGGGGGGGGG
>NZ_DASZUF010000081.1:0-2333 GCF_035547795.1 Nocardioides sp.
CAGCACGCCCAGCCCGCCGAGCAGGGCGACCATCGCGAGGATGGCGGCCTGGCTGGTGAACGCGGTACGCAGCCAGGTAAGGGGCCGGCCGGTCAGGTGGACGGCGAGCCGCCCGCCTGCCAGTGCGCCGGCGAGGAACCCGCCGATCGCCACCGCGGAGACCGGCAGGGAGACGCCGGAGCCCGGTTGCGTGGCGAAGCCGAGGAAGACGACGTTTCCGGTCATGTTGGCGACGAACACGTGACCCATCCGCAGATAGCTCACCGCGTCGATCACGCCGGTGACCGCCGCGAGGATCAGCATGGCGGCCACCAGCGTGCGGCGCCCGCTCGGCAGGTCCATGTCAGGACGACCTCCGCCGGTCAGCGGAAACGGGCTGCTCGGATGGTCTCCACGACCGCCGAGAAGTCGGGGTCGGTCACCGACTCGTGGGCCGCCCGCTCCAGCCAGCCGAGGGTCGCCGCCGCGATCGGGAGTTGCTGGGCAGCCGCCGTGGTGACCAGGTGGAGGTCCTTGAGCGCGAGACTGAGCTTGAAACTGGGCGGGTACGTCCCGGATTCGAGGTTGGCCCGCTTGGCGCGGACGGTGGGCCCGAGCGGCGACTCCGCCAGGATGTCCAGCAGGGTCGAGCGGTCGAGCTCGAGTGTGTCGCCGAGCGCGAGGGCTTCGCCGAGCGCGGTCATGGCGACGCCGAGAGTCAGGTTGACCACCACTTTGGTCGCGGCGCCCGCCCCCGGGCCGCCCACGTGGTGCGGAGTGCCGAGCACCGTGAGCATCGGCCGGACCTTCTCGTAGGCCGCCGCGGTCGCACCGGTGTAGATGATGAGCCGGCCGTCGGTCGCCTCGGGCACGCTTCCGCGTACGGGTGAGTCGACGAGGGTGACCTCGCTGGGCAGTCGCCGGGCGAGCGAGCGGATCTCCGCCGGGCCGACCGTGGACATGTCGACGAGCACCTGCCCGGGACGCAGCGCGGCGAGCAATTCGCCGCTGAGCACCTGGTCCAGCGCCACCGGGTTGGCCAGCATCGTGAACACGGTGTCGGCGCCGGCCACCGCCTCGGCGGGCGAATCCGCTGCCCGTGCTCCTCTGTCGACGAGGGGCCCGGTCCTGGCGGCGGTCCGGTTCCAGACGGTGACGTCGTGGCCGGCCTCGAGCAGCCGGGTCGCCATCGGCGTTCCCATCAGGCCCAGGCCGAGAAATGCGAGCTTTGCCACCGGTTTCTCCTTTCTCACATGCCTTCCGGGTGCGGTCCCCACATGGGCGCCGAGTCCGCGAGGATCAGGTCGATCTCAGCCAGTTCCTGTTCCGAGAGGGAGAGGTCGGCGGCCGCTGTGTAGTCGAGCTGGGACGAGCGGCGGGCGCCGACGATCGTCACGTCGACCGCCGGGTGGGACAGCGTCCAGCCGGCCGCGAGAGTGGGCAGGGTGATGCTCAGGTCCGCGGCGAACTCCTTGAGCCGGTCCACAACTCGCAGGTTCCGCAGGAACGTCTCGCCGGTGAAGTCGGGGTTCTTGCCACGCCAGTCATCGGCGGCGAACGTCGTGGCCGGTGACATCCGGCCGCCGAGCAGGCCGTGGGCCAGCGGTCCGTACACCAGCACGCCGAGGTCGTGCTTCGCGGTGTAGGGGAGGATCTCGGTTTCGATGTCCCGGTGGAACATGTGGTACGGCGGTTGCAGGGTCTCCAGCCACCCGAGGGTGCGCAGCTCCTCCATCTCCTCGACGCCGTAGTTCGAGACGCCGACGTAACGGATCTTGCCCTCGCCGACGAGCCGTTCCAGCGCCTGCGCGGTCTCTTCGGCGGGGGTGTCCGGGTCGGGCCAGTGGATCTGGAAGAGGTCGATATGGTCGGTGCCGAGGCTGCGCAGGCTTGACTCGACGCCCTCGCGAAGCCAGGCCGCGCCGGCGTCCCGGACCAGGGTGTCGCCGTCCATTCGCAGGCCGCCCTTGGTGGCGATGACGACGTCCTCACGCTTGACGCGTTGCCGGAGCGCGTCCGCGAGCAGCCGCTCGGCGGCGCCGAACCCGTAGCCCTGGGCGGTGTCGAACAGGGTGATGCCGAGGTCCAGCGCCTTGTGGATGACCGCGGTGCTCTCCTCGGTGTCGACCGTGCCCCAGTCGCCGCCGAACGCCCACGTGCCGAACGCGATGGCGGAGACCTCGAGGCCGGTCGATCCGAGACAAACGTGTCGCATGCGCTACTTCTCCCTTGGATGCTCGAGGTGGTTCATACTTCGAGCATCGCCGGGAACGGCGCGCGTGTCGTCACCGCCAGCGGCACTCCCGGCTACCGGCTACCTGCCATGCGCGTTGACAGCTTGGCGCCAAAGGAAA
>NZ_DASZUF010000082.1:0-12374 GCF_035547795.1 Nocardioides sp.
CGGGCTTCGTGCTGGACGATGTGCCGGAGGACCGCCACGGCCTACGAGACTCGATCCTGGCCCGAATGGAGCGACACGGCGGCGGCGCCGAGATCAGGACGGCCCCCGGCGAGGGCACCGAGGTGCGGCTGCACCAGCCACGAGAGGAAGACCGATGAGCGTCAGGGTGGTGGTGGTCGACGACCATGCCATGTTCCGCAGCGGGGTGCGGGCCGAGCTCGCCCAGCAGCCCGGGATCGAGGTCGTTGCCGAGGCCGAGGATGTCGACAGCGCCGTCCGGGCGGTCTCCACGACGCGGCCCGACGTGGTGCTGCTCGACGTACACCTGCCGGGCGGAGGCGGTGTCGAGGTGATGCGCCGGGCCGCGGGTCCGCGCTATCTGGCCCTCAGCGTCAGCGACGCGGCCGAGGACGTCATCGGCACCATCCGCGGTGGTGCCCGCGGCTATGTCACCAAGACCATCACCGGGCCCGAGCTGGCCGCCGCGATCAAGCGGGTCTCCGACGGCGACGCGGTCTTCTCGCCACGGTTGGCCGGCTTCGTGCTCGACGCCTTCTCCGGGGTGATCGACGTGGCCGCCGTCGACGAGGATCTCGACCGGCTCACCGAGCGGGAGCGGGAGGTGATGCGCCTGATCGCGCGTGGCTACGCCTACAAGGAGGTGGCCAAGGAGCTGTTCATCTCGATCAAGACCGTCGAGACCCACATGTCCAACGTGCTCCGCAAGCTGCAGCTCTCATCCCGCCACGAGCTCACCCGATGGGCGTCCGACCGACGTCTTCTGTGACACTTCCGCCATGACGACGCTCATCTCCATCTTCCTGGTCATCCACCTGCTCGGCTTCGGTGCGCTCTTCGGCGGCCTGATGTGTCAGGTGCGCCAGCCGGTGAAGCACGTCAACGCGCTGATGCGCGACGGCATCGGTACGGCGCTGGTCGCCGGGCTGATCCTCTTCGGCCTCGACTCCGCCCACGAGCACCCCGGTGGCGAGTGGCACTGGAAGATGACGGTCAAGCTGGTCGTGGCGCTGGTCATCACCGTGCTGGTGATGATGAACCTGCGCAAGGAGTCGATCTCCAAGGCCGTGTACTTCACGATCCTGGGACTCACCGTCGCCAACGTCTGCGTGGCGGCCATCTGGCACGCCCACTGACGGTCATTCCCGCTCGAGGGTGAGGGTCAGCTCCTTGAGCAGCCCGGCGAGCGTGGCCCGCTGCTCGGCGCTGAGCACGCTGAGCAGCTCGTCCTCCGCGCGGCCGCGCATCTCCATCGCGCGCCGCCAGATGTCGATGCCCGCTTTGGTCACCTCGATGTGAACCCGCCGGCGGTCGTCGGGATCCGCGCGCCGCTGGATCCAGCCGGCCTTCTCCAGCGAGTCCAGACGGCCGGTCATGCCGGCGTTGCTGATGCCGAGATCGTCGGCGAGCAGCGAGGGGCTGGCCTGTCCCGGCGTGGCGCGGATCATCAGATGGTGGAGCGTCTCGTACTCGAAGTCCTGCAGGCCCACCTCGGCCACGGCCGCCTGGGTGGTCTTGCGGAAGTGCCGCATGATCCGCCCCATCCGTACGACGATGGCCTCAACCTCGCCGTCGAAGCTCAGCCCGACCCAGTGGTCGTGCCACCGTGCGACGTGCCGGTCGGCCCAGTCGTCGGCCGGCTCCGGGAGGGAGTGCTCGCTCACGCCGGCCATCATAGGCTGACTTATTCGCTAGCGAACTTTTCGCTGACGAACTAATCTCGCGCGCATGGCCCTGACCCTGTCATCGCGGGCCCGCACCGGGCCGCTGCGACACCGCGACTTCCGGCTGTTGGTGACCGGCAGCGCGGTCAGTTCGTTCGGGAACGGCATCACCCCGGTCGCGCTCGCGTTCGCCGTCCTCGACCTCGGCGGCTCCGCCTCCGCGCTGGGGCTGGTGGAGGCCGCCTTCGCCGCCGCCGAGGTGGCCACGACGCTGCTCGGCGGCGTCCTCGGCGACCGGGTCTCGCGCAAGCTGGTGATGGAGGGCTCCTCGGCGGGCTGCGCGCTGACCCAGGTGCTGATGGCGCTGACCCTGATCGCCGGGATCGCCTCGATCCCGTTGCTGACGGTCCTCGGTGTGGTGACAGGCGTGCTCTCCGCCCTCAGTCGACCCTCTTCGCAGGCGATGACGCGGCTGACGGTCCCCGACTCCGAGCTCGCCGGGGCGGTCGCCGTACGCTCCCTCGCGCAGCAGGCCGGCACCACCGTGGGGTACGCCCTGGGTGGAGTCCTGGTCGCCGTCGCGGGTTCGGGCTGGTCGATCATGGTGGACGCCGCGACATTCGCGTTCGCGGCGGGCTGCTTCGCTCGGATGCGGCTGGCCGCCGCGAGGCCGTCGGCGCGCCGGGAGTCGATGCTGGCCGACCTCGGCGAGGGGGCGCGCGAGGTGCTGCGCCACGCCTGGCTGTGGCTGCTCATCGGGCAGGCGCTGCTCTACCACCTCTTCTACGGTGGGGCGCAGAGCGTGCTCGGGCCGATCGTGGTCGGCGTCGGGATGGGCCGCTCCGACTGGGGCGCCGCGCTGGCGTTCCTGATGGCGGGGTTCGTCGTCGGCGGTCTGATCTGCCTGCGCTGGCGGCCGCGGCACGCGCTCGGGGCCGGCACCGCGTTGCTGTCCACCACCGCTCTCTTCCCGCTGGCGATGGCCCTGGCCGACCGACCGGAGGTGGTGTGGGCCGGCGCGCTCGTGCACGGTGTCGGGCTCTCCATCTTCTCGGTCTTCTGGGACCTCTCGATCCAGCAGAACGTCCCCGAGGAGAAGCTCTCCCGGGTCTACTCCTTCGACATCGTCGGCTCGTTCATCGCGCGCCCGCTGGGGCTGGCGCTGACCGGCCCGATCGCCGAGGCGGTCGGCTTCGACCGCTGGCTGGTCGTGGTCGCGGTCGTCATCGGCGGATCGTCCCTGGTCGCGCTGCTCTCCGCCGACGTCCGGCGGCTGCGCCTGGTGGCCTAGGAGAGCGGCACGCTGCGGGAGAAGGTCACCTTCGGGCTGAGCGGGTAGGTCCCGGGGCCAGTCTGGCCGCCCTTCTGCAGCGCGTAGTCGAGCTCCAGGTCGAGGGTGTGCGCACCGGTCGGTACGTCGAAGACCGAGGTGCCGGTCATCGCGTACGGCGCGGAGGAGTCCTGCTGGAACGGCTGGCGTGCGCCGACGCCGTCCACCGTGCTCGCGTCGGTGACGGTTCGCACGTCGTAGCGCGCGTAGTGCGAGCCCTGGTGGATCTCGAGCGGGTAGGGCCGGATGTCGGCGTCGACCACGACGTACTCGTGACCCGAGCTGGCCCAGCTGCCGGCCCACGGCACCGTGGCGACCTGCAGCTTGCAGTCCATCGGCGCCTTGATGGCGATCGAGGTCTTCCAGCCCTGGCTGCAGTCGACGGTCTGCGGCTGTGGGTTGTAGAGCGCCTCGGCGACGCCCGCGTCGCGCTTCCCGGTGGCGACGTCGAAGGTCTGGGTGAGGCCGTCGTAGGTCAGCCCGACCTTGAGGTCCTTGGTCGTCGGCACCGCGACGTACTCCGGCAGGGCATTGCCGAAGGAGCTGCCGATGGTGTCGAGGTGGTAGCTCTTCCCGCCCGCGATCAGCGAGATCGAGGTGGGGTGATCCGTCACGCCGACGTTGGTGAGCGGGAAGCCGGAGTTGAACGTCCAGGCCCACGTCACCGGCACGAAGGCGCCGCCGTCGGGAGCCCGGTGCTGTTTGAGATCGCTGGCGTGGTCCTTGGTGATCGTCTGGACCGGCTTGCCCACCGTCACCCGGGCCGTTCCGGACGGTGCGATCAGGGTCGCGGTGGTGCCCTGCGGAGCGTCCTCGGTCCGGACCACGCTGCCGGCGCCGGCCTGCGCGCCGCTCCCACTCCCGCAACCGACCAGTCCGAGGCCTGCGGCCAGGGTCACGGCCACGACGCCCGCTGCCCGCCTCATCGGCGCAGATCCGGGTAGTAGACGTCCAGCTTCAGCCGGGCCACCTTCGCGAGCTGGTCATGCACCAGCGCGGTGCCCGCCTCGCTGAGGCGCGATGCCAGGCCCTCGGGCCCGAGCGAGTCCAGCAGTGAGGGCGAGAAGGCCACGGTGAACTCGGTCATGCCGACCGAGGCCACCCGCACGGACCCGTCCGCGCTCGATCCCTCCGCGGCCAGCTCGGCGAGCCGGCGGAAGTACTCGCGGCTCTCCTCGGAGTAGCCGGTCGTCCCCGGCTCGACCGGCTCGCCGGCCTCCTCGCTGCGCAGCGCGTAGAACGCCTTGGTCCGGGCGGCGAACGCGGCGCGGCCCAGCCGCACCAACTGCTCGACCATGAGCGCGTAGGACGTACGCTCGACGTACCCGTGGGCGAAGGAGACCCGGACCTCGGCGTCGCCGACGAGGGTGAGGAAGATCTGCTCGTTCGGGGAGACGACCTGGATCTCGGTGTCCGCCCAGGCGCGGTCGAAGTCGATGACGGTCGACATCAGTAGGGGTGTCCCATCTCGGTGGTGACCTTGCTCTTGGTGGCGTTGGCCAGGTCGGGCACGGGCAGCAGGAAGACGTCCTTGTGCGAGTCGATGTCGCTGAGCAGTCCGAGGAGGTCGGCGACGATCTTGGCCTCCTGCGACTTGATGTAGTCCTTGATCTTGCCCAGCACCGAGCCCAGCGAGCTGATGATCTGGTCCGGGCTGCCGCAGTCGACGCCGTACTGGTCGGTCTTGCCTCCGCCCGAGCCGACCACGTCCATGCCGGTGGACACCACCGTCACGCCCGCGGTGACGGCGTTCCAGGCGTTGTAGCCGCCCTCGCTGATCGCGGCGGTGGCCTCGGCGGTGAGGGTGATGCCCTCGACCGAGGCGGTCGCCGCGGCGTCCACCGCCAGCGACGTGCCGCCGCTGGGCAGCGCGAGGGCGATCGCCGCCACGGCGCCGGCCACCTCGAGGATGACCTTCCAGTTGGGGTGGCAGTCGTTGACGTGCTTCATCGCGTGGATGGCGTCGTTGGAGAGCTTGTCGAGGTCGTCGCGGACTGTCTTCCAGACCGCGGCCTCCGCGGCCACCGCGTGTCGCAGGATGAGGTACGACGAGTAGTGCGCGTGCACCATGCTCGGGAACACGTCCGCGTAGTCGGACTTGAACTTCTTGGCCGCGACGCCGGTCCAGTTCTCCAGCTCGTCGCCGGAGGTTTTGAGGCCGTCCAGGTCCTTGTTGGAGAACGTGATGCTCGAGTCGCCGGTGTTCGACGAGGACGTGCCGTCGGCGGCGACCTGCTTCATGGCGTTCAGCAGGTCGTCGGTGATCCAACCGAACTGGTCGGGGTCGGGGATCGAGAGGAAGTCGTTGTAGATGTTGAGGATCTTCGAGCTGGTCCCGTCGTCGGTCGGCGGCACGTACCCGTAGGCGCCGGCGGACGCCATCATCTCCATCATCGCGTTGTTGTAGGCGGTCAGGAGGTCCTGCGCACGCCCGGGGAGCTCGCTCACGTCGAAGGTCATCGCTGGTTCCTCACAGTTGGTTCTTCTGCGCGTCGAACGTCGCCTTCGCGCTCGCGTCCGTCTCGGCGTAGATGTCCGCGGTCCACACCAGGGCCTGGCCGACGCCGTCGAGCACCGTCTCGGTGTGCGAGGTGACGTTGTTGAGGTGGTTGAGGACCGCGTCGAAGGTCGGCCCCGGGTCGGTGCCCAGGCCGCCGCCGCGGGTGGTGTAGCCGCTGATCGAGACCGGCGTGTTGAGCCAGGCAGTGTGGTAGTCGTCGGCGACCTTCGGCAACACCTTCTTGCCGTCGTGCCAGATGTTGGCCAGCTCGGCCCCGAGATCTTCGCCGTGCAGCGCCATGGCGTTCTTCTCCTTGTTCGGTCGGTGCCCGGAGACTTCCCCGTCCCCCGGCACGGCAAACCACCTCCCTCGGTCGCCTAGGCTTGGTCCCAACCATGAGTTCACCGGATCCCGCCGCCCTGTTCGCCCTGTCCGAGGAGTCCCGGCCGGCCCGTCGCGGGCCGAGCGCCGAGGAGCTGCTGGAGGGGCTGAACGAGCCGCAGCGGGCGGCCGTCACGCATCAGGGAGCGCCGCTGCTCGTGGTGGCGGGTGCGGGCTCGGGCAAGACCCGGGTGCTCACCCGGCGGATCGCCTGGCTGATCAGTCAGCGCGGCGCCCACCCGGGCTCGATTCTGGCGATCACGTTCACCAACAAGGCCGCCGCCGAGATGAAGGAGCGGGTCGAGGAGCTGGTCGGCAAGCGCGCCCGGATCATGTGGGTGAGCACGTTCCACAGCGCCTGCGTGCGGATCCTGCGCAAGGAGATCGGCAACCTCGGCTACAAGTCGAACTTCTCGATCTACGACGCCCAGGACCAGAAGCGGCTGATGACGCTGGTGGTGAACGAGCTCGACCTCGACCCGAGGCGCTACCAGCCGGCCCAGGTGCTCAACTGGGTCAGCGACCAGAAGAACGAGCTGCGCGACGCCGAGGACGCGACCAAGGACGCCCGCAACAACCTGGAGGAGACCTACGCGGCGGCGTACACGCTCTATCAGCGTCGGCTGCGCGAGGCCAACGCGCTGGACTTCGACGACCTGATCATGACCACGGTGCACCTGTTCCGCCAGTTCCCGGAGGTGCGCGAGACCTATCGGCGGCGCTTCCGGCATGTGCTGGTGGACGAGTACCAGGACACCAACCACGCCCAGTACGCCCTCATCCACGAGCTGTGCGCGGACCCGATGGAGGAGGACGACCAGCCGCGCAGCGAGGCGGCCGAGCTCATGGTCGTGGGTGACGCGGACCAGTCGATCTACGCCTTCCGCGGCGCCAACATCCGCAACATCCTCGACTTCGAGCAGGACTTCCCCAACGCCACCAGCGTGCTGCTGGAGCAGAACTACCGCTCCACCCAGACCATCCTGACCGCCGCCAACGCGGTGATCACCCACAACAAGAGCCGCAAGGAGAAGCGGCTGTGGAGCGACGCGGGGGACGGCGAGCGGATCGTGGGGTACGTCGCCGACGACGAGCGCGACGAGGCGCGCTTCGTCAGCGACGAGATCGACAAGCTGGTGGACGCCGGACACCGGGCCAGCGATGTCGCGGTCTTCTACCGCACCAACGCGCAGTCGCGTGTCTTCGAAGAGGTCTTCATCCGCACCGGCCAGCCCTACAAGGTCGTCGGCGGCGTGCGGTTCTACGAGCGCCGCGAGGTCCGCGACGCGCTGGCCTACCTGCGGGTGCTGGCCAACCCGGCCGACCAGGTCAGCCTGCGTCGGATCCTCAACACGCCCAAGCGCGGCATCGGCGACCGCGCCGTCGAGTGCGTCGACGCGCTGGCCGCCCGGGACGGGCTCAGCTTCTGGGAGGCACTGCAGCGCGCCGACGACGCACCGGGGCTGGCCACCCGGAGCGCCGCCAACATCAGGGCGTTCGTCGGTCTGATCACCGAGCTGCAGTCGATGGTGGCCGGTGGCGAGCGGCCCGACGTGATCCTGGAGTCGACGCTGGCCCGATCGGGCTACCTGGAGGAGCTCGAGGCCAGCGACGACCCGCAGGACGCCACCCGGGTGGAGAACCTCGCCGAGCTGGTCGCGGTCGCCCGAGAGTTCTCCGACGACCCTGTCGCCGGGCCGTCCGCCGACCCGGCGGATGTGGACGCCGGCATCGTCTCCCCAGGGCTGGACGACTTCCTCGAGCGGGTCGCGCTGGTGGCCGACTCCGACCAGATCCCCGAGGGCGAGGAGGGTGTGGTCACGCTGATGACCCTGCACACCGCCAAGGGCCTGGAGTTCCCGGTCGTCTTCCTCACCGGCCTCGAGGACGGCGTCTTCCCGCACGCCCGCGCCCTCGGCGACGGCACCGAGCTGGAGGAGGAGCGTCGGCTGGCGTACGTCGGCATCACCCGCGCCCGTGAGCGCCTCTACGTCTCCCGTGCCGTGGTCCGCTCGGCCTGGGGTGCGCCCTCGCACAACCCCGCCTCGCGGTTCCTGGACGAGCTGCCGATCGACCTGGTCGACTGGCGCCGTACCGAAGCGGCCCAGACGCAGTGGGGACGCACCGACTTGACCGGGGAGCGGTTCGGCAGCGGCTTCGGCACGATCACCGGCGCCGGTCGGCGTAACTTCTCCTCGGCGGCGATCCGGGCCGACGCGGCGTCGAAGGCCAAGCCCGCTCGCGAGGTGCCGACGTTGGAGCCCGGTGACCGGGTCACCCACGACTCGTTCGGGCTGGGCAGTGTGGTCAGCGTGGAGGGCGTGGGGGAGAAGGCCGTCGCCTCGATCGACTTCGGCACCCAGGGTGTCAAGCGGCTGCTGCTGCGCTATGCGCCGGTCACCAGGCTCTGACGCCGCCGATCGCCCGGCGCAGAACGCCGTAGCGCAACACTGTTGCGGACAGATTGGCGAGCACCAGCGCGGTGGCTTCCTGCAGCCGGGTGGGCCGGCCGAGCTGGTGCAGGCACCACAGCGCCCCGCTGGTCAGCGCCAGCCCGCACAGGAACGCCCCGAGACCGGCCAGATGATGTCGGGCGAGCCCATCTCGTCCGCGGACGCCGAAGGTCAGGCGGCGGTTGGCGGCGGTGTTGGCCACGGCGGTGATCACCAGGGCCAGCAGGTTGGCCGGCTGTGCCGGGGCGACCTGACGCAGCAGTAGGTAGAGCACCAGGTAGGCCAGCATGCTGGCCAGCCCGATGCCGAGGAACGAGGCCAGCCCGAGCCCGTCGCGCAGTCGGGCGATGCCGCGCAGGTCCGCGAGCGCGGTCGTCACGATCTTCACCCGTGAGTCGGGATCGTCGACCCAGTCCACCGGCACCTCGTGGATCCGGAAACCGGCCCGCTGGGCCAGCACGAGCAGCTCGGTGTCGAAGAACCACTCGTCGTCCCGGATCTGCGGAAGCAGCGCCCGGGCGACATCGGCGCGGACCGCCTTGAACCCGCACTGGGCGTCGGAGAACGTCGCGCCCAGCAGCACGCGCAGCAGCAGGTTGTATCCGCGCGAGATCACCTCGCGCTTGGGCCCGCGTCGTACCCGGCTGTCGCGGTGGAGCCGGGAGCCGATCGCGACGTCGGAATGGCCGCTGAGCAGCGGCGCCACCAGCGGCAGGAAGGCGCGCAGGTCGGTCGACAGGTCGACGTCCATGTAGCAGACCACGTCCGCGGAGGAGGCCGACCAGGCCGCCCGCAGCGCCCGGCCGCGGCCCTTCTGCTCCAGCCGCCGCGCCTCCACGGTGGGCAGCTCGGCCTCGAGCCGGCGTGCCACCGCCCAGGTTCCGTCGGTGCTGGCGTTGTCGACGATCAGGATCCGGTGGCTGTAGGGCAGCTCGGCGCGGAGGAACTCGGCCACCCGGTGGACCGAGGCAGCCAGCTGGCGCTCCTCGTTGTAGACCGGGATCACCACCTCCACCGCGGTCGCGACCATGGTCGCGTCGGCCACGCCGGGAGCACGGTCGGAGGCGGTGCTCATGCGTTGGTCCCGGTCGTGCCCGCGTCGCCGGTGCTGCTCGTGCCGGTCTGTTGGGTGAGGTCGTAGACGGTGGTCCCACCGACGGTGGTGGCGGAGAAGTGCTGAGCGACCCACTGCTGGATCTCGCCGGCCGTGGAGCCGGTCCCGCCGCCGAAGCCGCCGCTGGCGATGTAGTAGTGGACCCTGCCCTCGGAGACCCATGTCTCGAACTGCGCCAGGCTCGGCCCTGGCGTCGTGCCGTTGAACCCGCCGATCGCGATCACCGAGGTGCCGGTCGCCAGCTCGTAGCTCGCCGCGTTCTGTGCTCCGTCCACCGCCGCGCTCCAGGTGTACGACGAGGCGTCCTGGGTCAGCAGGCTGGTCAGGCTGCCGTCGACGCTGGTGCCGCCGAGCAGGCCGCCTCCGACGCGGCTGCCGCCGAAGCCGCCACCCGGTCCGCCACCCGGTCCGCCGCCCGGGAAGCCGCCCGGGAAGCCGCCGAAGCCCCCACGGAACCCGCCACGGGCCGCGAACCCGCCCGTCCTGGCGGGCGCACCACCCGGGAAGCCGACGCCGAAACCAGTGGCCCGGGCTGGCCCCGCCGTCACGATCGAGCCGGTGTGGGCGGTGCCCACCGTCTGCAGGGAGTACGCCGCCGGGCCGATCAGCAGCGCCGCCACGCCGGCGGCGAGCGCGATCGGAGTCAGGCGGAGGTGCCAGCGCAGCAGCAATGCCGCCATGCCCACGATGCCGAGCGCGAGCACGACCCAGCGCAGGGCGCCGTACGGCTGCTGGTGCGACTGCCCGAGCAGGACGATCGCCCAGGCGACGCTGCCTGCCAGCGCTGCCGCCAGGCCCAGGCGGGCGAGGAGCAGGCGGCGCCGGTGCCAGAGCGCGACCGCCCCCAGGACGGCCGTCATCGCGATCCACGGTGCGAGCGCCACGGTGTAGTAGTCGTGGTAGATGCCGGCCATGAAGGAGAAGACCAGGCCGGTGACGACCATCGCGCCGCCGCTGAGCAGCAGGGCGGCTCGCAGCGGGTCGGTGCGTGGGGCACGGCCGCGGGCCACCACGCCGGCGAGCAGCAGGAGGAGCGCGGCCGGCAGCAGCCAGGCGACCATGCCGCCGGAGACGCCCTGGAAGAGGCGAAGGAACCCGACGCCGCTGGAGAAGCCGGCGTTGCCGTGCCCGCCGGTCTCGTCGCCGGTGAGCCGCCCGAAGCCGTTGTAGCCGAAGACGAGCTGCAGGATGGAGTTCGAGGTCGAGCCGTCGACGTATGGTCGCGAGGAGGCGGGCACGAGCGAGACGATCGCCACCCACCAGCCCAGGCTCACCACCACGGCGGCCAGGCCGCCGAGCAGGTGCAGGATCCGGCGGCGCAGCGTCGTCGGCGCGGCGATCAGGTAGACCAGCGCGAACGCTGGCAGCACCAGGAACGCCTGGAGCATCTTGGTCAGGAACCCGAACCCGATCAGCGCTCCGGCCAGGAGCAGCAGGCGGCCCGAGGCCTTCTCGGTCGCGCGCAGGACGACGTAGCCCGCGAGGGTGAGCAGCAGGAGCAGGAGCGCGTCGGGGTTGTTGAACCGGAACATCAGCGCCGCCGAGGGCGTCAGCGCGGTCATCGCACCGGCGAGCAGGCCGGCCCGATGACCGGCGACGCGGCGCACCGCGAGATGGACCACGAGCACGGTGGCCACACCCACCAGCGCCTCGGGCACCAGGATGCTCCACGAGCTGAGGCCGAAGACGCGCACCGAGAGCCCCGTCAGCCACAGCGCCGCCGGCGGCTTGTCGACGGTGATGGCGTTGCCCGCGTCGAGCGAGCCGAAGAACCACGCCTTCCAGCTCTGCGCGCCGGCCTGCGCCGCCGCCGAGTAGAAGGAGTTGGCGTAGCCGGAGGCGGACAGCGACCACAGGTACAGCACCGAGGTCGCCAGCAGGAGCAGCCCGGTCGAGGGGTGCTTCCACCCGCGGATGCGGAGGCGCCCGATGACACGGGGGTACGCCGGGGAGGCGGGGGTGGCAAGCGTCGTCATGCATTCCACGGTGACGCGGGCTGCTGATGGTGCGGTGAACCCGACCTGAAGGTCCGCTTCGAAAAGCTACTGGTTCGCGTCGGGGTCGATCCCGTGCGCCTTGAGCGCCGGGTCGGGATCCACCGGGTCGCCGCCGCCGGGACGGACCTCGAGGTGGACGTGCGGGCCGGTGGTGTTGCCGGTGGAGCCGACGTAGCCGATGACCTCGCCCTCGGTGACCTTCTCGCCGACGGTCGCGCCGAAGCGGGACTGGTGGGCGTACCACAGCTCGGTGCCGTCGGGCAGCGTCTCGACGGTGCGGTTGCCGTAGGAGCCGGCCCAGCCGATGTCGGTGATGGTGCCGCCAGCGACGGCGTGGATCGGCGTGCCGGTCGGGCAGGCGAAGTCGAGCCCGGTGTGGACCGTGGCCCACAGCCCGCTGACGTCGCCGAAGCGGCCGGTGAGGTGGTATTCGCCGGCCTGGATCGGCAGGCCCCACTGGTTGGCCGCCATCCACTTGTCCCGGGCGGCCGCCTTGGTGTCGAGCTGGTCGAGCGTCGCGGCCCGCTGCGCGGCGGCATTGGCGGCCTGGTCGGCGAGCGCCTCGCGGTCCGCGTTGCGGGAGACGGTGGTGGCCCGGTGGGTGCCGACCCGACCGACGTCACTGGCGCCGGTGAGCGCGCTGGCGGCGACGAACCGACCCGAGGAGGCGGGCGCGAGCTTGGTGTGGGCCGCGGTGACGGCGCCGCCGACGGAGATCGCCAGGGCGGCGACGCCGACCAGCATCGGAGTCGAGGGCATCCGCCGGATCAGCGTGCCGGTACGCCGAGCGCCGTCCGCCCGCCGCTTGCCGGTGTTGACCACCGGCAGGGTCGTGGTCGTCTCGGCGCCGAAGTCGGTCGCGTAGGCGGCGGTCTCGTTCAACGGCGGCAGCGACCCGGTGTCGATGCGCAGGTCGG